>LVBE01000106.1 GCA_001603105.1 Spirochaetales bacterium Spiro_03
GAGATGTGTATAAGAGACAGGAATTGTTCTTTGAATTAAAAATGCTGTGTGGATATAGTAATTTTATGCAATTGGGGAATACTCTGACATACTTTGCTGTGGAAATGCTCCCCAATACGTATTGGATATTGGGGAGCATTGTCCTATAATAACTATGCAATTTGTTCTCCAAAAGAGGAAATGCAATGGCAGTACAATATCAAAGGATAAAAGAATTACTAAGAAGTAGAGCTGACCTTCACGCAAGACTGAATCTTATGCCTTATGATGGAACACCCGAAATCAAGGAACGTGGAGATGGAAAATATCTCTATGTCAGGAAACGTGTGGCTGGCAAACAGACAGCAACGTATGTTGATGTATATACAGAAGATCTTTATAACTTGCTGCTTCGGAATGCAAGAGTAGCCAGGGAAATCAGAAAGAACTTCGTAGTATAGAAAAGCAACTTGCTGTCGCCGGATATTCGGAAGGTGAACTTTCTGCTGATGTTATTAACAATATTGCATTTGCACGAGCTAACATGAAAATAAATATCTATGACCAGGCTGTTTTGGAGGGTGTGGCGACATCGTTTCCACAGACAGAAGAAATCATAGAAAATGGAAAAGTTACCGGCTTGACAGCGACGGATGTTCAAAAGATTTTGAATTTGAAGCACGCCTGGGAGTTCATTTTGGATCGTGATGTTATAGCTAGTCACTCTGACTATTATATGCTGAGCTACATAGCAAGGCTCGTTAATGAAGGGTTTTTCCTAGAGGGTGGTCGCATTCGCGCCTTCCCCGGTATCATAGGAGGCTCATCCTACATTCCACCAATACCAAACGAATCTGAGGTAAAAGACCAAATCCGCGAGATTACGAAAGAAGCTGATGATGCTATCAACATTGCTATCAAGCTCTGTCTATATTGTATGAAAACGCAGATCTTTCTAGATGGTAACAAGCGTGCATCTGTAATTTTTGCAAATCACTATTTGATTGCCCATGGCGGTGGTTTCTTGGTGATTCCCGAAAGGGAAGTGCCGGAGTTTAAGCAGTTGCTTGTGAAATATTATGAGGGCGAAGATGTTACTGTTATCGCTACCTTCATGAAGGAGCGCTGTTGGAAAACAATAGAGCATCACAATTGAAACATTAGCCTAAGATAAACGCACACCATGCCCTGTATCTACCGTGCCAGATCTTCATCTACACGTCTGAAGGTGTGAATGTGTGCCCTGACAGCTGGTTTTTTGGGCAGTGAACGAACAAACCTGCCCATTCACATCCGGTTTTTTGGAAGGAAAGGACATGCAAAGTGAAAACCACCAGGAAAACAGGTTTTTCCACCTAAAAATTGGGAAGTTGTGATACATACATCAAAATACAGGATAACAAACGACCCCCACACAAGAGCGTGGGGGTCTAGAGCGCCCAACGGGAGTCGAACCCGCTTCTTCAGCTTGGAAGGCTGAGGTAATACCATTATACGATAGGCGCGTTTGGTTGGTACCTCACTGTATATAGACCATTCTGAGGCATTTGGTCAAGGGCCTTCGCCCTTGACAGGCAGTAGCCGTGCTTGCTACAACCGTGCTACGATTAGCGAGCGAGGAGTTACAATGGGACAGCGTGGAGAGG
>LVBE01000107.1 GCA_001603105.1 Spirochaetales bacterium Spiro_03
ATCCAGAAGCGCTCAACAGTATTATCCTAAGATAAACACAAAAGTAGAACCATACATTGAACTGAGTTCAAACCCCTTTTGACTTCAATCCCAAGGTTCTCTGCTTGAACTCAGCCAGGTCCACCGATGAGGGGATGTTCTTTGAACGGGACCATACACGACGGGTGCTCAAGGAGACGTTCTCTGTCAATGATACCCTCCTCTTCAACCGAGCAGCCGATCTCGAGATCGGGGATATGGCCGTCGTTGAATCCTTCCTGATCCCAGCCTATGGCCAGTATGCCCGGGGGGCTGCTGCGTTGGCGGCTGGAAGCCTTCATGATGAGGAGCTGTTCCTTGTCAATGGATTCAAGGCGATCTTCAGTTCCAGGCTGGTCTCCATGGTCACCGGATGGCTGGAGAAGAGCTTCACCATCATCTATCGCTGCGATTCGATGCGCTTGGTCCCGCAGCTGCCTCAGGGGAGGAAGGGATCGGCCTATATAGAGAAAACACTGAATGAGGCAGCTGCGTTGTTTGGAGTCAACTCAAACGAATTGGGATATGTCCTGGATGGGGAACGGGAGGAAGCGCGTCTCTGTTCGCTGTTCAAGAACAGAGCCGGACAAGCCGCCATCCCGGTAGACCTCTTCGAATCGTACGGAACCATCCGGTTCATCAATATGCTGCCGCCCATCCTACAGACCTTGCAGAGAGGAGGAGTGCTGGTCGTCGATGAGTTTGATGCATCCATTCACCCGATGGCATTGATGAACATCGTCACGATCTTCCACAACGATGAGCTGAACATCCACAACGCCCAATTGATCTTCAACACCCACAATCCAATCTTCTTGAACCCCAACTTGTTCAGGAGGGACGAGATCAAGTTTGTGGATCGCGACGATGAGACGCACTGTAGCACACACTACTCCCTCTCGGACTTCGGCACCGCTGGGGCTACCGGAGTTCGAAAGACCGATGACTACATGAAAAACTATTTTGTCGATCGCTATGGAGCCATCAAAAGCATCGACCTCTCCCCCGTCATCCGTGGGTGGATGAACAAAAACGACCAAGAGTAGGCAATACTATCAGAGCAGGTGAAGCTACCACCCCTATCCAGCAGACCTCTGTCATCAATAGGCAGATGAACAGAAGACCTCTCCCCTGACTGCCAGGTGGTAGCTTCCTACCGTCGCCCCTACAAAGAGTGCGTCCCCTCGCTTCAAGGCAACACTCTGGTCCTTTGCTGTGAGAACAGCCTCCCCCTCGATGCATAAGATGATCGCGGGCTTTGTAGCCGCCTCTTCGTAATCACCGTCGGTGAAACGCAGGAGGCGGAACTCCCTTGACGGGGTACGGTACTCGCTCCTGCCACCGTCACCGGTCAAAGCGATCAACTCGGTGGGATCGGTGGAGCTATCCATCACACGATAGAATTCCTCTAGGTCAATGTGCTTGTCGGTCAGTCCCGCTCTGAGGATATTGTCGGAGTTGGTCATCAGCTCGATGGCGTTGCCCTCAACATATGCATGCACGATCCCTGGCTTCAGATAGAGCCCCTCTCCCCTCTTGAGGTGAATGACCTGCAAAAGATAGGGGGCAAAGACCCACGGATCGCCGTCATGCAAATCCAATAGACGTAGGGCGAGCTCACGCTGTTTTGACCACTGTCCCCCTTCATCGGCCAAAGAAGACCGATACTCCGAGATAAGGGCGTCAAGATCAGAGGGATCAAGGGCGGCTAGGGCACGCATATAGGACTCAAGTGAGATGGGAAGGCTGCCAAGAATGCGGTCAAAGGAGTGTGGCAAGATGTGGCGCAGTCGCCGCTCCATCTCCGAAGGTTGTAGGATGCCGCACATGACGATCATGGCCGAGAGGGCGACGACCATCTCCTCCTTGGCATTGGGGTCTTGGTAGTTCCACAGCTCTTGGGCAAGCGTACGTCGAGCCTCGCTCTCCTTCGTCCACCCTGCTCTCGCCTGCGCCTCTGATGGGTGGCATTGAATAGAGAGTGGCTCTTCGATAGCCATCACCTTCATGAGGAAGGGAAGAGCCAACCGAGAGCCGAGCAGCTGAGGCTGGCTCTCCAACAGATCTGAGAGCGGAGAGCCATCTTCTCTGAGGCGAGAGGGGCCGTTGGGGTGTGTGCCCAGCCACAGCTCCCCGACCGGAGCAGGCAGCTCGGCTGCGATCAGGTCCTGGAGGAAGGTACGCCCTCCCCATGGATACTGCTTGGGTACTAGCGTGATCTTGAAGATATCCATCACACGATCCTTTGGGCGAACGGGCGAGATGGCGAGCCCAGTAGCGGTCGGGCCCAGGTGGCAAATGCAGCACTGATCGCCCCGGTTTCCGGATCGAGGAAGGAGTGCGGAAGCATTCGCTCGCACAGCATGACCTCTTGTATTGGAATGAGGATCGTCTTGATCGCATACGGCTCATCGCTGATACGCTCAAAGCCCACCATCGCACCGCTTTCGCCTCTGATCAGCGCCTTGACCGCTTCGGCGCCAGCGAGGATCGCTTCATCGCGGTCCACATCGGATTGCCAGGCGATCGAACAGCGCCCGAGGATGCCGGGCTTCTCACTGCGCGCCTTGATGCCCAGGCGCTTGATGACCAACGAGCTCAGATGGGCTGAGACATCCCCATAGTAGACCGATCGGCCGACCTCAAAGATCGGATCGACGATCGGTGACCCATCTCGATGGCGCAGCCCCTCTGAGGCGACGACAACCACCCCGCCGTGACGGCCGATCAACGTTTGTACGGTATCGAGGAAGCGCTCTTCGTCAAAGGGTATCTCGGGAGGGAGAATCATATGAGGTCCCAAGCCGTCACGAGCGGCCAACACTGAAGATGCAGTCAACCACCCCGCATTGCGACCCATCGCTTCCAGCACCGAGACGTGGATCGGCAGCGAGGCCACATCCTCGCACAGCTCACGGACCGACGAGACCAGATAGCGGGCTGCCGATCCGAAGCCCGGGGCGTGGTCGGTGACCGCCAGGTCATTGTCCACTGTCTTGGGGATGCCAATGACCCTGATACCTCGACCCTTTGGATGGGTCTCGATCGCCCGGGCGAGCTTGCCACAGCTATCCATCGAGCCGTTGCCTCCGTTGAAGAGCACACCCCCGATTTGATGCTTGACCAGGATTTCGGCCATCCTGGAGTATCCGTGTTCATCGATCTGGTAGCGGCTGGTGCCGATGGCAGAGGCCGGGGTGAACGGAAGGCTCTCCAGCACCCTATCATCCAAGGCGCCGAGGTCGATGAACGCTTCCTTCAAGAGGCCCTCACTGCCGCCCTTCGCAGCCAGAATTGTCACCCCATGCTCTCTGGCTGTCGTGATCACACCATAGAGGGAGGCGTTCATGACTGCGGTTGGGGCGCCTCCATGGATTATCACAAATTTCTCACCCATTGGTCTCTCCTCGATAGATGATGGTTCCACCAGCCATGACGAACCGGACCTGATCGTCCTCATCAAGGCCGACCAGGTCAGCCCGCTTTCCAACGGCTATCGAGCCCCGATCGTCGAAGCCGAGCATGCGCGCTGCGTTGGTGGACAATAGCGGTGAGATGCGCTCAACCGATGCGGCGGTGAAGGCGCGCAATTTGCCTAGCGCCCGATCCATCGTCAGCGTCGAGCCGGCGCGCACCCCATTGTCCACGAGCTTGGCATCCCCGCCTTCGACCACGATCCGGTTGGGACCAAGCTGATACTCTCCATCGGGAAAGCCGGTGGCGCTGATGCTGTCGGTAGTGGCGATCATCCGATCCCACCCCTTGGTCTTAAGCAGCAGGCGGACGATCGGGGGATGGAGGTGAAAGCCATCGACGATCATCTCAGCCCAGATGTCACGCTCCAAAGCTGCCGTCAGAATCGCCGGGTCGTGCATGTGTAGTAGCTTCATCGCGTTCATGATGTGGGTCACCGACGACGCGCCCGCGTCGATGGCCCTGATCGCCTCTTCATAGCTGGCGCTGCTGTGTCCTAAGCTGACACGCACCCCAAGGCCAACGGCCTCTTCGATCAACGGCAGGACCCCATCGACTTCGGGTGCAACGGTCATGAGCCGGATGCGACCCCGGCTGGAGGCCCAGAGCTCTCTGAAGAGGCCGAGGTCTGCCTCTCTGAGAAGGCTCTCGGCCATCGCTCCTTTGTACTTGGCATTCAAAAACGGCCCTTCGAGGTGGATCGCCGCCATCGTAGGGTTCTGTTCGACCACCAGGGGGTCAGAGAGCAGATCCAGCTGGGCGAGCATCCGCTCAGTGGTGTCGGTGAGGACCGTCGGAAGGTACGAAGTCACCCCACAGGAGGCGAAGAAGCGACTGACTGTCTCCACCTCTTGGCCACTGGCGTGGTTGAAGTCGATGCTCAGCGCCCCGTGGGTGTGGATATCGACAAAGCCCGGCACAATGGTCAAGCCGCTCAGGTCATAGGAGAGTTGTCCGCTTTTGGGCGCCTCTTCTGTGATGGCGCTGATCTGATCGGCTGTGATGCACAGATTACGGGCCTTGAGCGCCCCATCGATGAGCAGCCGAGCCCCAGCTAGACAGAGGGTATTCATGTGAGCCTCCTACAGCTCTCCCGCTTCAACAGGGCAAAGGGGAGCTTGACGTGTAGCGGGTAGGTCCGCCCGCTCTCAAGGCGGTCAACGAGGACCTTCACCGCAAGGCGGCCCAACTCTTTTTTGGGGATGTCGATCGTCGTCAACGCCGGCTTGAGGTAGGAAGCCGTGTCGATGTTGTCAAAGCCGACGACCGAGATGTCACCGGGCACATCGATGGAGTGCTCGTCCAAGGCTTTCATCACCCCCATCGCAACCGTATCGTTTCCGCAGACCAGGGCAGTGGGCAGCGCCCCTGCCTTGATCAGGCTGCACATGTTCGCATACCCATCAGAGGCGGTGAGGATCGTATCGACGATGAACCGCTCATCGATGGCAAGGCCATGGTTGTTCAAGGCATCACGGTATCCATCAAAGCGATGTTCGTTGTAGACGTGGTATTTTTTGCGGGTTGGGCCAAGGAACCCGATCTGGGTATGGCCGAGCTCAATGAGGTAGTTGACCGCATCCGTCACTGCAAGGCGCGCGTCACAGACGACCTCATCGATGCCGATATCAACTGCGTTGACCCCGGCATACACAAGATTGGGGATCCGCTCGCGCAGGTAGTGGATCCGCTCCTCGGTGCTCCGACCGAGCATGATGGCACAATCGAGGCGGGTCTCCTCCAGGACATTCATGAACCCTGGGTCCTTGATCGAGGTGACGAAGAAGTTGTGGGGGAAGCGGCTGCCTTGGTTGATGATCTCCTGCTGGATGCCAGTCATCAGCGTGCTGAAGAACGGGGAGACGTAGCTTTCATGCTCGCTCATCAGGATACAGGCCACCGAGTACGCCTTCTGCCCATTGGTTTTCACTCCCAAACTCTGGGCGATGGCGAGCTTCTGGGAAAAGTAGCCGAGGCGCTCAGCTGCCTCAAAGACCCGGGCGATGGTCTGGTCATTGGCTTTGCGTGAGGGATCCTGGTTGAGAATCCGAGAAACCGTTGAGATGGAGACATTCGCCTCCTTGGCGATATCTTTCAGCCTGACACTCATCACCTGCTCTCCTCTTCGTTCCCATACCCGGGTTTTTTCAAAGCAGTATACATCGAGCGCTTGTACTGCTCCACCCCAGGTTGGGTAAATGGGTGGACACCCAACAGGCGGCAGGAAAGGTAGACGCTGAACAAGAAGAAGCTGAAGAGAGAGCCGAGGCTTGACTCATCAATTGGCCTGGGGACGCTAAGCTCAATACACTCCACCCCGCCAGCGCGGTGTGCCTCCAAGGCTGCCTGGTAGACGGTCCGGTTGAGCAGGCTGAAGGGCGTGCCATCGAGGTAGGAGAACCCATCCTCGATACGCGATGGTTCGATGACCAGGCCGGTCTCTTCATGGCCGAAGTCAAGAAACGTCTCCATGATCATCTTCGGCCCCTCCTGCACGTATTGTCCTACGGCATGGAGGTCCTCTGAGTAGTCGAAGATGACCGGCAGCAAAATCTGCTCACCTTTGCCCTCCGATTCGGCGAAGAGCTGGACCCACCAGCGTCCAAAGGCATGCAGTGTCGGCTCAAAGAGGGTCAGCGCCTCGACGGCTATGCCCCGCTCTCTTGCCAAGAAGCGAAAGGTGGCATAGCGCACCGCCGGGTTTTCGCTCCCTTTGGATGAGCGTAGCATACCAAGGGTCTGCCGCCCTCCATCGACGAAGGCGCGCACATCGATGCCCCCTACGGCCAGTGGGAAGAGAGCGACTGCGCTGAAGGCTGAAAATCGTCCACCCACGTCCTCGTCAAAGGCAAAGAATGACCAGCGCTGCTGGTGCGCCAGCTCCTTCAGCTGGCCGGGCCCAGCACTGCCGATGGCAACGATGCGCTCAGACGCTGATGAGCCCCACTTGCGCTCAAGCTCCTGGCGGATGAGCCGAAACGTGATGCCCGGCTCGATGGTATTGAAATCCTTTGCGATGACCGTGACTGCGACATCAGAGCTACGGATCAGCTTCAGCGCCTCTTGAAGGTGTTGGGCGCTGAGGCTGTCACCGCTGAAGAGGAGCGAGGTCGCTCTCGGCCTGGCCGCTTTGAGCGCGTCATAGACACCAATGGTTGCACGGTTGGAGCCGCCGATGCCGATGACGATCATCACCGATGCCAGGCTCTGGATGCGCCGCGCTTCCGCTTCGATGCGGTCGATCAGAGCGCCGTTGATCTCATACCACCCCAGGTAGGGGCGATAGGCCTCCTCGCCTCGCTGCACCGCTTCGATCAGGGGGGCATTGAGGGCGATGGCATCTAAGATCTCTTGCTCTGATACGCGCGATGCGGCATCAGTGCGGCAGGTGATGGTCATGGTCGCTCCTTTGAAATTGTGGAGGGGCTGGGCCCCTCCACACGTCGACTAGCGTGCTCAGTAGGACTTGATGGCGTTCAGCAGGAAGGTGTCGTCAAACGCTTCCTCAAAGCTCTTGATTCGATTACCCGCAGGCACGTTCGGAACCCGTACGTCGTAGAGCGCCTTCATATACAGGTATCCGGTACTATCCTTGGTGGCAAACCACTTCTGGTAGTCCTGCTTAGACGGGGCGACGAGGTTGAAGGGATCGAAGCTGCCAACTGGCTTCTGGCTGATCTTCTCACCGATGCGCATCGACTCGTCAAGGTTCGCATAGCGCCACAACGCTGCCTCGTACAGGGCGTCGACGAACGCCTGCGCTACCTTCGGGTTCTCCTTCAGCCACACATTGGATGCGACCCAGGTCGAGGGGAAGGACTTGTCCGGCGGGAAGTTGCCCACCGTCGTTGCGATCAACTCAACGTTCGGGTTGGTGGCGAGCACCGTGCTGGTAGCCGGGGAGAATCCGATGGCTACGTCCATGCCACCGGCCGCCGACGCCATCCCTGCCGGCAGGTTGCTATTGAGGGTATTGACCACCTCGACGCGGTAGGCAGGGTTCTTGTTGGGGGCGGTATAGCCGGCCATATAGGAGCTGGTCTCGCTGTGGATCCACAGCTGCTCGCTTGCAGGGCGACCTGCGTTGATCAACTCCAACAAGGTCTTGAACCAGCCACCGGGGGTCGTGCCGACCTCGATGAAGACCTTCTTACCCTTCAGTCCTTCGTAGATCTCCTCGTTGTCAAACCGACCGTTCTTGTTCGCATCGACGAAGAGTCCCTTCTTCGCCAAGAACATCTCGGCGTTGCTGAGGCAGTCGAGGAAGACGAACGACAGGCCGTTGCCGTTGCCGTCGATCGGGTTCCACGCCACTCCGGCTCCGATGTAGCCGATGTCGAGGGTCCGGTTGTCAGCCCGCATCGCAGTCATCTCAGCAGGTCCGCTCTCGACGATCGTGAAGACCGGGTTGATCCCGTGCTTCTCAAAGAATCCCTTCTCCTTGGCCACTGCAGCGAGCGGGGCTCCACCCTCGTTGGCGTGGATTCCAAGGCGAACCGTCGTCAACTGCGCCGTCGGCTTCTCAGCACCTGCTTGTGCAGAGAGCGAGGCAATGATTGCGATGGTCAACAAGACCACCAATGCTGTTCTTTTCATAGTTCCTCCATATTGTTAAAATCCCAACCCTATCTGTATCCCCATGCGGGGCTACCAGCTCCGTTACTTGGGAATCTCCAAGTACATCTTGTAGACCGTATCCCATATGTAGTTCTTGTAGCGCATGAACGTCTCATCCATCTTGGTGGCTTGGGTGCGCGGGTACGGCAGGTCGATGTCGACGATCTCCTTGATCTGACCTGGGCGCGCGCTCATGATGACCACCTTCGATGCCAACAGCACCGCCTCATCGACATCGTGGGTGATGAAAAAGACCGTCTTCTTCTCCTTCTCCCACGTCCGTAGCAGATCCTCCTGCAGCTGAGCCCGCGTCTGGGCATCAAGGGCCCCGAAGGGTTCGTCCATCAACAGGACCTCGGGGTTCAGGGCATAGGCGCGGGCGATGGCCACCCGCTGCTTCATCCCTCCGCTCAGGGCTTTGGGGTAGCTATTCTCAAAGCCGCTGAGGTTGACCATCTTGATATAGTGGTGGGCCAGCTCACGCTTCTCTTCGGCGGTGAAGCGAACCTCGTTGCCATCTGCGTCGCGCTTACGGATGAATTTGAGCCCGTACTCGATGTTCTTCTCTACCGTCATCCACGGAAAGAGCGCATACTGCTGGAAGATCACCCCGCGCTCCGGGCCCGGGCCGATGATCGGCTGTCCATGCATCGTCACCGACCCGCTGTCGTAGCTCTCCAGGCCGGCGATAATGTTCAAAAGCGTGGTCTTGCCACACCCCGATGGGCCGACGACACAGACAAACTCGTTGCGCTTGATCGAAAGGCTCACGCCATTGAGCGCATTGACACTAGGTCCCTTCTCAACCTTGTACCGCTTGTGGACATCGACGATATCAATCAACAAATCTGCCATATGCATTACTTCCATCCAGTGAGTTTCTTCTCGACAAAGAGCAGGATCTTGTCGAGGACGAAGCCGATGACTCCGATCGTAATGATCCCCAATAGCACGATGGAGGTGTCCATGAACTGTTGGGCTCCCTGGATGCGCGCCCCCAGGCCGAAGGTGGTGCCGGTGAGCTCGGCAGCGATGAGAGTCGTCAGGCTCGCCGCCATCCCAAGGCGCGCTCCGACGAGGATGTAGGGAAATGAGGCGGGGATGACGATGTCCACGAAGAGGTCCTTGTCACTGGCACCGAAGGTATAGGCAGCCCTGATCAGGGTCTTGTCAACCTCCTTCACCCCTTGGTAGATGGTCACCACCATCACCAAGAATGCGGCTACGAAGATGATGGTGTACTTGGGCGGCTCACCCAGTCCCATCGCCAGGATCACCAGTGGGATCAGGGCGATCGGCGGGATCGTGCGCATGAACTGGATCCACGGCTCGACCAGGTTGCGCACCTTTGGGTACCAGCCCATCAAGAAAGCGATGGGGATCGAGCAGACGAACGCCAGGCCAAAGCCGATGAGCACCCGCTGCAAGCTGATGGTGATATCCTTCAGATAGCGCCCATCGGCGGCCGATTCACTGACCAGGGCCCTGAGGACCTGCTTCGGGCTTGCCAAGAACGTGTTGATCGTCGGGATCAAGGTGATGAAGTACCAAAGGAGGAATCCGCCGATGATCGAGATCGTCATCAGGGTGTAGCGCATGCGTTTGCTGCCATCAGAGAAATCCTTCAGCTTGCGCGCCCTCTTCTTCGGTGACAGTGGTGTGGTCGCATCCATGGCGCCTCCCTCTAGAGTATCGGTAACGCTTGACCGACAGCTGTGGTCAACTATCCAACAATTTGGATACTATTTGGAGTACTCTATCCAAATTATCCAATACGAAATTCAATTTGTAAAGCAAAATCTTCATTGCTTGATGGTTTTTGCAGAATTTTCTCTTTGACATAGCCAAAAAGAGCCACTATACTGAAAAAAGAAGCGGGCATTTGCCATGCAATCCAAATTTTTTCCTGAGGCCATATGCAAACCTATATCTTTGTCAACCTGAAACGATTCGATATCTCAGCAAGCCGAGGCGGGGTCAACCGCATAAGTTTGGCATCTCAGTGGGCAAAGACGATTGTCACCTCTGTAGAGGAAGGGCTCTCGCTTGAGCCGAAGCTCAAGGATGGGATGGTGTTTCCACTCTTCTTTCCTGAAGCCCACATCCTAGCCGCCTCCAGCGCCAGCGATCCAGAGCGTGCCTGTCCCATCACCGTCGGCTGTCAGTCGGTGCACAGCTCAGACACCGAGGCTGGCAAGAACTTCGGGGCCATGACCACAAGCTTATCGGCCAATGCCGCCTACGAGCTTGGAGCTCGGTGGACGATCATCGGCCACAGCGAGGAGCGGGCCAAGCTCCTCTCTCTGCTCAGCGAAGCCGATGTCCCGACCCAGAGAGCGCAATCGGTGATCGCCGCTACTCTGAACCGGCAGGTACACTGTGCCCTGAAGGCAGGGCTGAAGGTCCTCTTCTGCATTGGAGAGCATGCAACCGAGGTCGACAGGACCCGCCAGGTCCTCGCCCAGCAGCTGTCCGAAGGACTGGACGGCGTCGACCCATCCCAGGTCGTCGTCGCCTATGAGCCGATCTGGGCGATCGGGCCGGGCAAGATTCCGCCCGATGCTGCCAAGATTCGGGAACTTGCCCGACTGGTCAAGGAGCTCTACCCTGCCCCGCTTGTCTACGGCGGTGGCTTGAAAGAGGAGAATGCCCGTGCAATCGGGGCCATCAAGGAGCTTGATGGGGGTCTGGTCGCACTGACTCGCTTCAGTGGGGAGATCGGATTCTACCCCGACGAATTTGTGAACATTGTACGCTTGTATTGTGAAGGAGGAGCGCGATGAAGGTAGCATTTGAATATGGACATGGACTTATGGAGGCCAATCTGCCCGACGATACCGATATCTTCATCCCCGGCGAGACAGTGCCCGATCCGCCCCACCTGGCCGACAAGGCCGGATCGACGAAGGCGGCGATCGAGAATCCACTAGGAATGGGCCGCCTACGCGATCAGGTGAGCGCCGACTCAAAGATCGTCATCATCTTCCCTGACCGAGTAAAAGGGGGATTTCAGGAGGATAGCCACCGTAGGCTCTCCATCCCCCTTCTGATCGCCGAGTGCCTTGCAGGCGGGGCACAGGAGCGCAACATCAAGCTGATCTGCTCAAACGGCCTGCACCGCAAGAACACGAAGGAGGAGATCCGCTCGATCCTCGGCGATGCGGTCTTTGACCGCTACTGGGAGAGCGGGCAGATCGTCAACCACGACAGCGAAGATTGGGACAACCTCATCGACCTCGGCTTCGAGGAGGAGTACAACAGCCACGTCATCATGAACAAGGAGGTCTTTGACGCCGATGTCGCCATCCTTGTCGGCCATGCCCTTGGCAACCCATACGGTGGCTACTCCGGCGGCTACAAGCACTGCGCCACCGGTATCACCCACTGGAAGTCGATCGGGGCTCACCACACCCCGGCGGTGATGCACCGCCAGGACTTCATCCCGGTCAACTCCAAGAGCCTGATGCGGCGAAAGTTCGATGCCATTGGCCACCACATGGAGAAGAAGATGGGCAAGCCCTTCTTCGTCTGTGATGCGGTCCTCGACACCTACCAGCGCCAGATCGCGGTCTTCGCCGGCCAGGCGGACCTGGTCCAGCAAGCCTCTTGGCAGGTCGCCGACCGGCGCACCTACGTCCACTGGGCCAAGAAGAAGTACGACATCATGGTCATCGGCATGCCGCAGGCCTTCCACTACGGCAACGGCATGGGCACCAACCCGATTTTGATGCTGCAGGCCATCAGTGCCCAGATCATCCGCCACAAGCGTGTGTTGGTCGAAAATCCGGTGGTCATCTGCTCATCGATCTGCAACGGATACTTCCACGACGAGGAGTTTCCCTCCTATCGGGCCACCTACGAGCTTTTTCAGCACGACTATGCCAGTACACTGCCTGAGATCGAACGCTTCGGCCAGGCGTTCTCGATGAAGCAGGAGTACATCGATGCCTATCGCTATAGCTACGGCTACCACCCCTACCACGCCTTCTCGATGATCAGCTGCGGTCATATCGCCGAAAAGCAGTGCGCAGCCATTTACATCGTCGGCGCCCAGGAGCCCGGCTTTGCCCGCGGTATGGGAATGAAGACCCGTTCGACCTTTGAGGAGGCACTGCTCGATGCCCAAAAGTACACCGGAGCCAACCCCTCGATCCTCGCCATGCCCAAGGCGTTCAAGACAGCAAGCGTCCACCTCTGCATGGAGGGATCGAGTGCGACGGTCCTCGACGATATCTCTTGTCCGTCCCAACACCACTGAGAGGAGGAAGATCTGTGGAACACTATTACACGATGAAGAGTAGCGCTTTGGTCGCCCAGGCAAAGATTCCCCTCACCGTCCTTCCTACCGCTGAGGCGGTGTTTGCATCGATGGCGGCCCAGATGATTGAGATCATCGAAGCGAACAACGCCAAGGGGGAGCCGACGCTCCTCATCGTTCCGGTGGGGCCGGTTGGCCAATACCCATACTTTATTGCCGAGGTGAACAAGCGGCGTATCAGCCTTGCCGATGTGTGGTTCGTCAGCATGGATGAGTACTTGGGCAAGGATAATGCCCTCATCCCGTACGACCATCGCCTCTCATTTCGCCGCCACATGGACGAGAAGGTCTACAGCCTGATCGACCCTGCCCTCGTGATGGACCGCTCCCAGCGGATCGTCCCCAATCCGCTGGATCTGGATGCCGTAGACCGGGCCATCAGGCGCGTCGGCAAGGTCGATGCGTGCTTCGGGGGAGTCGGGATCAACGGCCACCTAGCGTTCAATGAGCCAGAGGATGTCCCTGTCTCAGAGTTCGCCAGCCGCTCTACCCGGATCCAGGTCATCAGCTGTCAGACACGCACGGTCAACAGCATCGCCGACTTGGGCGGCGCTGTCGAGCAGATGCCGACGCACTGCGTCACCATCGGCATGAAGCAAATCCTCATGGCAAAGACGATCCGCCTCGGATGCTTTCGCGACTGGCACAAAGCCGTAGTGCGTAGGGCAGTCTGCGAAAAGCCGTCAGCGCTCTTTCCGGTCTCGCTTTTGCAAAACCACCCCGATGCGATGATCACGGTCCCTGAAGCCGTGGCACAACCGGCCTGGTAGATAATGCCAGCCTGCCTCACAATCATAACGGACCCAATAGCGACTTTAATCGCCCGGGTCCGTTTTAACTGGCTCCTATAGCCAAGAGCTAAAGCTTACAAAATATCGGAAACTTTAACATATTTCTTCTCATTGCTGTCCGGTTAACTTTTTTTGAGCATCCAATAACTGCATGATTTACAGTCACTTATACCCTCTTTTCACTTTTATCGATTCATTTTGGCCAGTATCATCGGGAACTCAGAGAATACCGTGAAAACACAGGGTTGGGTGACGATATCCATGTATGTTTTGGTGGTGATTCCCAAGAATAGGCTCAAATTGGAGCAAAATCTCTACACAATCTTGCAAATTTTTAGTGTGCCATTTTATAGCAACTCCCTATAGAGAAATTATTTAAAAATTCTAACTACAAAGAATTTGATGACTCTGAAACACCTTATTTCAAGATTTGAATGCTGTAGTCATAC
>LVBE01000108.1 GCA_001603105.1 Spirochaetales bacterium Spiro_03
AGCTAACCACAGTTTCGGTCCAGATGCAAGCAAATTTGTACATTTAGTTGTCAATAGCAATCAATTACAGTATATCTATCCCTATACCCTAGGAGAGAGCCTGTGCAAACCATCATTTTTTACACGATTGCCCTTTCATTGTTGTTACTCTCGTTCATCAAAGACCGGGAGAAGACCAAGCGCTCGCTCACCAAGGCGTGGATGTCCTTCATGAACATCCTGGCGCCGATGGCGGGGATGATCACCTCCATAGGCCTGGTCCTCGCCCTGCTCAGCCCTGCTGTGATCAGCTCGATCATCGGCTCATCATCGGGGTGGTGGGGTGTTCTACTCGCTGCGATCATCGGCTCGATCACCCTGATTCCGGCCTTCGTTGCCTTCCCGATGGCAGCGATCCTGCTGGAGAACGGGGCCGGGTACATGCAACTGTCCGCCTTCGTCTCAACGCTGACGATGGTCGGCGTCATCACCCTCCCCCTTGAAATCCGGTACTTTGGCAAGAAGTTCACTATCCTACGCAACAGCCTTGCCTTCGCCCTCTCCTTTGCTGTGGCCTTCGTCATCAACAAAGTCGTGCACTAGGAGGCAGAGCATGAAACACATCAAGGCATACCTACTCTTCATCATTTCCGCCCTTCTTATCGCCCTGTTGGCCCTCATCGCGCCAGCGGTGGGCACCAAGGCAGCGGTGACGGTCCTCACCTCCTTCAAGGAGATGCTCTTCATCCTGCCACCGGTCTTCATCCTGCTGGGGTTGTTGGATATCTGGGTGCCGCGCCAGACGATGGTGCGCTTCATGGGAGAGGGCTCGGGCATCAAGGGAGCGCTGTTGGCCTTTGTGATCGGAAGCGGTGCAGCAGGCCCCTTGTATGTGGTCTTTCCGATCGCAACGGCATTCATGCGCAAGGGAGCGACCTTCACCAACATCCTGATCCTCATCGGTGCGTGGTCGACGACCAAGATCCCGATGGTCCTCTTTGAGCTCAGCTCAATGGGCCTTCGCTTCGGCCTCACGCGCCTTGCCTTGAACATTCCGGTCATCCTGATCATCACAGCGATCATGGGCCGAGCGTTTAGCGACGATGAGAAAAAGGCCCTCTATGAGCGCTCTGAAATGCTCGATCAATAGGAGGCGCTGGCAAGGGCGGCGAGGCGATCATAATCATCGATACGGACGCTGCGTGCCCCGATGAGGGTGATGACCCCCTCCTCCTCCAACTCATTGAGCTTACGGCTCAGCGTCTCACGGGCAAGGCCCAAGTAGTTGGCCAGCCCCTCTCGTGACAACGGCAGGTCAATGATCGTCTGTGCATCGACCTCTCGCCCATAGGGGCGCCTGAACTCAAGCAGCAGGCTGGCGATCCGCAGGTCTGCGTTCCGGCCCCCCATCGATTGCATCGCACTCTCGAGCACCCGCATCCGGTTGGCCATCGCCTCGATGATCTCGATCGCAACCTCAGGCTGGGTGTAGAGCAGGGTCCTGAACTGTTCCTTGCTGAGCATGCAGACCTCGCACTCCTCAAGAGCTTCGACGGTATAGGGCACCTCCTCTTCGGTGAGCAGAAAGCGTGCCCCATAGTAGTCATTGACCGGAAAGATGTAGAGGATTTGCTCGCGCCCATCGGCGTTTAGGCGGTATGCTTTGGCACTGCCCTTCTGGATGACGGTGAACCCTTCAGCTCGGTCTCCCTCCCGTACAATGATATCCCCTTTGTGGTAACGCTTATGTTCCATCTGGGCAGTGAGGGCATGGACGGCCTCGTGGTTGAGGCTGGCAAAGAGGGGGACGCTACGGATGCACTGGTCATTGGTGCAACTCTTGCAGGTAGGTGCGGTATCCATCCAATCTCCTAGCAAAATACTTCTATTGTGATTTCAATCACAGTAACTATTCTCTGTTCATGGTAGAACGAAGCTGAACCTAGTATACGAAAGATTATGGCAAGAGGAAACACCATGAAGAACCGCTATGAGATAAACGTCCGCAAGTACATCACCGACCACTACACCCCCTACGATGGGGATGACACCTTCCTCGCTCCCCCCACCGACCGCACCAAGGCGCTGTGGGAGAAGCTCAAAGGCCTGTTGGCCATCGAGCGCGAGCGCGGGGGCATGTATGATATCGATGAGAAGACGATCTCGACGATCACCAGCCATCAGGCCGGCTATATCGACAAGGACCTTGAGACGATCGTCGGACTGCAGACCGATGAGCCGCTGAAGCGAGCCATCATGCCCTTCGGTGGCATCAGGCTGGTGCACACCGAACTGAAGGCGTATGGCAGACAGATGGACCGCAGTGTCGATGAGGTCTTCACCTATCGCAAGACCCATAACGACGGGGTCTTCGATGTCTACACCGACGAGATGAAGAAGGCACGCCACAGCGGCGTCATCACCGGTCTGCCCGACGCCTATGGACGGGGGCGGATCATCGGTGACTACCGTCGCGTCCCCCTCTACGGCATCGATTACCTCATTGCGCAGAAGGAGCATGCCAAGGCGACCTACACCTTCGATGCGATGACCGAGGATGTCATTCGGGACCGTGAGGAGATCAGCGAGCAGATCCGTGCGCTGAAGGCGCTGAAGCAGATGGCCCTCTCCTATGGCTACGATATCTCAAAGCCTGCCGGTAACACCAAGGAAGCGATCCAGTGGCTCTACTTTGCCTTCCTTGCCGCCACCAAGGAGCAGAACGGCGCTGCCATGAGCCTGGGGCGGGTCTCTACCTTCCTTGACATCTACAGCGAGCGTGACCTGGCCAACGGTACCTACAGCGAAGACGAAATCCAGGAGCTGGTCGACCACTTCATCATGAAGCTGCGGATCATCCGATTTCTGAGAACCCCCTCCTACGATGCCCTCTTCAGCGGCGACCCCACCTGGGTCACCGAATCGATCGGCGGAGTCGGCCTGGATGGACGCCATCTGGTCACCAAGATGAGCTACCGCTTTTTGCACACCCTGACCAACCTCGGCCCGGCTCCGGAGCCGAACCTGACGGTGCTCTGGTCAAAGAACCTGCCGGAGGCATTCAAGCGCTACTGTGCCCGCCTCTCCATCGAGACCTCGTCGATCCAGTATGAGAGCGATGATTTGATGCGCTGCGACTGGGGTGATGACTATGGCATCGCCTGCTGTGTCTCGGCGATGCGCTTAGGCGAGCAGATGCAGTTCTTCGGCGCCCGCATCAACTTGGCGAAGGCTCTGCTCTACGCCATCAACGGAGGTCGCGACGAGAAGGACGGCAGTCAGGTCGGTCCCAAGCTCAAGCCCATCGAATCTAGTGTGCTCGACTACGATGAGGTCGTCGATCGCTTCGATGCGATGACCAGCTGGCTTGCCAAGCTCTACATCGACACCCTGAACGTCATCCATTACATGCACGACAAGTACAGCTACGAGGCCCTTGAGATGGCGCTGCACGATGAGAAGATCGTACGCACCATGGCAGGAGGCATCGCAGGCCTGTCAGTGGTCGCCGATAGCCTCAGTGCCATCAAATACGCCACCGTCAAGCCGATCCGTGACGAAAACGGGCTTGCCATCGATTTCGAAATCGAAGGGACCTATCCTGCCTACGGCAACAACGATGAGCGGGTCGACTCGATCGCCCGATCGCTGGTCGAGGATTTCATCACCAAGATGCGTCGCCACCACACCTATCGCAACTCAGTGCAGACCCTCTCGGTGCTGACGATCACCAGCAACGTCGTCTACGGACAGAAGACCGGCTCCACCCCGGACGGACGCAAGGCAGGAGAGCCCTTCGCACCGGGGGCCAACCCGATGCACGGACGCGACACCAAAGGCAGTGTGGCGAGCATGAAGAGTGTGGCAAAACTGCCGTATAGCGCAGCCCAGGATGGGATCAGCTACACCTTCACCGTCGTCCCGTCGACCCTCGGCAAGAGCCTGGAGGCGCAAATCAACAACCTCGTCACCCTGATGGACGGATACTTCATCGAAGAGGGGCACCACATCAACGTCAACGTCCTTGAGAAAGAGACGCTCATCGACGCGATGGAACACCCTGAGAAGTACCCCCAGCTGACGATCCGCGTCAGTGGCTATGCGGTCAACTTCATCAAGCTGACGCGTGAGCAGCAGCTCGATGTGATCCACCGCACCTTCCATAACGCACTGTAGGAGGTCGACTATGAGCATCTGGGGCAGAATTCATTCTGTGGAGACGATGGGCACCCTCGATGGGCCCGGCCTGCGCTACGTCCTCTTCTTGCAGGGCTGTTCGCTACGCTGCCGCTACTGCCACAACCCCGATACCTGGGATGTGAACGGGGGCAAGCAGATGAGCGTGCAGGAAGTGGTCACCGATATCCTCACCTACCGCGCCTTCATCGGTGACGGAGGTGGGGTTACGATCAGCGGCGGCGAGCCACTGAAGCAGATCGAGTTCGTCCTCGCCCTCGTCCGTGCCCTGAAAGCCGAGGGAATCCACACCGCCATTGACACCGCCGGCAGTGTACCGCTTGAGCTCTCCCGCCCGGTTCTTCAAGAGGCCGACCTGATCTTGCTGGATATCAAGAGCCTTGATGACAAGCAAGCCTTCAGCCTCACTGGGATGGGCAACGCCAATACCCTTGCCACCCTCGCCTACTGTCAGGCGATCGGCAAGGAGGTGTGGATCCGCCACGTCCTGGTCCCCGGCTGGACCTTGGACGAGGCGCGCCTTGGCCAGCTTGCAGATTTCATCGCAGCCTTTGACTGTGTCAAGACGGTGGAGCTGCTACCATACCACAGCATGGGCGCCTATAAGTGGGAGCAGCTGAAGATGAGCTATCCGCTCAAGGATGTGAAGAGCCCGAAAAAGGCGGACCTCCTAACGGCCCGCTCAATCTTCGAAGAGCGAGGCCTGACGGTCTTGATGACCGTCACCGACGAGCCGAAGAAGACCAAGGTCAGTTGACCAGAGCGCTCTCGCGCTCCTTGCGGCTGGTGCGAAGCTGCTCCAAGGCTTGGTCGAGGATCAGCTTCAGCTCATGGTAGCGCCTACCTTGCTCATCTTTATCGGATGTGAGAAGGCAGGAAGCGATGTGCTCAGGCACCGAGAGGGCCTGACCTTCAAGCTCCCTGCCTTTCTTTGTCAGGCTCACCTCGACGGTCCGCTCATCGCTGGGCAGCCGGCGGCGGGTGATGAACCCGCTCGCTTCAAGGCGCTTGAGCAACGGGCTCATCGTTCCGGTATCGAGGCTGAGGGCTGAACAGAGCTCCCCGACAGTCCCCTTCTCGTGCTCCCATAGATAGAGCATCGTGATGTATTGGGGGTACGTCAGACCCAATTGGTCAAGCAGAGGCCGATAGGCGGCCATCAACTCCCGCTCCAAGGCGTAGACGCGAAAGCAGAGTTGGAATGACAAGGTCAGTTGTTCGTGTGCCATCAGGGGCCTCCTCATCGGTGAGGCCTCCAAAGAGGCCCCACTACTAGGTTGCGTACAATATAACAGAAGCCAATTTAGCTGTCAATTACTGCTGGACTGTGCCCAGAGATTAATGCCCCCCTCTTGTGCGTAGCGATCGATCTGCTCAAGCTCGCCTTCGGTGAAGGTGAGCGCCTTCAGTGCGGCGACGTTCTCATTGAGCTGTTCAACCGAGCTTGATCCGATGAGGACGCTGGTCACCTCAGGACGCCTGAGGCACCAGGCAAGCGCCATCTGTGCCAAGCTTTGGCCACGGGTTGCCGCAATCTCATTGAGAGCGCGGATATTGGCCAGGTTCTCGTCGGAGAGGAAGCGCTCTGAGAGCGAACTGCCGTGGCGTGAGGCACGGCTATTGGGTGGGATCGAGCCAAGGTAGCGGTCACTGAGCATCCCTTGGGCGAGCGGGCTGAAGACAATGGTGCCCACCCCAAGGTCGGCGAGCGTCGCTAGCAGCTCGGTCTCAACCCATCGGTTGAGCATCGAGTAGGAGGGTTGGTGGATCAGAAGTGGGACCCCCATCTCTTTGAGCAGTGCATGCGCCTCTAGTGTCTTGGCCGCGGAGTAGGATGAGATGCCAACATAGAGGCACTTGCCTGCTCGGTAGGCGCTGGCCAGGGCCCCCATCGTCTCCTCAAGAGGGGTGTTGGGGTCATAGCGGTGGGAGTAGAAGATGTCCACATACTCCAGGCCCATGCGCTTCAGGCTTTGGTCAAGGCTGCTGAGCAGGTACTTGCGGCTACCCCACTCCCCATAGGGGCCAGGCCACATCAGGTAGCCGGCTTTGGTAGAGATCACCAATTCGTCACGGTAGGCACCAAAATCCTGGGCGAGAAGCTTACCGAAGTTCAGCTCTGCCGAACCGGGTGGCGGTCCATAGTTGTTGGCCAAGTCGAAGTGGGTGATGCCTAGATCGAATGCCCGCCTGAGCATCGCCCGGCTATTGGCCAGTGACGCAGTGTCACCAAAGTTTTGCCATAGCCCCAGCGAAATGGCTGGCAGCTTAAGGCCGCTGTTGCCACAGCGGTTGTAGATCATCGTCTCATATCGATTCTCATCAGGTGTATGCATACACGCCTCCTGTGCACCCAGTATAGGCCACATCGCTACATCCTGCCAGCATCAAGCGACAGGCCGTACGCCCATTTCCTTGACGCTCCAGCCTTGCAGTGGTAGCATCCATCCTGAGTTCCGCAGTGGATATCCAATAACCAGGTCATAACCAATTGCATTCAAATGAGATG
>LVBE01000109.1 GCA_001603105.1 Spirochaetales bacterium Spiro_03
CCGTTTGCAAGATGGTGCCCGAGCAGCGAGTCAGGACCTGCACCTACACCGTCTGCAAGATGGTGCCGGAACAGCGGGTCAAGACCTGCACCTACACCGTTTGCAAGATGGTGCAAGAGCAGCGTTGCAAGGAGATTTGCTACAAGGTCTGCAAGATGGTGCCGCAGACCTGCGTGAAGCAAGTCCCGTACACCGTGTGCAAGCCGGTGTGCTACCAGAAGACGGTGAACTGCACCCGGTTGGTGGCCAAGCAAGTGCCCTATACCGTGACCAAGTGCGTGCCCCGCGTGGTCTGCACGCAGGTCCCAGTGAAGGTTTGCTGCCCGGTTCCGGCTTGCCCGGCCCCGTGTGCCCCCGCTGGTTGCGGAACTTGATCTAGTTAATCAGAATGCCTCCCTTCCCCGTGTGGGAGGAAGGCCTGGTCTTAACGATAGCGATGGCCCAGTCGATTCGACTGGGCCATCGTGTTTTCTTGCGGGTGATGGGTGGTTAGTGGATAGTGGCAAGTGGTTAGTATGACAGCGCTACGTGTTTTCGGCATCACCGGCCTTGGTTTGTGCTCGACGTTGGCGGCTTTCGTAGGACGTTTGATTGCGTCGTTGGTGATACTTGTTGATCGTCGAAAGTAACTCGATGAAGTCGGGATCACACTCAAGCGACCGTTGCAAGATGGGTCCCAGCGCTCGGACCACCTGTTCCAGCGTGATCTGTGGATTTTTTCCCCCGCAGTCGCGTGGTCTCGGTCGCCAGGATGTACATGCCGATTCGCGAACAGAGCCAATGGCGAATTAGGCTCTGGTAGGTCCGCACCTCGAACGCGCCGAAGCCACAGTCCTGCTTTGCCCGTTCAAACCACATTTCTACGTGCCAGCGGGCGAAAGCGACTCGCAGCATTTCCTCCAACGGCATGTTTTCGGAAGCGTTGCTGACGAAGTACTTGATCTCGCCCGTTTCGGCATTGCGGGCGACGATCAGCCAGTACGACCGGTCCGTGGGACACGATTGGCCTTCGTCGTCTTTCGTCACCAGATACACCCGCGCGGATTTAACCTCCCAGACACACGCACCACGGGTCGTGTCCTTGATGTGGACGCGACGCCACGACTGCTTGCGGAACGCCGGGCTGAAGCGACAGAGGTTGTCGACCTGCTTCGAGGCATGGGCGGCTTGCACGCTGTGGCACGCCGGGCGGGTCGCCCAGCAATGAAAGTTGCTGCGAACCTCGCCGATCACGCGTTGGCCGCTGCGGTCCATGCGGTAAATGAACTCCGGGACCGATGTATATTCCTCATCGCAGGTGATCCAGGAGAAACGAACGCCGTCGGCAAGACACGCGTCCACCTGGTCGGCCGCGATCCGCCACTTGGTGCGGAATACCGCGGTTTCAGGGATATGGGCCTCTTTACGCCGCACGGGGTCGTTGATCCAGCTTTCCGGCAAATACACATCCGAGGCAATGCAAGCACTGAAGGGGTTCTCCGGGTCGTTGTCCGTGTAGATCAAGTGCTGACCGACCACGCAGTTGTCAATTTTTCCAGACTCGCCGCACCACTGTCGCTGGACACCGGGCGTTTTGTCGCCTTGCTTGGCGTGGGCCGAACCGTCAATCACGCCGATGGCATTTTCGTCGCCGTACTCGTCCATGATCGCCCGTCGCAACCGCGATTCGATCCGCGCGTGGTCCCAGGCAAACTGCGACAAAAACAGTTGCAGCGTCCGGACGGCCGCGCCGATCCACAGGGCGATCGGTTCGATGCTCTTCCGATCAAAGTGGGCCAGAAGTCCCAACGAGTAGTTCACGAAGNNTTGGAGATCTTGAGCTAACATAGCGCTGTCATACTAGCCCGCTCAGACCGGGCATTCGCACGTCCAGGACCAGGCACCGCGGCGGGCCGGGCTCATCGCTGTACTGTTCGAGGAACGCTTCCGCCGAGTCGTATGCCTCGACATTCAGTCCCATCGAGTTCATCAACAGCGTCAATGATTCCCGAACTTGCGGATCATCGTCCACGACGTACACCGTTGGTTGAGTCAACATCTGTGTAGCCCCTTGGGTTTCGGATTGCCCCCTGCAAGATCGAGTTCTGAGTATCGTCATTTTCCGAGAAATGTCTAGACC
>LVBE01000110.1 GCA_001603105.1 Spirochaetales bacterium Spiro_03
GTGGATTGATGGCTCGGCTGGCTACCGAGCTCTTGGCCTGGTACTCCTTGATGAACAGACCGGCTTGGCCGATGGCCAAAAGCCGTTGGTACGCATCCTGATTACGGGCGATGACCACCAAGCCGCTGGTGGGGGTGTCAAGGCGGTGAACTACCCCGCCCTCCCAGCCATTGCGAGAGCCACTGGTGAGCACCTCCGGATACGAGTGCCCGACCTGAGCCAGCAGTGTCGGCTCATCAGGGCTGCTCTCCTTCAAGGGAACGGTGGGTAAGCCAGATGGCTTGTCCACTATAAGAAACGATGGGTCCTCGTAGACCACCATCGCAGTTTTTGTATCGTTCATACACATCCAATATACCAAAGTTCTGGCTCTTGTGCACCCTCAGTAGTCCCATTTCATACAAACTACAAAGTTATGGGGCCCAGAGCGCTGGCTTTGGTGTATACTACAGCCATGCAAGAGATCCCCATCAACACGGTCACCAGCGCCAACGTCGTGCTCGAGCTCATCTACCGCCTGAAGGTCAAGGATGTAATGACCACTGACTTGGTCACTGCGACCAAAGAGACGACGCTGCGCGAGATCCAACAGATCATGCGCCAGAAGAAGATCACCGGTCTGCCGATCGTGATGGGCAAGCGCCTCATCGGCCTGGTGAGCATGGACGACATCATCCAAGCCCTCGACAAGGGCTACATCGAGGAGAATGCCCAGCAGCACATGAGCCGCAACCTCATCATCTTGGAAGATGACATGCCCATCAGCTTTGCCATCAATTACTTCGACCGCTACCGCTACCACCGCTTCCCGGTGCTCAACAAGCACAAGGAGTTGGTGGGGATGATCACCAACCGCGATATCACCACGGCCCTGTTGATCGAGATCAACCGGGAGGTCGAGGAGCTGGAGAAGCGCACCCGTCGCGCCGAAGGGGGGATCCTGAGCAATGAGATGTACACCTACTACATCATGAAGAATGACTTTGAGAACGCCGGCCACGCATCCACTGAAATCAAGAAGCGGCTCAAGAGTGCAGCACTCCACCCCCAGATCATCCGCCGGGCCGCGATCGCCAGCTACGAGCTGGAGATGAACCTGGTCGTCCACTCCGATGGAGGCCAATTGATCGCCGAGTATGGAAGCGACCGACTGACCATCACCGTGCGCGACAGCGGGCCAGGCATCGAGGACGTCGACGCTGCCCTGGAGGCGGGCTACTCCACTGCAAGCGAGTGGATCCGTAGCCTCGGCTTCGGGGCGGGCATGGGGCTGCCGAACGTCAAATCGGTCGCCGATGAGTTTGAGATCACCAGCTCACCTGAAGGGACGACCGTCAAGGTCTCGATCAACCTGGGAACGATAAAAGAGGAGGAACGTACAGATGAGAGTTGAGGCATTGGCTACGGTCAAGGAGTTTGAGGCAGTCTACGTCGCCGATGGCGAGAGAGAGATCAGTGACGGGTACTGTGGTGACTTGCTCAGCGATGTGATGGCCAATGCGCCGACATCGAGCGTGCTGCTCACGATCCAGGCCCATAAGAACACCATCGCAGTCGCCTCGCTTGTCGGCATCACCGCCCTGTTGATCTGTAACGGCCGCTCGATCGCCGCCGATATGCTAGCTATGGCACAGGAGGAGGAGATCTCCCTCTTTACTACAGACTTGACTCACTTCGAGGCAGCGGCAAAGGTGCTCGCATTGTTGGAAGGCGAGCGTGCAGGTAACCGTTGACCTTCACAACCATAGCTGCCTCTCCCCCTGTGCAGATGATACGCTGCTGCCGTCGCTACTCGCTTTGCAGGCGATGGACAGGGGCATTCAGATCCTAGGGCTGACTGACCACAACGCCACGCAGAACCTGCGCCCCTTTGCCAAGGCATGTGAGGTCTGCTCGATCATGGCAGTCTATGGCCTTGAGGTGACCACCGTCGAGGAGGTCCACCTCCTCGTCCTCTTTGAACATGTCCACAAGGCCGAGGCGTTTGGCCAGTGGATCCAATCAACGCTGCCACAGCGGCCCAACAATGCGCGGCGCTTTGGCCGCCAGCTCATCGCCGATGATTATACTACGATCGGTGAATTCACCTTGATGCTCGCCAGTGCGAGCGCGCTCTCATTCGATACGGTGGTAGAGCGGGGTCTTGAGGCAGGGGCGCTGGTCATCCCTGCCCACATAGACCGCCCCTCCTATAGTGTGCTGACCAACCTGGGCTTTCTACCCGCTCTGCCCTACTCGGCCGTTGAGATGGTCAATCCTACCCCCCAAACGTGGACTGTCATCACAGCAAGCGATGCCCACTCGCTTGAGCAAGTGGGCACCCATCCATGTACCATTGAGATGGAAGAGATCAGCTGGCAGGCCCTGGAGCACAGTCTCAAGGGCATGCACAACGTCATCCGTTAGCGATCGTTTGATCGGCCAAAGATCCTTACGACAAAGAGGAAGAGGTTGATGAAGTCAAGGTAGAGCGTCAAGGCTCCGATGATCGAGAGCTTGGTGAAGGTCTCCTCATCGATCTGGCTGCCGTAGTGGCGGTTCATCGCAACGATCTTTTGCGTATCCCAGGCGGTAAGGCCCAAGAAGAGGAAGACGCCGACCACACTGACGAGGTAGTCGATGGCCGGGCTCTTGAAGAGCATGTTCAGCACCATGGCGATGATCAGGCCCCATAGCCCCATCGCGGCATATGAGCCGATTCGGTTGAGGTCACGGTCGGTGGTCATCGCCCACAAGCTCATCGAAGCGAACATCAGGGCGCTGACGACGAACGCCTTGCTCACCACCGATCCGGCATAGATGAGCAAAATCGAGCTGAGCATAATGCCATTGAGCGCCGAATACGCCAAGAATGCTCCGATGGCGCTGCTCTGGCTCATCCGGTCGATGCGGGATGAGAGGTAGAAGACCAGGGCGAACTGGCCGACGATGATCAGAATCAGGCCGAAGGCGTTGCCCATCAGGGCATAGAGCAGACTCGGGCTCTTTGCTACCGCATAGGCGAGCAAGGCAGTGACTCCTAGGCCCGCGCTCATCCACAGGTAGACGTTTTTGAGGATGGTGCGCTCACGCGCCTGGACATTCTGTAGGATTGTGTTGTTGTGGTCATTCATGGTGAGCCTCCGTAGCTATCATACATCATAGGTCGCAAAAAAATACAGTATCGTCAAGAAGCGTGGGCCCAAGTTCCCTTCATATACCAACCGATGCGCAGCGCACACTCCACCACATCGCCGAGCAGGTAGGCGAACCAGAGCGCTGAGAGCGGCAGGTGCAAGAGCAGCGTCACCGTCAGTGCATAGGGCAGCTGGACCAGGTACCCGCTAGCCAAGAATGAGTAGAGTACCGGCCTGACATGGCCTGAGCCATAGAACGCCGATCCATAGCCCCCACTGATGGCAAGGGGAATGAGGCAGAAGGCATAGATGCGCACCAACAGGACTGCCTCCTTGGCAACCGCTGCATCCTTGGCAAGAAAGAGGGAGAGGATCTGGGCGGGGAAGGCGAAGAGCAGGACCATGATGGGAAAGGAGAAGAGGATGCCATTGAGCGCCGATAGGGATGCGATGCGCCGAGCTTCGCCGATGTTGTTGGCCCCGATACGTTGGCCGACCAAAAAGCCACTGCCCATAGCAAGGCCTCCACTGGGCATGGCGGCGAAGTGATAGATCCGACTCGCCACCCCCAAGGAGGCGATCGCCAACGTACCATAGACGGACACCAGGCGCAGGAAGATAAAGCCTACCACGCTTTTGAGCAGCATATTCAGCCCACTGGGCAAGCCGATGCCGAGCAATTTGCGGTCCAGATCCCAGTCAAGACGGAAGATCCCTTTCAGCCGGATCGTCAGCGGGGCTCTGCCACTGACCAGCAAGAAAAAGCCAAAGGCGAAGGCGACCAGGTATGAGATACCGGTAGCCAAAGCGGCGCCGGCCATCCCCCACCCTAGGCCCTTGATGGAGGTGAATGGGATCGTATCGAACATCATGATCGGATCAAGGACCACGTTGAGGATGGCAGTCAGAAAGAGCAGGTACATCGGTGTCTTCGCATCGCCGACCGACCGAAAGATCGTATTGACCGTGTAGGAGGAGAAGAAGATCGGGACAAAGAGGGTACGCACATAGCCGTAGCGCAGCCCATGGGCGAGCACTACAGGATCGCTGGTGAAGATCCCGAATAAAAACGGCATCGTGACGAGGAGCAGCAGGGCCCCGAGGCTGCCGAGCAGCGCCTTGAAGACGAAGGTTTGTTCGGCGATCCGGCTGGTTCGCTCCCGCTCGTTCGATCCCCAACTGCGGCTGAGCAAGCTCACCGAACTGGTGCCAACGATTTCGTTGAGGATCTCCAGGGCCCAGAAGAGGGCCAGGTAGATGGTCGTCGCCGCCACCGCCTCAGCGCCGATCAGGCCGATGTAGAACATGTCGACGATGTCATACAGTGAGGTGAAGAGCATGCCATACATCGTCGGCAGGCTGATTCGCCTGATCTGTCTGTTGAGATTTGATGGTGGGACCATGAGCCGATTGTACGACCGTCGAGCCTGCTATGCAAGCCAGGGGGCCAATGGTATAGTAAAGGCCATGAACCTTGTGTTGTTGCTGCTTGCACTGCTGTTGACCAGCTGCTCCACGACCCAAACCGCCCCCTCGTTCACCGAAGCGCAAGCCCACGATGCCTTAGTGGAGGTCGTGCGCCTCAGTTGCCAGTCGGTCGATCTCTCCCCTGTGGACCGGCTTCCCCTTTCGGTGCTGCTCGACAGCCAAAGCGTACACCTGCTGGAGCAACACGATATGCCGCGCCTTCAAGCTCGCCTGAGCGCTTGGGCCGATGAGGTCAGAGCGGCGCTACTCACCACTGCCCCACACCTCTTGGCCATGATCGAGACACGCGCCCGTGTTATGGCAGTCGCCGATGCGCTGGCGATGGTGCGCTCCAAAAGTAGCGCTACCCACCTCTTGAAGCAGCAATTTGATACAGAACTCGAGAGGGAGGCAACGCTCCTGCTCGATGAGGCCCTTCAGCACAGCAATACCTTGTGGCAGACGATTACTCACCACTATGAGATCTGGCGCCACGGCCTCTTTTTGAGCAACGAGGCAGTACCTGCTGAAGCTAGCAAGGACCTCAGTGACCACATACGCCACATCTTCCTCGATGCCATCTTCACAGCCCTTGAGGGAGAGGAGATGTTGCTACGCACCACCCCGGTAGTCAAAGGCAGCGGCTCTTTGTTGGAGGTCTTTCAGTGAACCTGTTCTCAACGGTCGACCAAAGCCATCAACCGCTGGCCTATCGGATGAGGCCGCGCACCCTCGATGAGTACATCGGCCAGGAGGCTATCATCGGCCCTGGGCGCCTGCTCAGGCGTGCCATCCAAGCCGACCAGCTCTCCTCGGTGATCTTCTATGGACCGCCGGGGACTGGCAAGACAACGCTGGCCCGCGTGATCGCCAACACGACCAAGCGCCACTTCTCTACCCTCAATGCGGTCCTCAGCGGTGTGAAGGAACTGCGTGAGGAGATTGAGGCGGCGCGTGAGCGGGCCCAATACTACGGGCGGGGCACCATCCTCTTCGTCGATGAAGTCCATCGCTGGAACAAGAGCCAGCAGGATGCGCTGCTGCCGTGGGTAGAGAATGGCACGGTCATTCTCATCGGAGCTACGACCGAGAACCCCTTCTTCGAAGTCAATGCCGCCTTGGTCAGCCGCTCGCGGATCTTCCGTCTGACCAGCCTCTCTGAACAAGAGCTCCGAGCGATCGCCCACCAGGCGATCGGAGACAGTGAACGTGGCTACGGAAAGTGGCGGGTGCTCTTCGAAGAGAAGGCACTCGAGCACCTGGTCACCGTCGCTGACGGTGATGCGCGCAGCCTTCTCAATGCCCTTGAGCTGGCGGTTGAGACCTCAGGTGACAACTTTCCTCCCCCCGATGGCAGCACAATTACGATCTCCTTTGAGGCAGCGCAGGAGTCGATCCAGCAGCGTGCGGTCCTCTACGACAAGGAGGGGGACTACCACTACGATGTGATCAGTGCCTTTATCAAGTCCATCAGAGGCAGTGACCCCGATGCCGCCCTCTACTGGCTTGCCCGGATGATCAGCGCCGGCGAAGATCCCAAGTTCATCTTCCGCCGTCTGCTCATCAGTGCAAGCGAGGACATAGGCTTGGCCGATCCCAACGCCCTCGTCGTCATCCAGGCCGCAGCCGATGCCTTCGATCGCATCGGGCTGCCGGAAGGGCGCTTCCACCTCGCCCAGGCGACCTTGTATGCAGCCACCACCGCCAAGAGCAACTCCACGATGGGCTTCTTCGATGCCCTGAAGGCCGTTGAGGATGAGAAGCGCACTGAGGTGCCCAATCACCTCTGCGACAGCAGCCGAGACGCCAAGGGCTTTGGCCATGGCAAAGGCTATCTCTATCCACACGCCTACAGCGACCACTGGGTCGCCCAAGCGTACCTGCCTGCCTCCCTCAGTGGGCGGATCTTCTACCAGAGTAGCAGCCAAGGGTGGGAGGCTACGATCAGGGCCCGGATCGAGCGACGCAGAGAAGAGCAGCTGGAGGCGGCCGCTGTCGATGACAGCGCCGAGAACCTGACCTACTCTCCGAGGGATACGGGGCGCGATGAGTGGGTCAGACGTACGGTCAGTGAACGAAGCGCCATGATGCGTACAATCCGAGACGAGCTCTACGCTACGCTTTCGATCCGCCGGAGCGACCGGGTCATGGTCCTCAATGCCGGACGGGGCCTTCTGGTGTGGGAGGCGTACCGTCGTGCCGTAGAGGGGGTGGTCTACGCTCAGGTCGCCACTATTGAACAGCGCGATTACATCGACCACTACAGTCGCACCCTCACCGAGCTCGACCGCCCGCTTCTTGTGGTCAACACCCCGGCCAATGCCCTGGCGACGCTAGAGCGCAACCTGCGCTTTGAGGTCATCTTAGGCCGCGATCTCTTCAGCCGCGCCAGTGAACAACAGCCGCTGATCGAGGCCTTAAAAGCGCGACTGGTCGTCGGTGGGACCCTTGCCATCGCCGAGCGGGTACCATCGCGCAGCTCACGGCTATCACAGTTCGCCCCCCCTTCACTTAGCGACCTCTTCAAGGCTGCCGAGCAGAACATCTATACCGATCCATCCAACACGCTCACGTCGTGGGATGATGAGGATTTGAAGCAGATTCTCACTGCAAACGGGTTCACCCTCACCGTGACGAGTCGTGACGTGGTGGAGCAGCGGATGATGGACAGTGAGCAGATCGAGCAGTATATGAGACGCTCCTACCTTCCTCAGATGTTAAAAACCGGCTCAGAGATCGACGAAAAAAAGATGGTCGAGGACGCTGTAGCCGCCCTGGCCCACAAGCCCCTAGCGTGGCAAACTCACCTACTCTTCATCACAGCGAGCCTCTCATCATCGAGTAATTGATTGAAAGACAATCAATTACATTTTGGTCAAAAAAAATTACTGCGATGTCTAACAGGATGTTGACAAAGAATGGTCTTTGAGGCATAGTAAGCAACGTTGAAATGCACTGGTGAGCAATCACTGCTTCAGCTACCGTGGTGGAAGTAGTTCAAAGGTAGAGCACCAGATTGTGGTTCTGGCTGTTGCGGGTTCGAGTCCCGTCTTCCAC
>LVBE01000111.1 GCA_001603105.1 Spirochaetales bacterium Spiro_03
CCATGGATGCATATGTAGAGCAGAACGCCAAGGCGTGGGACCGGATGGTCGATGAGCACAACATCTGGACCGATGGGGTGAGCGATGAGCAGATCGCCAAAGCCAAGGCGGGAGTCCTTGATATGGTCCTCTCCCCCTTCAAAACGGTCAAGCAATCGTGGCTTGGGGATGTGAGGGGCAAGAACATCCTCGCCCTCGCCGCCGGAGGAGGCCAGCAGGGCCCACTCTTCGCCCTTGCAGGCGCCCACGTCACCGTCTTCGACGCCAGTGAGAAGCAACTGGCCCAGGACCGCCACTATGCCAAGGCCTTGGACCTTGACATCACGCTGGTGCGCGGGGACATGCGAGACCTATCGGTCTTTGACGACAACTCATTTGATCTGGTCTACAACCCCACCTCCTCTTGCTACATCGACAATGTCAGAGCTATGTACGCCCACGTCTTTCGCGTCTTGAAGAGCGGTTCATACTTTCTCACCTCCATCACCAACCCGGCACTCTACCTCTTCGATGAACAGAAGGCGCTGAAGAACAAGCTGAAGATCAAATACACGATCCCCTACTCGGCGCTCACCAGCCCCAAAAAACGACAGGTCAGGCGCATGATGAAGAACAACAAGACCGTCGAGTTCAGCCACACACTCGATGACCTGCTCGGCGGCATCACCGACAGCGGCTTTCTGATCACCGATATCTATAGCGATGGCAGCGGTTTTCATATGATGGACAGCTTCATCCACGACTGCCACCTCGCCATCAGGGCGTACAAGAGCTCGGATAGCTTGTAGCAGCGGGCGATGGGCTCTATACTATGGGTATGGAGAACTACTTTGCCAAGCTACTGCTCACCAGCGAGATGGATGACCCGCCATACTTCGCCAAGGTCCATCAGACGATCGCGGACCTTGAGAAGAAGCGGGTTGCTCACTTCAACACCCATGGGCCACTGAACCAAGAGTACATCCTCCTTCTGACCGAGCTCAACGCCGCCTATACGTTGGCACGGGACACTGCCCAAGAGCTGGAGATCGCCAAGCACATCTACCAAAATTGCCTCGCCCTCAATGGGGAGGATGATGAGCTGACCATCGAGGCCTTGATCGCCTTGGCCTTCTCCTACCTCGATGACGGACAGGTCGACCAGGCCCAGCCGATCGCCACGATGCTGCTGCGCATGGAGTGGGGATCTGAGAGTGGTCCAAGCTACGACCTCTACATCGATGCTCTTGCCCTGCAGGCAGATATCCAGCACGAGAAGAAGGAGTATGGCGATGAGCAGATGCTACGCACCCACATCCTCGCCTTGCTGACCGAATTGGCCGGCTCAACGAGCAACCAGACGATCATGGCACGGCTTGCCATGGCGATCTGTCTGGAAAAGCAGGGACGCTACAAAGAGAGCCTTGACCACTACCTGGTGGTGCGCTCCTACCTCGACTATGAGACCGATTGGGCTACCGAAGCGGAGAAGATCGGTCTGATGGTCCATATCGGGCGTTGCTATCGCAAGATGGGCAACTTCGATGACTCGCGCCTGCTCTACCACTGGGCACATCGCCATGCGACCAAGCACTTCGGCCAGAGCAGCACGCTCGCCCGCAAGCTCAAAGGCTTGGTATCGGCGTTTGACCAAGCAAAGCCATAATCCCTATATATCAACTAGGCATTGACGAACCGCTCGCTTTTCAGTATCACTAGAGTGTTAGCATAGGCTAACCTTTAACTGAGAAAACGCGGTATCATACGCTGTATATAAGGATGGAACAATGAAGAACATCGCCATTGTCTACTATAGTGGGACCGGCAATACCGCCCTCTTGGCCGACGCGGTCAAAGAGGGGGTTGAGCAAGCAGGAGCAAAGGCTCAGAAGATCAACGCCGGTCTCTTCGGTGCAGACATGCTCGCAGGCTATGACGGTTTTGCGTTCGGCTGCCCTGCAAGCGGGGCTGAGGGTCTTGAAGAGGATGTCTTTGAACCGATGTTCACTGCCCTTCTGCCCCACCTCTCTGACAAGCGCCTCGCCCTCTTCGGCTCCTATGGGTGGGGAGACGGAGAGTGGATGCGCCTCTGGGAAGAGAGCGTACGGCAAGCGGGGGCACACTTGGCCCATGAGAGCGTCATTGCACTGGAGAGCCCCGATGGCGAAGCCTTGGAGGCTGCACGTAGCCTCGGGCGCACCCTCGGCTCGTAGATTGCACCATCCCACTTGCATACCACTGCTGACCGCAGTGGTATTTTTTTAACCAATACCTTGTCATGTCCAGGAAACGATGATACTATCTTGATGATATCACATTGATATCTGGAGGTACACATGCACACAACAACGGTACCTGAGGAGCGCATCCTCTCCATCAGGCCAAACGGTCTCTCGTTTTTGACAATCAACTCACTTGCCATCCTTCTATCCCTGCTGGCGATGATCTGGGCCTTCGTAGCCCTTACCCCCTCAGCTTTGATGATCTGCCTGGTCATCGCCACGATGCTGTACGCCTTCATCATCGGCCCGATCCTCTACATCGGCCTGAAGATCGTCAAGCCCAATGAAGCGATCGTGCTCACTCTCTTCGGCCGCTACCTTGGCACGATCAAGGAAGCGGGCTTTTACTGGGTCCATCCCTTTGCCTCAGCTGTGGCCCCTGTCTCATCAAGTGACTACACCCCATCCTCAGGCAAGGTGGAACTGAAGCGCGACCTCTCTAAATCGGGTTCCAACATCTCTATTCAACTTCCCAAACGCAAGATCTCGCTGAAGGCGACGACGCTGAACAATGACAAGCAAAAGGTAAATGATGCACTAGGCAACCCGATCATCATCGGCGTGGTCGTGGTGTGGAAGGTCGTCAATACCGCAAAGGCGATCTTCGCTGTCGAGAACTACATCGAATACCTCTCCATCCAGTGTGATGCCGCGCTTCGCAATGTCGTACGCAACTACCCCTACGACAGTGATGATGACGAGCAGTCGCTGCGCGGTTCTTCAAGCGAAGTAGCCCAACGCCTTGCCGGAGAACTGCAGGCCAAGGTAGAGGTTGCCGGCCTTGAAATTCTTGAGGTGCGCATCACCCACCTCAGCTATGCCCCGGAGATCGCGGCTGCGATGCTGCAGCGCCAGCAGGCAAGCGCCATCATCGCGGCACGGCAGAAGATCGTCGAAGGGGCGGTGGGGATGGTTGAGATGGCTCTCACCCAGCTCAATGAGGGCGACCTGGTCACCCTCGACGAGGAGCGCAAGGCCAACATGGTCAGCAATCTGCTCGTCGTCCTCTGCGGCAACCGCGATGTGCAGCCGATCGTCAATAGTGGGACTCTGTACTAGGTCATGGCTGACGCAAAGAACGAGCGCAAGCAAATTCTCTTACGCCTCTCACCTGCACTTTGGGAGGAGTTGGCTCGGTGGGCAGAAGACGATTTCAGGTCGATCAATGGCCAGATCGAATACCTGCTCACCGAGAGTGTCAGGGTGCGCCGAAAGCGAATCATCGTTGACTCACAAGAGGATTGAGCCCTCCCAGACGGTGACCGCTTGACCTGATATCAGTGCGTGCTCGCCATCGACGGTCACCGTCACCACTCCACCTCTTCCCATCTGCTCGCCCTGTGCGTAGCGCACCGTCTCTTTGTCTGCGATCAGGGCGATGCTTCGCTCATACAGGGCTAGGGCAGATGCGGCATTGCCGGTCACAGGATCTTCGTCGACACCGCTACCCGGGCTGAACATCCGACAGTGTGCTCTGATGTGCTGATCAGATCCATCGTAGGTGTAGCAGTAGAAGCCCGGCACCCCAAGGCTCTGGCCAAGGGCTTTCAATAGAGCGTTGTTGGGCGTAAGTGCATTGAGTGTCTTTCGATCTGATAGCTCGGCGAGCGTGCGCGCTGTGGCAGCACGATAGATCAGGGCATCGCCGATCGGTGAAGGTCCCTCAGGATCCAGGCCCAGTGCAACGGACAGCTTTTGTCGTTCAGCTTCGGACAGTAGGCGCACCATCTTGTTGTCGCTTTGGACCACAGTGATGGTCGGATGCACCCCACCCGCCTCGAGGCGTACTGTATAGCCGGCCTTTCTGCCCTTCATATGGTAGGTCCCTGCCCCAAGGCCATAGCGGGTGGCAAGAACGTGGAAGGCAGCAACGGTTGCATGGGTGCACACCTCCATCTCCACCTTCGAGGTGAAGAAGCGGATTTCCACAGTCGCCGCCGCTTGGTCGAACGAGACGATGAAAGCGCTCTCGCTTGCCCCAAGTTCGCCTGCGAGGGCGAGCATCGTCTGCTCATCCAAGCCGGCGGCCGGATAGAGCACACCGCTCTTGTTGCCGGTAAACGGCACCGTGGTGAACGCATCCACCATCAATAGGTCGCGCCTGATCACCAAGCGCCCCACCCGATCGCCACCGCTCGGGTAGCGAGGATTTCGTCGTCAAAGAGCACTGATCCAGCCTGCTGTGCCAACGCTGCACAGATATGCAGACTCAATAGATGCTCTTCTCGTGGGTGACAGTAGCGGCCATAGGGTGCATTCTGCCAGTCAAGAAGGAGAAAGCGGCGCTGAACGTCGTCTTGGAGGGTGCACGCTTCGATGAGATAATCGCTGAAGCGGTCGACCTTCTCTTTGTCGACGTGGCCGAACGCGCGGATGTTGTGAAACGAGAAGCCGCTGCCGATGAAGAGGATATCCTCGTCAACAAACGGCCTGAGCTGTTCGCCCATCTTCCAGTGCGCTTGAGCATCGAGTGTTGACAGCTGGCTGACCTGCACGACCGGGATCGTCGCATCAGGGTATGCGAGCATCAGCGGGATGAAGACGCCGTGGTCATAGCCGCGGCCGACCACTGCCTGCGCGCCGAGGGCGTCGATGAGCTCTCGGGCCAGGGCGACATCGGTCTTCAGCGGATACACTACCTGATACGCCTCGGGGGGAAAGCCCCAGTAGTCGTAGTAGAGCCCAGGACTCTCGGCGACGATGACCGAAGCCTCTGCCTCTTCCCAGTGGGCTGAGAAGAGTACGATCGCCTTCGGCCGACCAGCGCGAGCGGCGAGCGTTTTCATGAATGCTACCATCGCCGCATGGCCAGGATCGCCGAGGATCGGCAGCGGCCCTCCTCCATGGCTCAGATATACGATCCGTGCTTTCATACTCCCTCCAAGAGTGCATACAGCCGCTTGATCGTCAGCGGAGCACTGCCTTCATAGTGATTGTTCACATTCAGGTAGATCTCTTCGCCTCGGCCCGTCAACAGGCCAGCAAGCTGGGCAAGCTCATCGCCCTTATCGCGAATGATCGCACTCCAATTTCCCCCGCTCTGCTCTTCGATCTTGGTGCGATCATCGCCGTGTAGGCGGATGGTTAGTAGTGTAAGAAACCCACAGGCTGTGCCTGTGGTGCGGCAATTGGTTTTACTCGGAAATATTTGGTGATAGAAACCTCCCGTGCTAAAGTGATGGAAGCGCTCCGAAACGCGTCCATACCCAGAAGCACAGGAGGAATAATGATCGAGGAAAGTTTAGCACACACCACCTGGGATTGCACATACCACATTGTGTGGATCCCCAAGTACCGCCGCAAGGTATTGTACGGCGAGTGCCGTAAGGAATTGATAGAGGTTGTGCGCCAATTGTTGGCGAACAAGAAGATACAGATAGTGGAGGGGGCGGTATGCTCCGACCACATACACCTGAGCATACGGATACCGCCAAAATATTCGGTGGCCCAGATCATGGGGTACCTGAAGGGCAAGAGTGCATTGATGCTATTTGACCGGCACCCGGAATGGCGGCGCCGGACAGGGCGGGATCGGACGTTCTGGGCCAGGGGGTATTACGTGAGCACGGTGGGCTTGAATGAGGATGTGATAAAGAAATACATCCGAAATCAAGAGGAATCCGACCGGTTAGGCGCCGACAATTGAAGGAGCCCCTTTAGGGGCTGCAGGTAACGGTTGCATTTCGGAGCGCGACTTTAGTCGCTGCTAGCACCATGGCCCTTATAGGGCCAATTGAAGCCACCGGCTATGCCGGTGGTCATGACTGTCTCAAAGCCCAACGACAGTGCGTCCTCGACGTGGTCGATGAACGATTCCATCCAATAGCCTGAGAGCAGGACCGGGCTCAGGCCCAGGTCCTTGAGCGCCTCAAACCAGCTATGGTCGACCCAGTGGGGATTACGAATCTCGATGCCTACCTGTACCGAGTCCGGCAGGGCGTGAGCAAACGCTGCCAGGTAGTCGAGGAGCACCTCGCTTCTTGCCATCGAGCCTCGATTCAGGTAGGGAAACTGCAGCATGACCACTGCGGTCTTGGCCAAGAGCGGCGAAAGGGAATCGAGGAAGCGATAGAAGAGCTCGACATTCAAAAACCAGCGGTTGGGCTCGCTCGCAGTCCTGTAGGCAAAGGGCGCGGTCAAGGCATTGGGTGCCTTGATGGTGAAGCGAAATTCACTGTCGGTATCGGCATCATAGGAGTTGACCGTCGAGCGATCAGGAAGACCCACCTGATCCTTTCCCAGGGCCCAATACCACCGGTCCACCTCGACGGTGCGATAGGTACGTGCATATTGGGCCAGGTATGAGGCGTTGCTATCACGATCATAGACCAGGCCTTCCCACGACGGATACTTCCACGAACACGTGCCGACTCTAAGCATAGCCTATGCTACCGTGGCCCGGGCCTCGGGGCAAGCTCAGCTGCCTGCGCTTGGCACCACTCTCCCATCGCGGCCATAACGCCAAGCTAGCTGGGCGAGAGCTGATGAGCGTTCACCGGTGAGCTCCTCGGCCCTCAGGCGCCATGACCAGTTCTGATCATTGCACGTGGAGGGGTAGTTGAACCGAGCCTCGCTACCATATTTGAGGATATCCTGCATCGGGACGATGACGATGCGCGCGTGACTCTGAAAGAGAGCGCCGATCATCGCCTCAACCACCGTCTTCTCCGTACACCCTAGGTAGGTGCGCACCATGCGCTTCTCTTTGGCAGAGAGGGACCGATACCAGCCCAGCGTCGTGTCATTGTCATGGGTGCCGGTGTAGGCGACGAAGGGCTCTGCCCAGTTGTGCGGCAGAAAGTCATCGTGGTAGTTCGGCTCTCCCTCCTCGGTGAGGGTGAAGCCGAACTGCAGGATCTTCATACCCACGAAGTTGTTGCCATCGCGCAAGGCGATGACCTCATCGTTCATGAGCCCGAGGTCCTCTGCGATGATGTCCAGCTTTCCCATCTCTCTTCTGATCGTCTCAAAGAGGGCAGCGCCATCGGCTTTCACCCACCGGCCGAACTCGGCAGTCGGGTGGTTGGCCGGAATTTCGTATGTTGCCTCAAAGCCACGGAAGTGGTCGATGCGCACCAAGTCGGTGAGAGTGAACAGGCGCTTGAGGCGGTCGATCCACCATCGAAAGCCATCTTCCCTATTGGCTTTCCAATCGTAGACCGGGTTTCCCCACAACTGGCCCGTAGCGCTGAAGATATCGGGCGGCACCCCGCTGACCGGGTCAAAGAAGCCCCCGCTATTGCGCTTGAAGAGCTCTCGGTGTTGCCAGGTGTCGCAACTATCACCGGCGACAAAGATCGGCACATCGCCGATGAGGCGGATGCCCCGCTCGTTGACGTACGCTCTGAACCGACTCCATTGCAATTCGAAAAAGTACTGCAGTACCTGCCACACCTCAAGTTGGTGGCGGTGTTCGTCCTCAAAACGCGCAAGCGTTTCTCGATCACGCTGCGCATATGGGGCGGGCCAATGGCTTATCCATCGGCTATCGCCGAAGTGCTCGACCAGGGTCTGAAAGAGTGCATAGGGAGCAAGCCAGTGGCTGTTCTCTGCTACAAAACGCTGATAGGAAACCTGGTCTCTGCCCCCATGTGCAAGAAATGCAGCCGCTGCGCGCTTGAGAAGCGGCATCTTATAGCTACGCACACCATCGTAGTTGACCGCATTCGGATTCCACACAGGAGGGGCCGCGATCTGCCTCTGATCGAGAAGATCCGCGCCTACCAGATCCTCGAGGTCGATCAGCAACTCATTGGCGGCAAACGAGGAGCGGGGGGCGTAGGGTGAGTTGCCATAGCCGGTCGGACAGGTGGGGAGGATCTGCCACAAAGTCAGGCCGCTATCTTTGAGCCAATCGGCGACCTGGTAGGCACCAGGGCCGAGGTCGCCGATACCGTAGGGCGACGGCAGGCTGGTCAGGTGGAGCAAGAGGCCGGCATAGCGGGCATTGGTGCTGTTCATGCTACCCTTTGACGGCACCGGCGATGACGCCACGGATGATGTGCTTTTGCATGACCAGGTAGAAGATGATGATCGGGATCATCGCGAGGACCAGCATCGCCATCATCGCTCCCATATCGACGGCTCCGTAGCCGCCGCGCAGGTACTGGATCGCCACCGGAATCGTCTTGTATTCGATACCGATGGTCAGATACGGCAAGAGGTAGTCGTTCCACACCCACATGGCGTTGAGGATCGCCACCGTGATGGCGGTGGATTTGAGCATCGGGTAGACGATCATAAAGAAGGTCTGAACGGCGGTGGCTCCGTCGATCATCGCCGCCTCCTCAAGCGAAAGCGGGATTGTCTTGATGAAACCGCTGAACATGAAGGTTCCCAGCCCTGCGCCAAAACCGACGTAGAGGACGAGGATCCCAATCGGGTTGTCCAGGTGCAGCATGTTGGCGGTCTTGCTCATCGTGAACATCACCATCTGGAAGGGGACGATCATACTGAAGACCAACAGGTAGTAGACGATGGTGGTAAAGCGCGTCTTCACCCGCGTCAGGTACCAGCCGAGCATGCTGGTGGCCAGCGAGATGCCGATGACAGAGAAGACAGTGATGAAGAGCGAGTAGCCAAAGGCACTGAAGAACCGGATCTTGCGTGCCCCTTCGATGTAGTTCTCCCGCCCGGTGAAGGTGTCGGCGTTGGGGAACTTGAACGGCTCGCTTGAGATGAAGAACTTGCTCTTGAAGGAGTTCATCAAGACGATCAGCATCGGGGTGATGAAGATCAAGGCCAGAATGACCAACAGTGCGATCAAGGCCCAGGCAAGGGTGCGACGATTGCGGATCTGGGTCATGCTGCCTCCTCTTCACGCCTGCGGCTGAAAGCAAGCTGGGTCAGGGCGATGAGGGCGACGAGGATGGTGAAGAGCACGGCCTTTGCTTGGCCAACTCCTTCAAAGCCGGTCCTGCCGTAGAAGGTGTTGAAGATATTGAGGGCCAGCATCTCCGTCTGTTTGCCTGGGTCGCCAGCGGTGAGGGCGAGGTTCTGGTCAAAGAGCCTGAAGCCGCTGGTAAGCGTCAAAAAGGTACAAATGGTGATCGATGGGGCGATGGATGGGATGATGACTCGTCCTAGCAACGTCGATTGGCCGGCCCCATCGATCTGTGCTGCCTCGATGAGTTCGGAGGGGATGTTCTGGATCCCTGCGATATAGATGACCATCATGTAGCCGATGTTCTGCCAGTTCATCAACACGACAAGGCCCCAGAAGCCATACTTTGGATCACTGACGACCGTCACCCCCCGTGATAGCAAAAATCCGTTGATGATCAAGTTCCAGATCCAGCCCAGCACGATCCCTCCGATGAGATTGGGCATGAAGAAGATCGTGCGAAAGAGGTTGGTTCCCTTCAGACCGATGGTCAACAAGAGTGCAAGGGCGAAGGCTCCAATGTTGATGGTGATCATACTGACAATGGTAAAACGGATATTGAAGATCAGGGCATTGATGAACTCCCGGTCTATGAAGATCCTACGGTAGTTCTCCCATCCGACGAACCGGCCATCGAGGACGGTGGTGAACCGAAAGAATGAGAGGGCCACCCCCATGATCATCGGGATCAAGAAGGCGATCGCAAACGAAATCAATGCCGGCAGGACAAAGAGCGCTGCGTACTTCTGGATGGATTTTTGCATAGTGGCTCCTTAGAGAAGACGACCGCCCCCACAGTGGAAGGCGGCCTTCAAAATCAGTGCACTACCTACTTGGTAAGATCGAACTCACGCTTCCAGACGTCGGCGCCATGGGCGGCTACCTCGCCCCAACTCTTGCGTCCGGCGATGTAATCGGCCAATGCTGCTGCGATCTGGTTCTTCCACTCCTTGCTGGGGATGATCGAGAAGTCCCAGCTGAGGGAGGTCACACCACTCTTGTTCATCCAGCGGATGACGTCCTTGGCCAACGGGTCGGTCGGCAGCTCGTTGTCAGCGAAGGTATTGAACGGGGTGATGAACATCAGGTCGTTCTTGACAAATGCCTTGCCGCTGGGACTTGAGAAGAGCCAAGTGAGGAACTGGTCGGCCCACTTCTGCTGCTCGGCGCTGACCTGCTTGTTGATGCACAGGTAGTTCTCAGTGCCGATGCACAGGCCGATCTTCTCCTCGCCCTTCACGCCCGTGTAGATCGGCATGAACTTGATGTCGCTGTTGGCCACCTTGTTGCCTTTGACGCCGAGGATCTGGCTCGCTCCCCAGTTGCCGTTCTGTACCATGGCAGCCTGGCCAAGAGCGAACTCCGCCATGGCATCATCGACACTCTTGGACCCGAGCAGCCCCTTGGCCGTGGTCGAGTTGTTCAGATAGAGGTCGAAGATATTCTTCATCTGTGCATTGTAGGTGAAGTCAAAGTCGCGGGTCTTCTCACCGAATGGGATGTTCTTCTCGCGCAGCTCCCAGTAGAGCGGTACGTTAACCAGGTGGGTATCCCATCTCCAGGCATTTCCTGCCGCAAAGCTTGTCGAGGCGAAGACGCCTTGGATGCCGAGCGCCGCCTTGTTCTTCTGCATATCCTCGACCACCGCCTTCAGCGTCGCGAAGTTGTTGATCTCATCGGCGCTGTTGATCTTCACCGCCTTGTTGGGCAGGGCGAAGTATGCGCGCATGATCGCATCGTTGTAGATGATGCCGTAGCCTTCGACCGCGTACGGAATAGCCAAAACCTCACCGCCTACTCCAAGGGCCATCGACTTGTCGCTGAGGATCTTGTAGAAGTCAGTGCCTTTGAGGTCGGCCGTATAGGCGAGGCTGTCCTTCAAACCTACCGGGCCGTTGGTCTGGAAGATCGTCGGCGGGTTGTTCTTGGCAAGCTCGCTCTTCAGCGTCTGGGCGTAGGTGCCGCTCGCTGCGGTGACCACCTTCAGCTTGATGCCGGTCTCCTTTTCGAAGACAGGGGCGATCTTGCTCTCATAGACGTCGGCGATCTCAGGTTTGAAGTTCAGAAAGTATACCTCTTTGGCTGGGGCAGTCTCCTGTATGCCGGCAGCACTAAGCGGTGACGCTACAACCATGAGGGCCAACAGACAAAGCAACAGTGTTCTCTTCATGATCTTGATCTCCTTATGTTTTGGTTTACCAAGGGGTTTCCCCTTTGGTATACCTTTATACTAAACCGGTTTTATAAACCGGTCAACAAAAATTTACTCCTAGTACGGCTATCGGGTGAACGATAGGCAAACTTAGGCATACATCCAAAAATTGAGAT
>LVBE01000009.1 GCA_001603105.1 Spirochaetales bacterium Spiro_03
ATAGAAGAGCGTTGACATTATCTAGTGGCGGACGTCGGTTTCTTCCCGAGAAAAAGAAATGCTCTTTTTGGATAATGATTAGCTCATCAAATACCTCAAAATATTTTTGAGCAGCAGCTCCTTCAATACCCCTAGCTTCTTCGATTGAGCTAACTTTCCTAATCGTATCAACAAGACAATTGAGTTCAAAAATACTCTTCTTTAATTTGTTTAAGTCTATCTTGTCCGCATGATCTCTAGTGGCTCTTTTTAACACAACAGTACTATTGATAATCTTTCCAATTATGATGTTGATAGCAATATCCAGAGTAGTTTCACAATTGTCAGCAAATCGGTATTGATCTCTACGAAGTAGCACATTCCCGCTGACGGGGCCACGGATAGCTGCTAGAAATTTACCATTTTCGGTTAAAAAAGAAATCGAGATATTCTTTTCTGCACAGAAACCGATCAAGAATGGTGAGCAGAGAACATTGCCAAAACATACTATGCCATCAATAGTGTGAATTGGTAGCTGAAGTATCTTGTTCCCTTTGGCCTCAACCACAATTGTTTCATTCTCTTTTCGGATATAAGAACCCTGAGTAGTAATATAAAGGGTGTTTAGAAGCTTTCTCATAGGATTTCCTTCTCTGGGGCGTGATCCTTGATTTGGTTGGAGATATAACAGGAAACACTGGGTCCTTTAGATGCTAATTGCTTTGAAAAACATAAGTTAATCAATGAACAAGTGTCACATTTTTGGGGTATGTATTCAGGTAGAGGCGATGTGTTGTTGTTCAATATAGACATACACCGATCGATTAACTTGATGGTCTGCTCTCTGATTTTTCCATTGAGATCAATATCGGTTCTTCTATGTTCTTGTAAATAATAAATTTGTCCTTTTTTAATGGTTATTCCAAGTATCTCTTCCAAACAAAGAGCTTGTGCGCATAACTGCACAATATCTACGTTGGAGTGCTTCTTTTTCCCTCGCTTAAACTCGATGGGTACAGCATTTTTTATTTGATGCGATGAAGATAATTCAATCTCAAGCAAATCGCATATGCCAATCAAATGGTATTGTTTAGAATAAACGTATAATGCATATTCCTCAATGTGGGTTTTCCGTTTTTTATGATGGGGGTTGTTTACACGTGTGTGTAAGAGCTGACCTTCTGCCGTAAATAAGTTCTCTTCCCATAATTGCTCCATGTGGATAAGAGCAAATTGTCGTTCACAGTAGAGCACATGTTGAAGGGCAGAGATCATCAAATAAAATTGCTCATCAATCATTGTTCTCGATACCTATTGCTCTCTTTGCCGCAAGAGAATTTCTCCTTTCTGCGGCAAAGAGTCATCAGTGGTTAGATACTGATGGTAGTAACCCCTCGTTTAAGAGGTGCCCCATCCAAAAGTATTTGATATCCATCGATTGAACGTATTGGAGTGTTGTCTATTTTTTTGACTACAAGCCGGGAGAACTGATCTTGAGCCGGCTTGTTACCTAAGACAGTATTATGCTCAAATACAATAAGATGTTGCGTTGACATCAAACCCCTTGTAGCTGATCGGTCATACTCGAACATGTTGATCAAAGCTTCCCATAGTAATTCAAGATCGCTTGTAGAAAATCCGGTTTGAGCAGCAAGCGCAGGTGATACAAATCCGTGGGCCTTATATAAACCGTAAGGCACGGTAAATTTTCGTCCCATGGTCCTGTTATCACCAGATTGTTTTTTTGCTTCTTCCTCAGTAGTAACCGCCATCCTGGTAATACTATGCTCAGCTGTGAAAATTGGATCTATTGATCGAGCAAAGGTGAGTTGTACTGGGCCCCGAACTTGGCCACAATTGACTGTTGTTGTCATCACAGCACCAAAAGTACGGATATCGAAGAAATTTTGGCACATCCAAGCACGAGCTTCATCTACACGATCGCCACCTTTTCTCTTTGAAGTATCTTTTGATAGATCGTGATCAATGGCTTGATATGCCCGCTTATGAGTATTATTGAGGATTGCCTTCTCTTTTACGTAGATTTCATATGGAGGTTGGTCATTCTTCATAAGGCCGACGTAGTTGCGAATCTTTCGTTTCAAACAGACATCAGTTACGATGCCTTCTCCTGTTTCTGGATCAATCCTAGGAAGATTACCAGCATCAGGGTCCCCGTTCGGATTACCATCTTTGACATCAAACAATAGAATAAAGTCATACCGCTTACTAAGTTCCATACAATTCTCCTTATTCAGACTCTTTTTTTGTGTAAAAATCCTGCTTTTGGTGATAATAACCAACAGCAAATTTCCCTTGTTCATTCATATTCAGGTGAGCAGGAAAATCCGATAAGTGCCCCAAGATTTCTCCGATGAGTTTTTCGAACATAATGCGTCTTCCAGGTGACTCCATCTTGCTCAAATGATGTCGCATCAGCCGAAGAAGTGTGCTAAATACAGTGACTGGGGTACTACAGGCTGAACCGTAATACCGGTCTGCTACTGTCGCATTGATACCGGGGTTGGCTTCGCTCTGAATTTTCTCCAAAGTTGCCATCAATCTGCCCAACTGATAGCCAATTGAAGGCTGGTCAACGTCTAATGCCATTTGTAACTCCTTTTCTTGTAAATTTGAACAAACTCTTAATCTCCTGTTTAGATAAGCTTTTATGAATGAAGCTCGTTGTGAATTCATGCGATACTTACCATCATTTCGTATTCGTAGTAGTACTTGTTGGTATACGCTCAATGGGTAGGGTGTACCTTGCAATATGGCTGTCATCAAATCTCCAGCGAGGTTTGGTGGTATTTTCTTGTAGTCTCCTTGAGGCGCCGTTTGAATCAAGAGTTGATGAATTGTGCAAAATAATGGCTCATTATGATGTTTGATGATTGAGAGATCATCAAAATGTTGTTTGATGTGGCTAGAGAAATCCCCAATTTTCCCAGTAACCCAAAACCTGATGGAAATACGTGCCTTGTTCGGGGATAAGCCAAGAACAAAAAATGGAGTATCCGGTTCGTTGTCTATCAATTCGCCGGTATGAGGAGAATTGAAAAGGGATTTCACATAATGAGTATTTGCGTGAGGGTTATCTTTAGGTGGCTCGCCAAAAACTTGATAGAATAGAGTCTCAAAGGAAGTTTTTTTGTCAGACCAGAAAACCATTGTTGTATTCCCCACTTGAATTTTCTGCTTCGAATTGAAAGAGAGTAGCTCCGAAAGAGCCGTGGTATATTTGAACATGGTCAAATTACCAATCGGGGCATTTTCTCCTTGTTTTTTCCCATAAGATTCAAAAGGTCTCAAGTTAAATGAAACAATATTGGCTCCAGAGGTATTGGCATACGCGACTCCTTTGATAGCGGTGTGTAATCGGGCAGGAGTATCGAGTTCCCCACTTACTATACACCGTCTTAGCTCGGCATTGTCCTTAGGCGGATACACTGATTTCACATCATCGTCTTGGCAGTAAAGGTGAAGATCATCTACAAAACGTATACCAATATTGGAGTTGTCGTCTTTGATATATTCCCAGATAGGAAATTTGGATAACTGCTCATCGGTAATTTCCCGCAAGAACTTTAGACAAGCAGCTCTCTTAGATGAATCATGAACAAACTCTTCAATATTGGAGATGAATGCTTCCTTTTGTTCTATGGCACGGGAAAAACTCTTCTCGTCAATAGTTCCATCTTTCTCTTTTTTAGGTATCCCAAAAACATAGCCAGCATTCTCCCAAAGAAGATTGGCAGCAATGCCCGATGTTTTTTTTATTGGTTGTGGTACCAAGAATTCTTTTGCTCTGAGTTTGGTATTTTGTTGCTGGCGAGTATCTTCAATTTGAATCAACTCTCCATAGCTATCGATAACTACAATAAATGGAATGGAAACCTTTGCCCATCCAATCGGGGCAATGTCATTTTCCGGGTCAGAGGATAATCGGTCATAGTAATGAGTGAGTGCCTGAATAATCATCGATACACCTCCACGGCGCGCCTATCTGTGTTTATGGTGCCGTTTACCATTTTCGCCTCAAAGTATTCTGGTATGATCATTCTGGGGTCCGTATAGTCCATATCGTAGAGCATCCACCCAAAATCTTTGGTCAATGGAATAGGTGGTGCCAAATCATCTTCTGGCTTTACAAGTCGGAAATGACACGCAAATTCTCTACATCCCAGATATGGTTGATGAAAGTATTGGCCGTTTTCAGCACGCCTTGCAAACATTGCGGCATATTTGGCAGGACTTTCGTCAGAATAATTATCTTGCTTGTCTTCGGGAAGAAACTCAAACCACGCATGTAATCGATAGGCGACATCTCGAAGTAGCAAGCCAGCTCGTTGCTGACGATTGGCTGCCGCGTCAAACCCAAGGGAGTCAGCCAAACCTCCCTGGAGGTGCTTATCTGTAGGGAGAGTAGCTACTCGTCCAACTTCATTACGACGAATTGTCATTTTTTTAATTGGTTTGAGTACTTCAATTTTTTGAATGTGCCATTTGATTGAAGGTTTCCAGAGTATTGCTTCGAATATCGCTCTTGCCGATGATGGGGTAATGACATCGTAACTGACTCGTTCAACCTTCAACTCTGCCCTTGTAAAACACGCCCAATCCCCCCAGACCTCTAGCATCCATGATTGCATTCTGTTCCTCCATAATCAGCAAATATAGGACAGCGGATTGCTAGGTATTTCCTCAACTAGTAATCCGATGATATTGTCATATTCCATCTCACACTGCAGTGCGAATACTTGAGGGTAGACTTCTTCCAACGAGCCCCTACTAAATAATAGTTGAAACTGGTTGGTATAGATGTTTATGGTGTATCGTTGTAATTGCCGAAAAAGTTTCCGTGTTGAAATTGTTGTGTCAGTATTAGCTTGCTTAAGTTTATCTTTTAGGGCTTTTCCCTTTTTGTAAGGAATTAGTATTGATTTGGATTGTTCGTCATTAATGAGCTTAAACTCTTCTGCTGCTGTTCTGAACTGAATCCCTAGGTTCTGGCCATCGGGTAGGAGTAGCTTGAGGATGCCCTTCTCGTCCAGCGAATTAGCTTTCCAGTATAGATTGGCAAAATAGCTAGAGTAAACTTGTGGATCGAGAAATTGTATTTCATGGTGGTTTCTCATCATTGTTTCCGTGATTTCATAACCTTTAAGAAGTAAACATGAAGGAGGCTTACGCGGAGCACGAAAAATGACAACCAATCCTCTCCTGCCTTCTAAGCGTCCTTCTCTGTTGCACCTTCCTGCTGCCTGGGCAATGGAATCAATACCTGCAAGAGCGCGGAATACCACAGGGAAATCGATATCAACCCCAGCTTCTATCAGTTGGGTACTGATGACTCTAATTGGTTTGCCGGCCGTAAGAGTTTCCTTGATGGAGGCAATTACTTCACTGCGATGTTCAGGACACATCAATGCTGAGAGGTGGATTGACCCTTCAGGCATGAGCCTAAATAATTCTCTACAACTCTTCCGATCCGATACAATACAAAGGACTTGGTCATGTTCAAGCAACCGAGCCGCAAGCTCTTCCCAAGAGGCAAGTTCAGGTTCGAATACTTCAAAGTCAACGCGCTGTAGTGCATTATAAATCAAAGGAACATCCGACACGATTTCTCGTATACTACCTGCTTCCAATCCAGGAAATTTTGGAAATATATCATTACGTTCAAATGCAGGTTGTGTCGCAGTACAGAATACAGCGCTCGTGTGGTAGTGTGTGACGAGTTGTCGCAAACTTTCTAGAATCGGGTGCAAGAATTCTGGTGGTAGAAGTTGCGCTTCGTCGAAAATGATGACGCTTTCGGTGATATTGTGAAGCTTTCTACAACGACTTGGTTTGGCTGCAAATAATGATTCAAAAAATTGGACATTGGTTGTAACGATAATTGGAGCATCCCAGTTTTCTGAAGCAAGCCGAATTTTCGGAGACTCAAAGTCTTGATCAAAATTCGAATGGTGTTCTACAACCAAATCTTCACCAAAAATCGACCGGAAAACATCCGCTGTTTGCTCTATTATGCTAGTGTAAGGGATGACATAAATTATTCGTCTGAGTCCGTGCATATGGGCATGTTTGAGCCCAAACCCCAGGCTAGAGAGAGTTTTTCCACCCCCAGTAGGCACCGTGAGTGAGAAAAATCCTGGTGAAAGCGAAGCAGCGGCTAGGCAATCAGATAATACACGATTGCGAATTTTATTAACTTTAGAATGATTATGTTCTTGATTGGTACTTGTTAGATCTTCCATGAATGAGTTGTACATTACTAGTAGCTGCGATATGGGAGGAAAGGTATTTCTCAGAGGAGATATCTCTGCTTGCATATAAGACTCTGTGTCTAAGAAGTCGGCGTCCACAAGACATGAAAAAACCATGCGTATCCAGAAAGAAAGATCGAGAGAATAAGGCTTCATAGTCATGGGAAGAGTGAGATCCATAGTGTCAGTCTTGAGAACACCGCACTATAGGCAGGCTTATATATAGAATAGAGTGACATCCAGGAGAGACGGATGCCATCAAGGAAGCCAGGACATGAATTGGAAAGAGGATCAGCGCTTGTCGCCTTCGTCGGCAAGGCGCTCCTCCCACTCCTGGACGGGGATCATGGTCCTGGTGAGCCAATCGATCTCATCGGTTACGATGGAGAGGTCCTCGTCCTTCACGTTCCAGGGCATCAGCGGCTCGAGATCCTCGGCCGGTATCTCCCAACTATGAGAGGCAGCTCCCTTCATGAACACATAGGCGAGGTAGTTTCTGGCGTTCAGGCCATACAGCTTGGCGGTCTCTATGAGGCTGTACATCAGGGCGCTGGACCTCGCGCCGTCGAAGCTGCCGTTGGTGATCCAATTCTTGGATCCCAATTTCACTACCTTGCAAAGTCTCTCGCTTCGATTATTGTCGATCTCCGCCTCGGCATTGGCGAAGGTGTTCTCGATGCGCTGCCAGTT
>LVBE01000112.1 GCA_001603105.1 Spirochaetales bacterium Spiro_03
AAGGTGGTGTTCTCCTCTGCGCTGCGGTAGTGCAAGCCCTTCCTTCTCTTCCTCTTCGGCTTGGCGGCGGCCTTGCTGTACTTGCCGCTCTTGGTGTAGGTCCGCTTGACCACCGGCTCGATGCCGAACAAAGATGATCTCTCTTCCATGGGGTCCTCCATGGTAGAGAGTCTAGCTGGTGGGGATGGATTACTTTAGTGCGGTGTTCTCAAGACTGACACGATCCATAAAACTGCTCAGTGAGGAGAGGAATGTATCCGGAACGCTTGATATATGATTTCTGCCATGCTGGAGTCTAGCTTCCAATGAAGAGGCACTTCCGATCCAGTCGGGAAGGCCTGTATGATGGCCAGCGATTACATAGGAAATTATCCGAGCAATGTGTAACGGAAGGTACTGTTCAAGGAGCGCAGCACTTAGGGACGAATGATCCAGTGTAGAATGGGGTAGAGCGGTGTTTGATGAATCGAATCCACTCTTATCTCTAATGTATTTCTGCCATTGTGGTGTGCCCTTTCCTAAATCATGGGATAGCCCTGCAAGTGCGGCCCAACGTTCAGATGAGAATGGGCTTGCAAGGCTAGCCGCAAGTTTTGATACCGAATCAAGATGGTCTGTAAGTAGATGCGGAGAAGCCCAAGCGCCATCGGAAAACTGTAGGACATGAGCAATTTCCTTCTGCTCCATACCGTTTCCTTTATCTACCAAATAGTAGATTACATCCGTAATCTTAACATTTGTTTCGCAATAAGGCAAACAAAATCTGAAAACTTAATGGGGTTCAATAGAATTGCATGGGTATTGGGCATAGGTGCGGAGAGTAATCTCTCTCAGATTTGAGCGTGTAATCATCATATGGTGGTGATCACACTCGCCATTTGATTCCTTTCACTTCCCTCAATGGGTTCTATTGCGTATACTGAACTAAGACTTTGTAACGAATAAGGACATACCATGGCAGAAACCGAAGAGAAAAAGGTGCAGGCAGCCGATGCACAGATCCAAGAGAAGTTGCTCAAGACCCGGTCGATCCTCCTCAGCGGAGAGATCAACAAGGAGAGTGCCGATACTATCATCAAGCAACTATTGGTGCTCGATGGGGAGAGTGATGAGCCGATCAAGCTCTTCATCAACAGCCCCGGAGGCGATGTCGACGCCGGCTACGCAATCTTTGACATGGTGCGTTTCATCAAAGCTCCAGTGACGATGATTGGCATGGGTCTGGTGGCCAGTGCTGCGGCCTTGGTGCTCTTGGCGGTCCCTGCCAAGCGACGGGTGGCACTCCCCAACTCCACCTACCTGATCCATCAGCCGATGAGCGGGATCCGAGGCGTGGCTACGGCTATCGAGATCCACGCCCAGCATTTGGAGAAATTACGCAGTAAGCTCGACCTCCTGATCGCCACCGAGACCGGCAAGACACTTGAGCAGGTGACCGCCGACACCGAGCGCGACCACTGGCTATCAGCGGATGAAGCGCTGGCCTACGGCTTGGTCAGCACGATTGTCAGCAGGCGTGACGAGCTGTAACATCTAAGGACCACATGGCAAAGACGAGGTACTTGAGCGAAGCAGAGAAGCGGGAAGGCAGGAAGCACTTGTACCTGCAGGAGATGTACAATGGGATCGCCTACAGTTGGATCGGCGATACCATCGTCTACCTGATGGCGATCTACTTCAGTGCCAGCAACCTGGCCCTTGGGTATATCTCCTCGGCGGCCTATATCACCGGAGTGGTGCTGCCGTTCATCAATCGGGTGTTTCATGGCAAGAACCATATCAAGGTCCAGGCAACGGTCTGGGCCTTCAGGGGCTTGGTCTGCCTGCTCTACCTCGGCCTCTTCTTCCTCACCGGTCAGGCAGCGGTCTTTCTGCTGCTCATCGTGTATACCCTCTTCAACCTCTTTCGGATGATCGGGATTGCACTGCATGACTCGACGGTGCGCACCGTCTCCTCGACAAGCAACCGTGGGCGGGTAGTGGCGGGCATGAACAGCGCCTACCAGAGCTCATCGGTGGTCATGCGCATCATCACTGCAGTGGTGCTTTCCATCGAACGATTCGCCGGCCTCGCCGGGCTTTTGGTCCTTCAGGTCGGCGGGGTGGTGGCAAACCTACTCGCTGCCCGACAGATGTCGAAGATCCCGTCTCGATCGATCATCACGTACAAGAAAGGGCGGACCGTCGGCGTGATCTTCAAAGAGACGATGGCCGACCCCACCAAGCGTCGACGCCTGATCTTGCGCTGGCTGAGTCTTGCCGTGTCGGTCGTCTTCGCCTTGACCACCCCGTTTTTGCGCACCGAGGTAGGCCTCTCCAATGCGATGGTCGTCACTTATTCGGTGGTACTCAGTCTCGCGGTCATGGCGGCCTCCTACATCAGCAAGCAGTTCTCCGACCGACTGGGAAGCCGTCCATTGGTCTTCTTCTCTACACTCTTCAGTCTCTTCTTCTTTTTGGTCTGGACGCTGATCAGTGCGAGCACAAAGATGGCATGGATCTTCGTCCTCGGCTTTTTCACCAACTTCTTCGTCAGTCTCATCAGCATCCTCACCTTCCGCCTCGTCACCCAAGTCATGCCCGACGACGAGACGGTCGCCTTCAACGCGATGGTCAACTTCGTCATCGCCATCCTTGCCCTCGTCGTCGGTCTGCTCAGTGGGTTTCTGGCTGACCTTGCCCCATTCGCGCGTTCGATGATCGTGGTCGGCGGGCGGCCCATAGGCAACGGCTACACCTTTGTCTTCCTCTTTGCCATCATCCTCACCGCCGTTGAGGTGCTCTTCTCGGTCCGCCTGCAGGAGCTAGGCGCCTACACCAGCCAGGCGGCGGCCCAGGTGATCTTCTCCCGCCATGGACTACGCGCCGTTTCGATGATCGAGAAGCTGCAGCGCACCGATGATCCGGCCAAGCGGCGCTTTTTGATGCTCTCGCTGGGGGAGAACTTCAACAACCTCGCTACCAGCGAGCTGCGCCAGATTTTAGCCAGCCCCTTCTCACCCGATAAACTTGAGGCGGTGCGTACCCTCGCTGACCGCCCACGCAAGGCCCTGTTGGGGGATTTGATCAGGGTAGCCCAGGATGATGACTCCTACGTCCAGCTCGACGCCATCGCGGCACTTGGGGCGTATCGCAAGGAGGAACGGGCCAAGGAGGTGCTGCTGAAGCTGATGCTCCATGGCCGATGGGCGAGCGTGCGCTCGATGGCCAGCAAATCATTGGCCCGGGTGAGTGAGGGTACCGAGTATCTGAGTCTGGTCAATGAGCTGAGCCACTCGGCCCGCCATATCGATGAGACGATCGACTACCTGGTTGCCAAGCGGATCATGGACAAGAGCGGCTCCTACCTCACTGAGTTCTTCATCTCCATCGAGCAAGGCCGAAGCCCCACGTTCCGTCAGACCCGCTACGCGGTCATCGCCAGCATGATCAAGTTCGACACCCCCCGCCTTGCCCAGATCTATGAGCGGATGAACCTGGGCAACAAGGAGTATCTCTCAAGCTTCCTGACCGAGGCACGCGACCTTGCCCTGATCGATCTCAACTACACCAAGATCCTCTACTGGTTCTCAAAAGAGATGTGGCAGGAGGTGCGCTCACTGTGTATGTCGATCCTCGATGCCAGTGACCTAGGTTTCGACGAGCGGTTTGATAACCTCAAGCGGGGGCTGCTCAAAGCCAAAGCGATGGATATTGCTGACTTTGATATCCAAGATATGCTAGCCATGCTCTATTTCAGTTATTCGCTGGGGAAAAACGTCCGCACCTGAAGCGAAGGACCCACCTGCGCCCCTTAGGGGGCATGTGGTCGCTGATTATCGTCATCCTCTCTCTGCTCTTCGGCTGTCAGGCAGAGATCGCCGATGACCCGAAGACCTTTCGGGTCGTCTCCTACAACGTGCAAAATCTCTTTGATACCCACCTCGATGGCAGTGAGTATCCGGAGTACCAAAATTCCAAGAAGTGGACCGACAGTGCCTATCGTATGCGCCTGCAGACGCTGGCGCGGACGATATGTGACAGCCGGCTCGGCTACCCTGATGTGGTGGTCCTCCAAGAGGTCGAAGGTGATCGGGTTGTATCTGACCTTTTGACCACCTACCTCGCTCGACGTGGGTATGGATGGTATGCGACTGCCAAAGAGGAGGGTGGGGCCATCAGCGTGGCGATCATCAGCCGCCACCCGCTCGGTGACGTCGCTGTACACGCCCATAGCGGCGGTCGTCCGGTGTTGGAGGCATCGATCGAGGGTGGTGGCGGTGTGATCACTATCTTTGCCCTCCACGCCAAGAGTCAGATCGGGGTCTTTGAGGAGACTGAGGCGAGTCGCCTTGCCTTGATGGAGGCCGTCGGCGCGGCTGGGGCAGCAAACGATACAGCCAATATCCTCATCTGTGGGGATTTCAACCAAAACCCGGACGTAATCTGGCACAGCGGCGGTGTGCAGACCGCCATTGTCGACGTCTCTCACCCCAAGGCCCACGCGTATAGCGCTCAGGGGTCGCTGGCGATAACCGGCGATCGGACGAGCATATTGCCCTCCTGGTATTACTGTCCCTACCTCGATGGTGCCAACACTGAGGTAGGCAGTTATGTCTACAACGGGGTGTGGCAGCAGTATGACCAGATCCTCGCCTCGTGGCGACTCTTTGACGGCGTTGGGTGGGAGTACGAGAGCTTTGCAGTCTGTGACCTGCCATCGCTAGTCAGTGCAGATGGCAGGCCAAAGGCGTGGAACCTCGCCCTGCTCGATGGGGTAAGCGATCACCTTCCGGTGCTCATGACCCTCAAAAGGCGGTAGCGGCTTTACTGTTTGGGGAACTTGAGCTCGTAGAAGATCTGCTCAAGCTCGAGGGCGATATTGATGTTGTGGACGACCGGCAGCGACCCGTCCTCCTGCGCTACCGGCTTGAGGGTGATCGGAGTGAAGTTCATCACACCCATCACCCCGGCCTTGAGCAGTCGCTCATAGCTGTCACTGGCTGCCTGCTCCGGAACGGTGATGATGCCAACGCTGACATCGAGGTTCTTCACCACCTCATCAAGGCGGCTGATCGGATAGATCGGCACCGGGTGGGTGGTGTCGTTGAAGATAGCCGGGTCGCTGTCAAAGCCTGCGACGATCCGGATCCCATCGGGCTCGAAGCCGGTGTAGTGCATCAAGGCCTTGCCGATGCGTCCGCAGCCGATGATGATGCAGTTCTGGCTGTCACCTTTGCCTAGCAACTGGCCGAGGGAGACCAACAGGTCGGCGATTTGGTAGCCGCCTCGTTTCTGCCCATAAATGGAAAGTTGACTGAAATCCTTGCGTACGATCGCTGCTGAGACCCCGGCTGCATCGGCGAGATTGTTGGCAAAGACCTTCTCAAGGCCGATGGTCTTGAGGCGGTTGAGGGAGCGGTAGTATCGGGTAATGCGAATCAACTGGTCAGTGTTCATGTTGATTTCTCCTATTAATGTGAATAATTGTACATATACTGGCATTCTAAGTCAATAATAATCGATTAATTTCTTAAACAATCATCTCAAACCAAATATATCACAAAAACATATGTACACG
>LVBE01000113.1 GCA_001603105.1 Spirochaetales bacterium Spiro_03
TAAAATACCTAATTTGTTGCATTTTTTAACTAGAGTGAATATTAATACAACAATTGTGCAACATACCTGATTCTTGTATCCCTATGTCATATCACGGTCAAGAAGGACAATTCTCTGCTGACAGTGCTTGTTCCCCTATCCAAGTAATGATAGGATGGGTACATTGGTTAGCTATAGTCTGGCAAGAGGGTTCATATGAAGAGAATCAGGACAATTGGATTGATCGCCCTCGTGGTGTTCTGTCTTGGAAATACGGCGCTGTTGGCCGCGGATGCGGGGCTGGTTATCCGCTCCCCGCTCTTCGGCCCAGCTTCTCGACCAGTCGTGCAAGAGAGCGAATTGAAGAGGCAAGGGTTTAGCGAGCAGCTCGGTCTTGGCGGCGGGGCAGGCCTGCTCACCGACCAACAGCGCGTACTCAGCGCAATCTCAAGCGGCAACTACCCAGTGACTGCCGGCGATAGCTACCGCCTGGTCTACCTCGATGGGATGAAGACCATCAGTTTTGATCTGCAAGTCGATGAGAAGCGTAGCGTCACAATCCCTGGGCTTGGGACGATCGATGGCTCTGCGATGAGCTGGGCCCAGGTCCGCGAGGCGATATTGGCCATGGTGCGCACCTATCATAGCTACTCCAACCCCCAGCTGGTCCTCACCGGCACCGGCACCTTCACCGTCTCGGTTGTCGGTGAGGTGCAGGGTACCCGAGTCCTGCCTGCCTGGGGTCTGTCACGCCTCAGTGAGGTGGTGTCAAGTGCGACAAGCTGGGCCTCCACCCGATCGGTTTTGATTACCCACGCCGACGGCACAACTCAGACCTATGATCTGTATAAAGCCCTGAGGCAGGGGGTGCTTGACCAGGACCCGCTCTTGCGTAGCGGCGATGTGATCACCCTCAAACGCGCCGACCGATTGGTCCAGCTCGGTGGCAACGTCTATCAGAAGGGGACATATCAGCTGCTAGAGGGAGAGGGGTTGAACGCCCTGTTGACTGTCTACGGTGGTGGCTTGCTCTCCGGCAGTGATATCCAGAACATCCGCATCCAGCGCTACAATGAGACAAAGGGAGGCTGGGATGTCTTTTTTGCAAACCTGCTCGATGGCAACGATGTCGAGCTGCGACACCTCGATCAGGTGATCGTCGACACGATCTTGCCATCGATCCAGTCCATCACCATCGAGGGTGCAATCGGTTTGGGTGAGAGCCTTGATGCCTCGACCCCAACGGCCCAGATGAGCTACGCCTCGGCGAAGATCTTCTACCAATTCTACCCTCAGGAGACGCTGAAGCAACTGTTGACGACCATCGCCCCACGCCTATTGACCGTCAGTGACTTGGACGGCTCATACCTGCTCAGAGGCGAGGAGCGGATCCCGATCCGTGCCCAGCAGGTGCTCTACGGCAGCGACGAGCAGGGCATGATCCGCCTGAAGGCCGGTGATACGCTCGTGATTCCATTCAACCAGCGCTTTGTGACCGTCAGCGGGGCAGTGGTCCGTAGCGGTGTCTTTGCCTACGTGCCCGAGAAGGGGATCAACTATTATATCTCGCTCGCAGGCGGGCTCAGCGATGAGGCAGCGTACCCGACCTCGATCAAGGTCCTCGGCCCCGATGGCAAGAAGATCGATGGCGATATAGAGGTCCCTGCTGAGTCGACGATCGTCGTGGCCAAGAATACCTTCGTCAAGGATCTTGCCCCGACGGTTGCTGTCATTGGTCTTGTCAGCTCAATCCTCGGGATCATCGCCGTCGTATTGAGCATTATCATAGATTCCAAGAAATTGTAGGAGCTGTGGATGAGAGAGCACGATGAACTGGCAAGTGGCAGCATGAGCCCCTTTGAAGGGGGCGACGAAGGAATCTCGATCGCCGAACTCTTCATTATCTTCCGTAAACGCTTCAAGTGGTTTGTCGCCGGGCTCATTGTGGTGCTCGCCCTGGCTTCAGGATACCTGAGGCTTGCGACCCCGCAGTATGAGAGCCAGGTGTCGGTCCTCGTTGAGGCAATCCAGCGCGCCTCCACCTTCGAGTCGCTGCTCGATGTCTCCTCCTCCAGTACCAAGATCGCCACCGAGGTGGAGTTGATCACCAGCCGCAGCAACATCAACCTAGCCCTTGCAAGCCTGGATCTCTCGCGCTATCAGAACAGCGATGGAGAGGACTATCGCTCAAAGGCGGTGCTCGGCAACGTACGCGAGCGGATCGTAGTCTCCACCGTCAAGGACACCAACATCGTCAAGATTGCGGTCACCGACCAGAGCCCCGCCTTCGCCCGTGACTTTGCCAACGCTTTGGCATCGACATACGATAATTTGCTCACCGGGATTGCTAAGAACTCCAAGACCGCCCAGCGCGAGTTCATTGAGGCGCAGATCCCGTTGAACGATACAGCCCTCAGTCGGGCAAGCGATGCCCTCGGAGACTTCAGGGAGAACAGCGAGATCATTCAGCTCTCGGACAAGAGCTCGATGCTCATTGAGCAGATCTCCTACTACACCCTGCGCCTTGAGCCGTTGAAACTACAGCTCGGCGAAGCGCAGGCGTTTATCACAAGCTACAACGCTTCCCTTGCCAAGGCAGGGTTCACCAACCTCCTCAGCTGTGAGCAAATCAGGGCCGACCACATCATCGCCAGCAAGCTTGAGGAGCTGTCGGCGTGGAAGACTGAACTGTCGATGTACGAGTCACTCTCGCGTCCGGCGACGGGGCTGGACTCCTCGTCGCGCACCTACGTGATCAACAGCGCAATCGGTCAGGTGACCAAGGATCTGTTGAACCGGATCAATGAGCTCACCCGCCCCTACGCTACCGAAGCGAACACCCAGGCGATCGTCGGCGCCTTGACCACCGAGGTGGACATCGAAGTGCTGCATAAGAGAGCTGACGTTTTTACTGAGGAGCTCAGCCAACTGCCGGTCCTTGAGCGCCGACTCTCTGAGCTGCAGCGCGATGTGCAGATCTATGAGGCGATCGGACTGAAGCTACGCGAGATGTTGGAGGAGGTCAAGCTCAGCGAGGCTGCGATCACCGGCAACGTCACCGTTGTCGATGCTGCGATCCTGCCTACGCGCCCGGTCAGGCCCAACAAGCTCTTGATCATGGCAGTCGCCCTGCTGCTCGGGTCGGCGGTGGGACTGCTGCTCACCCTTGGCATCGAAGCGCTCGATGTCTCGATCCAGAATGAAAGTCAGATCAAGAAGATCGCCGGCAAGGATCTACCGGTCCTTGGTTGGATTCCGTTGATGAAAATCACTTCCAGTGATAAGTATCCGACCCTCAGCGTCTACAATGATCCGCTCTCCTATGAGAGCGAGCGCTTCAAGCTCGTGGCCAACATGCTCTACAACCGCAGTGAGCGTCAGATCTACTCGATCACCAGCTGTGCGATGGCAGAGGGAAAGAGCACCATCATCGGCAACGTCGCCCTCGCCTTGGCCCAGATGGGCAGTCGGGTGCTGGTCATTGACGGGGACCTGCGCCTGCCGAGCATGGAGCGCTTCTTCCGCCTCAAGCATCGAGACGTTGGGTTGACCGACTTCGTCACCAAGAACACGCCCCTTGAGGCGTGCATCGTCCAGCCGTTTGAGGAGACGGCGACGCTGCACCTGCTGCCGCCAGGCAATGCACCGCTGGTGCCTGCTGCCATCTTCTCAAACCCCCGCTACATCAAGGCTCTTGCGCTGCTGAAGCAGTACTATGACTTCATCATCATCGACGCTCCGCCGCTTGAATCGGCCAGTGAGCTGATCTCCATCTCCAAGCACGTCGATGGCTTGATCATCACCGTGCGCGCTGGGATCACGAGCAAGGGAGCGCTCTACGACCTGGTCACAAACCTGCGTACAGCCGCAGCTCCGCTTGTCGGCTTTGTCTTCAATGGTGTGCTCGCATCGGCGATCACCAGCTATCGCTACGGCTATGGGCGAGGGTACGGCTACGGCTATGGCTATGGCTATGGGTACTCCAATACCAAGGGTGCCAAACGGCGCTCCCATCGGCGCCGGCGCGGTTCCACCTCCTGGTATCGAAAGCGCTATAAACAAGATGTCAAAACCCGTGGAAAAATCCTCACCGAACTCTTTGAACCGATCCTCGCCTTTGGCCCCCACAGCGCATTTATGAACCTCTCAGAGATGGCCAACCGCCCAAATCATACCGATGATGTGAGCGTCGAGACCAACAGCGCAAAGCGCCCAGAACCATCGCTTGATGCCCTCTCCCGCCTTGAGGCCGATACTGAGGCAGTAGGAAAAAAACCTGAACCCAGGAGCTAGACAGTTGCGTACTATCCTGCTATCCTTGGCGGAGAAATTTGGAGGGAGCGCGTGAATAGGAGCAAGATAACGTGGTTGTTGCATCAGATGCACACACTCCCCATTGATATGGTCATTGAAGAAAGTCGGTCGTAAGGCCGGCTTTTTTTTAGGAGTTTGAACAAAGATGGAAACCAAGAGTGTATTTACCGGGCGATCGTTGTGTGTCATCGAGGATTTCAGCAAGGAGGAGCGGCTCTACCTCTTTGAACAGGCACGGATCCTCAAGCGGGCGATGGAGGAGCAGGATGAGGCGACGCTCAGCCGCTTTCGGATCGATGACCGGGACTTTGGCATCTACGAGGTCTTCTTGGAGGACTCCACGCGAACCAAGGAGTCGTTTCGTAACGCAGCCAAGTTCCACCACGCCAAAGTCTCCGACTTGAACAGCGACAGCTCCTCCTTCAACAAAGGAGAGAGCTACAGTGACACCTTCTTCACCCTCAGCGGCTACTCCAACACGATCTTCATCGTGCGCAGCAAGCTTGAGGGGGTCTGCCGCTGGCTGGAAGAGAGCTGTGCGGCGTATGCGGCGCGCAACCGCCTCTGGCGCAAGCCCGCATTCATCAACGCCGGTGATGGGAGGCACGAACACCCCACCCAGGAGCTGCTCGATGAGTTCACCTTCCTTGAGGACAACGACTACCGGCGCGATGAACTGCACCTCGCCCTCGTCGGAGACCTCTTCCACGGGCGGACGGTACACTCCAAAGCCGATGGACTGACGATCTTCGACCGTGTCAAAATCGACCTGGTAGCCCCACCGGAGCTCGCGATGCCCGATCTCTACGTGCAGAAGATGGAGGAGAACGGCTATGAGGTACGCACCTTCGCTTCGATCGATGCGTACCTTGCACAGGCCGATGTCGCCAAGAAGTGGTACTTCACCCGCCCTCAGCTGGAACGCATGGGTGAGCAAATCCTCAAGCGGGAAGCGCAGCTGCGCCACTCGATCACTTTCCGTCGGGATCTCTTGCCCCTGATCGCCGAGGGTACCAAGTTCTACCACCCCCTTCCTCGCCACAAGCAGCATCCGACGATCCCGACTTTTTTGGACACCACCGCTCTCAACGGCTGGGAACGGCAGTCCATCAACGGCATGTACGTGCGCATCGTGCTGCTTGCCATGATCGCTGGTAAAATTGGCTCGGAGTTCACCCCGAGCGAGCGGCCTCTTCCAAAGAGCCGGGCGGAGTACATCCACGAAGTCGACCTCACCGGTCGGCCTTCGAAGGAGAAGGTAGTCAGCGAGGGCGTGCACCCGATTCGCAGTGGTCTGGTCATCGACCACATCCTCAGAGGCGAGGATCCTGCCTCGATCCGTGATCACATGCGCTTGATCAGCAGTGTGCTCGGCCTCGATGATGCAAAGGGAGGGGAGTGGGTCTCAACAGGCGGCAGTGACCCAAGCTGCTACAAAGGGATCATCTTCCGCCCCGGGGAGGTTGAACTGTCGCGCAAGCACCTCAAGCGCCTGGCCGCAGTAGCCCCTGGGTGCACGCTCAACCTCATCAAGGATGGCTCGGTAGCCAACAAGTATCGCCTCTCACTGCCGCCACGCATCTATAACTTCGAGGACCTGGGATGTACCAACGAAGCGTGCATCTCACACCCCGATCAATGCGAAGGGGTGCCGGCGCTCTTTCTCAGGCGTCATGACAACCACTTCGTCTGCGCGTACTGTGAAAAGCCGCACACCTTCAAGCAAATATGGAAGAGCCGCAACAAATAGGATAGACTGGAGACGTTATGGACACATTGATTGAGATTACCAACCACTGGGGGCCGAAAGTGGCCCAGGCAGCCTTTGAGCTGGGAGCCATCCGCCTTTCCGTTGACAACCCCTTTACGTGGGTCAGCGGCTACCGGATGCCGATTTACAACGACAACCGGCGCCTCCTTGCCGAAGCGAAGGCCCGCGCCCTCGTCGCCGAGGCGTTCGCTGCGATGCTCACTGTCCTTAAGTTCGACCCACAGAACATTGCAGGCACGGCAACCGCTGGCATTCCACACGCCACCACCCTCGCCGACCGGCTGGGCAAGCCGCTCTCCTATGTGCGCAGCTCCTCCAAAGGCC
>LVBE01000114.1 GCA_001603105.1 Spirochaetales bacterium Spiro_03
GTGCGTAGACTTTCTTGCGCTTCAGCTTCCAGAACGCATATTTAAAAATGCGATTCATGGTTTTCATTATAGCAAAATTCTTGTACAATAGAACAGTCTTTGTAAAAATTTACAGTCTTGTCTGTTAATCACCAAGTAAGGAGCGTTCATTGATGCACAAAGTACCTACGTTCAGCAAGGGTGGGGTGCACCCTGATGACAAGAAGGTATTCAGCCGCTTGCAAGCGATTGAGCGACTTCCCATGCCCGGGGAGTTGGTCGTAGCGCTGTCACAGCACCTGGGATCGCCTGCCAAAGCCCTTAAGGCAAAAGGGGATACCGTCGTTCGAGGAGAGAAGATCGGGGAGGCGAGCGGCTTTATCAGCGCTGCGGTCCACGCCCCGGTCAGTGGGGTTGTTAAGGAGATCCGCCAGGTCACCCTTGCCAACAGTGTGGTCTGTGATGCCGTGGTCATCACACCCGACAGCGAGCAGCCACCGTTCGAAGATAAAACGGTGGATTGGACCAGCCTCAGTGAGAGCGAGCTGGTCGCCAAGATCAAGGAGATGGGCATTGTCGGCATGGGTGGGGCGACCTTCCCAGCGCATGTCAAGCTCACCATTCCCCGTGACAAGCGCATCGATGCATTTGTCGTCAACGGCGTAGAGTGTGAACCCTACCTTACCGCCGACTACCGCATCATGATGGAGCGTGCCGACGAGGCGCTGCAGGGGGCATTGATCTGTGCCAAGGCTACCCGAGCCCCCCGGGTGATCGTCGGCGTTGAGTTGAACAAGAAGGATGCCATCGCCCACCTCAGAAGCGTTGTTGAGCAGAAGGGGTATCCGATCGAAGTCGTCGGCTTGAAGGTGAAGTACCCCCAAGGCGATGAAAAACAGCTATTGAAGGCGACGCTGAACCGGGAGATCCCCAGCGGCAAGCTCCCCCTCGATGTTGGGGCGGTGGTTGCCAACATCGGCACCTGTGTTGCCATCTATGAGGCAGTCACCCAGGACAAGGCCCTCTATGAGCGGGTGGTCTCGGTCACCGGTGAGTGCATCGCCAATCCCAAGAATGTCCTCGCCCCGGTCGGCACCAAAGTCAGTGACCTGCTCGCCTTCTGTGGCGGCTTCTCCAGTGACCCAGACAAGCTGGTCAGCGGAGGGCCGATGATGGGCTTCTCCTTCTTCGATACCGATACTCCGCTGACAAAAGGGTTCAGTGGGTTGTTGGCCTTAAAGGGACAGAAGAAGGTGCCCACCACCGCCTGTTTGAACTGTGGGCGGTGCGTGGCCGCCTGTCCGATCGGGTTGGTCCCCGCTCAGCTCTATCGGCTGATCGACAACGGTGAGTACGCCGCTGCGATGGCCAATAGCCTGATGGACTGCAAGGAGTGTGGCTGTTGCGCCTTCGTGTGCCCTGCCCACATCCCCCTGGTCCACGGGATGAAGACGGGTAAGAAACTTGGGAGGAAAAAGTAATGAACACACCACAATTGACGGTCTCCTCCTCTCCACATCTCCATCAGAAGAGCAGTACGGCCTCAATCATGTATCACGTCAGTGCAGCGTTAGCTCCTGCTCTTCTCTGGGGAGTCTATGTCTTTGGACTGAGGGCACTTTTGGTCGTTCTTGTCGCAATCGCCGCTTCGATGCTCAGTGAGTACCTGCTAGGGCGCTTCAGCGATGAATTCACCCTCTGGGATGGATCGGCGCTCCTCACCGGCCTGTTGGTAGGGCTGAACATGAGCCCATCGGTGCCTCTCTTCATCCCGGCAGTAGCCAGTGCCTTTGCCATCTTTGTGGCAAAGTGGACATTTGGGGGATTGGGAGCGAACTGGGCGAACCCTGCCTTGGCGGGACGGGTCTTCGTCTTCTTCTCCTTCACCACCCCGATGTCATCCTTCGTCGCCCCCCGAACCTTGGCCGCCGCCATGCCTGATGCCCTCGCATCGGCAACGCCGCTTGGGATGGTGAAGACGGCTATCAGCGGTGGCAGCGTCGGCCTTGATGCCAATGCCTTGCTCGCCCAGGCCGGCTATCCGGCTACCGACCTTGCCCGCTCAATCGCACAGGCCACCGGCTTCAGTGCCTATACGATCGATACGTTCATCGGCAACGTCGCCGGCTGTATCGGAGAGGTCAGTGCCCTTATGCTGTTGATCGGCGGCCTGTATCTGATGATCCGCAAGATCATCACGTGGCACATTCCGGTGGTGTATTTGGCGAGCCTGGGGCTCTTCTCGTGGATCTTCGGAGGAATCCCCACCGCTCAGGGTCTCTTTGGCGGAAGTTTCTTTGCCTCGCTCTTTACCGGAGGACTGATGCTCGGCGCCCTCTTCATGGCCACCGACTTCGTCACCAGCCCCATTACCCGCAAGGGACAGGTAATCTACGCCATTGGCTGTGGATTCTTCACCTTCCTCTTTCGGTACTTCGGGGGCATGCCCGAAGCGGTGAGTGTCTCGATCTTGCTGATGAATGTGATCACCCCGACGATCGACCGCTTCATCGTGCCGCGTAAGTTCGGCGATACGCGTCAGCAGCGAAAGCTGGCAAAGGAGCGTGCCGTATGACCAAGAACATCCGTTATGCATTGATTTTGCTCTCCATCTGTGCGGTCTCCGCTTTCCTGTTGGCTCTGACCAACTCGATTACCGCACCGGTCATTGAGGAGATGGACCACCAAAGCCGCCTGAGGGCCCTTGAGGCGGTCAGCGGCGGCCTTGAGATCGGAGAGCAGCAGAGCGTCATAGGCGTACCCTACATCGACTATATGATCCCACTTACCAAAGACGGTACGGTCGAGGGGTGGATCTTAGGCTTGAAGAGCGCCGGCTACGGCGGGGAGATGACGCTGGTCGCCTCTTACGCCCGCGATGGGGCGATGCAGTTCGCCCAGCTTCTCGGACACAGCGAGACCCCTGGCCTTGGTAAGAAAGCTGAGGAGAGTTGGTATATGGAGAAGTTCAAGAACACAGGCTCCAGCAAGCCGGTGCCGACCTCAAAGGCGATGCTCAGCGACAGCGATGCACAGGCCATCAGTGGCTCGAGCGTGACCTTCAATGCCATTGCCAAGGCGATCGCTGCAGGCAGTGACTGGGCCAAGAGAGAGGGGGGTGTACAATGAAAATGAACTGGAATGAGCTGACCAAGGGAATCTTCAAGGAGAACCCGGTCTTCATCATCGTGTTGGGCCTCTGTCCCGTCCTCGGTGTCTCGACGCAGGTCTCCAACGCCATTGGTATGTCAGCTGGCGTATTGTTCGTGCTACTGTTCAGCAACCTGCTGATCTCAGCGCTGCGAAACTTCATCCCAGACTCGATCCACATCCCCGCCTATATCGTCATCATCGCAAGCCTGGTGACGATTACCGAGATGGTGATGCATGCCTTCGTGCCGGCCGTCTATAGCGCGTTGGGCGTCTACCTGCCGCTGATCGTCGTCAACTGCATCATCCTCGGCCGTGCCGAGGCATTCGCTGCACGCAACACTGTCGTTGACTCGATCCTCGATGCCATCGGCATGTCCATTGGCTTTGCCCTCGGCCTGACGCTGATCGCCCTGATCCGTGAACTCTTCGGAAGCGGGACGATCACCCTCTTCGCCATCGGCGGCTTCGATGGGGTCATTCGCATCCCATGGTTTTACAACAACCCGATCAGGGTCATGAGCCTCGCCCCCGGTGCGTTGCTCTTGATGGGGTATCTGAAGGCGTTCTTCGATTGGAAGGGCGCACGTAAAGAAGGATAGGCACGATGAGCTATATTGCTATATTACTGACATTTATCTTTATCAATAACTTCATATTGGTACAGTTCTTGGGTCTGTGCCCCTTCATTGGGGTCTCCAAGAACAGTGCCAACGCAATCGGCATGGGTGCCTCAGTTACCTTTGTCACCACCGTGGCGAGCGTCGTCACCTGGGCGATCTACTACTTTTTGTTGGTGCCAATGAGCCTACAGTACCTGCAGACGTTGACCTTCATCCTGGTCATCGCCAGCTTGGTGCAGCTGTTGGAGATGGTGATCAGGAAGATCAGTCCTGCGCTCTACCAGGCTTTGGGCATCTATCTGCCGCTGATCACCACCAACTGTGCGGTACTGGGTATCGCGATCATCAACATCACCAATGGCTACAACGTGATGGAAGCCTTCACCGCCGGCTTTGCAGCAGGAGCGGGCTTCACCTTGGCCATTGTGTTGATGAGCAACATCCGCGAGAAGCTGGATCTGATGCCGGTTCGGCGCGCCTTTCGCGGCATGCCGATCGCCTTCATCTCCGCAGGTATCATGGCCTTGTCGTTCATGGCGTTCGACAAGTCCCTGTTGACCAACCTGCACTTGGTATAGGGGGTGATGGTATGAATATTCTACTGGCTTTAATCACCGTAGCACTTTTAGGCGGGGCCTTCGGCTTCGGTCTCTCCTATGCCGAGAAGAAGCTTGCCATCAAGAAGGATGAGAAGCTGTTGGAGCTTGAGCCGATCATGCCCGGGGTAAACTGCGGTGTGTGTGGCTATGCAGGCTGTAACGCCTACGCTTCAGCGATAGCAAAGGAAGGCGCCGAGCTGAACCTCTGTGCCCCCGGTGGCCCGGACTTGGTGCAGAAGATCAGCGAGATCATGGGGATGGTCGTCGAAGTCGATCCCAACGAGCGGCGCAAGGTCGCCCATGTAATGTGCAAGGGCAACGTTGAGTTCACCGCCAAGGATTACGTCTACGACGGTCCGATGGACTGCAACGCCGCACACCTGCTCATGGGTGGGGACAATACGTGCAAGGATGGGTGCCTTAGGATGGGCAGCTGTATCAAGGTCTGTCCTACCGATGCCATCAGCAAGGATAGCGACGGCTATATCGTCATCGATGAGGCCAAGTGCATCAGCTGCGAGAAGTGTGTCGCCATCTGTCCGACCCACGTCATGCAGATGATCTACGAGGATAGCGAGTATTCGATCGACTGCAATAGCAAGCTGCCCGGTGGGCGGGTACGCAAGTTCTGCTCGGTCGGTTGCATCGGATGCAAGATTTGTGAAAACAAATATCCGGAGTCCGGGTGTAAGGTGGAGAGTTATTTGGCATACTTCGACCAAGCGGTCCCGCATTCGCAGATCGCTGAAGCGGCTGAGGCGTGCCCGACGAAGATCATCATAAAACGGTAATAGATGCGAGTACTCACCGGTGCATATAGCCAACTGGCCCACGGCCTCCCACTACCCGCCTTTGAGCGGGTAGTGGAGCGTGTAATCAAGCCACTGTTGACGCTCTTGCACCATCGACGGGACGTGACGCTGCAGCTCAGCCTCTCCGTCCCGCTGATCGAGTACCTCGATGTCAACCACATGTCGCTCTCGCTTCTCCTTGCCGACCTCTGTCGTTCCGATACGGTAGAGCTGCTCGGCTCATCCTACCACCAGTCGATTCTGAGCCTAATTGGACCGAAGGACCGGTCCAACCAGATCGAGATGATGACGACGTTCTTGCGTAAGCGCTTTGGCCAACGGCCTAAGAACTTCTTCAGCTATGCGCAGATCTTCAGCCCTGCATACATCAACGCCCTGAACATCTGCTGTATGGAGACGGTCATCACCTCGTTGTCGAATGGAACCACCATGAAGGGGCGAGACGAAGAGCAACCCTTCATGATGCAGGAGATGGGCAAAAGCGTGACCATCATCCCAACCTGTGATGCGCTGAACATCGCCGTCAGGGAGTATGGAGCCAAAACGATTGCCTTCTCAGCTTTGATCCGCACTATCAAGGAGGTGCAGCGCAAGCAGCTTCCCTTCATGATGGGCATGATCAACGTCGACCAATTGGTGCAAGGCGGTATCACCGTAGCTGAGACCGAAGAGCTCTTTGGCCTATTGCTCGATGGCGGCTCTTCGGCTGTTGAGGAGATCTTGGGCCTTGATGAACAGGTGTACAAGGGATACCTGCCTGCCGGCTGGTATGGCCATGATGCACAGCGCGCCAACCTTCCGACGATCAACGACCTATTTGTACGGGATGAGAGCGTTGCCTACCTCTATGGCCGGTATATGACGATGGTGGAACAGGCGCGCTTCTATAAGAAAGACAAGGATGTGCGTCGGCGCCTTGAATCCTTGATCCAACGAGCGAGCGTAGGAGCTCCCTATATCCTTGACGCCCACGCCTCGATGCTGCGCCCGTCGGTGCGCACCCTCGTCTGGCGGACGATCAGCGAGGCGGATATGATCCTCTCCTCGCTTGCTGATCACACCTACGTCCAGGTTGCGGACTATGACTGGGACGAGGTGGACGAACACTTGGTGATCAGCAAGAACCTCAGCTGTGTCCTCGATAGCAAGGGTGGGGCACTTGATGAGTTGACCTACCTTCCGTCACTGCACAATTACGGTGATGCGTACGCCCTGCTCGATGAGATGGCCATCTCAAAAACCTGCATACACCCGCCGCACAGCGGTGAGAAGCGTCGCCTCTTCACCGATGTGATCATCAGCGCCAAGACGAACCTTGAAGAGTACGATAAACGTGACGTTCAGATGTGCCTGGATCTAGGTCGCCTTCGCTATCGCATTGAGGTGCTGGACCGAAAGGCCACTGAGTTCAAGGCTTCTGTGACGACACCCGCTGGTGCCATCATCGCCAGCCCGCTTGAGGTGACCAAGCACTACAAGGTGCGACAGAACACCGTCTTCGTTGAGATTACCCTTGCCAATGCCGGCCATGAGTGTGCTTCCTTCATCTATGGATGCGAGATTCCTATCAGCCTTTTTACCAAGAGCCTGCCGGTTTCATGCATGATCATTGATGGGAAGAAAGGCAGCATGGTCCAGGAGAGTGAGCTGGTGCGCCGGGGGGTGAAGACCGTCAAGATCCATGATGAGCCCAATAGCACGATGTTGTCACTGGTTTGCGACAATCGCTTTACCTTATTGAAGGAAGATTATACCATTGAGAGCAGGACCACCGTCGGCCCTGAGACTATGTACCTACATACTCTCTTCATGCCCACGTTCGAGCTGTGCCTAGAGAGTGGGGAGCAGAAGAAGATTACGGTGGGCTTCAGAGTTGAACGAAAATAACTACAATCGGAGATCATTGTCATGTACTTTCAGAATAAAACCCTCTTTGAGACGATAAAAGAAGAAGCCTACACTGTCTGGAGGCGTCTTTGACCCCGCTGCCCTGAAAAGCGAGATCGATGGACTTGAGGCTAAGACCCTTGCCCCTGGTTTTTGGGATGATCGCAAGGCAGCTGAGGCCCTCTTTGCCAAACTCAATGGCCTGAAGGAGCTCTACCACCCGTGGGTAGAGCTGATCGACTCGATCGACGAGATGGCCGACCTATTGGAGGTCTATGCCGACGAGCCTGATAACGAGGCTGAACAACAAGAGATCGATGAGCAGATCCTTGGGCTGAAGAAGCGATATGGGGAGCTGAAGATTACCACGCTGTTGGATGGGAAGTTTGACAAGAACGACTGCTTTTTGACCATCCACGCTGGAGCTGGCGGCAACGAGGCCAGCGACTGGGCCAATATGTTGCTACGCATGTACCTGCGTTACTGTGAACAAGTCGGCTTCAAGAGCCAGATCCTCGATCTGTTGGAGGACGAGGGGGGCATCAAGAGCGCGACGATCAAAGTCAGTGGCCCCTACGCCTACGGCTACCTCAAAGGCGAGGCGGGTGTCCATCGCCTGGTTCGCATCAGTCCCTTTGACTCACAAAAGCGTCGTCACACCTCCTTTACCAGTGTCTATGCCTCTCCGGTCGTCGACGATACGATTGAGATCGACCTCAAGAGCGATGACTACCGCCTTGATACCTACCGCGCCGGTGGGGCAGGGGGGCAGCACGTCAACAAGACCGACAGTGCGGTGCGCATCACCCACTTCGAAAGTGGGATCGTCGTCCAATGTCAGAATGAACGCAGTCAGCTGATGAACAAGGAACTCGCCTTCAAGATGCTCAAGAGTCGGCTCTATGAGTACTATCGCCAAAAGAAGGAGGCCGAGCACCAAAAGGATGCAATTGAGAAGAAAGAGATCACCTGGGGCAGTCAGATCCGCTCCTATGTCTTCCAACCCTACACGATGGTCAAGGACCACCGTACCAACACATCGGTGGGTAACATCCAGGCCGTCATGGATGGAGACATCGAGCCCTTCATCGAAAGCTATCTGCAGTGGGCACAGGAGGAGTAGGAGGATGGTCAGGCCACTGTGCCTCTTCGCCCTGATCCTCACCACGATAGTGGGAAGTTTGGGCGCCGAGGAGTGGCGCGTGGCTATCGTACCACTCTCTAGACGATCTGAGCAGCTCGCTAGCCTTGTCAGTGAGCGGGCAGAGCTCTTTGGCACCCACCTGGTAGGCGCCGAAGGGCGACAGCGACAGTGGGCAGAGCGTGCTGAGGACACAGCGCGCCAGGCCTATGAGCTGGAGCGTGCACGCCTGTTCAAGGGCACTGACTCCAAGGCCCTCAAAACTATGGG
>LVBE01000115.1 GCA_001603105.1 Spirochaetales bacterium Spiro_03
GAGGGAGATGTACCGCGCCTCATCGATGAGTGGCAACTTGCCCCCCAATTGTGGGATGCGGTACGCCATGAGGTTGACAAAAGAGATGCATTTGGCCAATTCATACTCACCGGTTCGACAACCCCTGTCGCCAACATGGCCCACTCTCACTCTGGTACAGGTAGGATTGCCAGAATCACCATGCAACCCATGACCCTTTTGGAAAGCGGGGAATCCAATGCTCGTATCTCCTTGTCCTCATTGCTCAAAAGCCAAGACGCCATTGAAGCAGTAAGTGCTGTCTCTATCGAGGAGATGGCGTTCTTGATCTGCCGAGGGGGATGGCCCAAGGCCATCGGCCTTAGCGAGCGGATTGCTCTCCAACAATCCATTGATTATGTGGACTCAATCGTTGAATCCCATCTTGTCTCCTTTGATGGGATCCAAAGAAACCCAAACCGTGTGAAGAGTCTGCTTCAAAGCTATGCTCNNCACTCGTACATAACCGCACTGAAGCAGCTCTTTGTCATCGAAGACGTCCCGCCCTGGAATCCGAAGCTTCGTTCTAGGACCGTAATCAGAAGTAGTGATGTACACCACTTCTGTGATCCGAGCATTGCCACAGCCGCGATGGGAGCGACACCGAGTGATCTGCTCAACGATTTGGAGACGATGGGCCTCCTCTTTGAATCCCTCTGTGTCCGCGACCTACGCGTGTACGCCCAAGCGCTTGACGGAACAATCTCTCACTACCGTGACAGGAACAACCTGGAATGCGACGCCGTCATCCATCTTCGCAATGGAAGCTACGGCCTAATCGAGATCAAGCTGGGAGGATCTCAGATCGATGTCGCTGCAGAGCATTTGTGCAGACTCTCTGATTTGATCGACCCACAGCGGATGAAGAAGCCGGCATTTTTGGCGGTGGTGACAGCAGGCCTCTATGCCTACACCCGCCCCGATGGCGTTCACGTAATCCCCCTCGCATGCCTTGGGCTATAGGAGGGAAGCCAGCGTTCTTGGAACGTGCATCAGGGGTACAAACTCAGCGCCATGCCATCGGATTACCATGCTACCCAATATGACGGCCTCTTTTTTTACATGACAGTTGTTAAATATCTTCAAGGGCGTATCATGAACCTATGAGCGATTACCACATGACGTTTCACACCGGAGACATCTTTGATAGCGGTGCCCATGCGCTCGTCAATCCCGTCAACTGTGTGGGGGTGATGGGAAGTGGCTTGGCTTTGATGTTCAAGAAAAGGTTTTTAGAAAACTACTCAGCCTATGTGCAGGCGTGGTGAGGTAATCTTGGGGAAGATGTTCACTACCCGCTCCCCCTCCCTCTTCTTTGAGCAGTACATCATCAACTTCCCCACCAAAGAGCACTGGCGAATGCCGAGCCGGTTGTGTGACATCGAAGCTGGCCTGCAGGACCTGAGGCGTGTGATAGCGAGCCTGTCCCTCAGGTCAATAGCCATCCCGGCCCTTGGCTGTGGCAGAGGTGGCCTTGCATGGGGTGATCACGGGGCGAGGGTAGCAACCGGCACTACCAACACCCCATCATCGCGCCTATAGGCGAATTTCCCCGCTGTCATCACCATCAGGAAGGAGGGAAGGCGCAGATCATGATTGGCGAGAAGATCTCTGAGTCGCAAAAGATGAGCAGCGCCTTCATCCACAAGATTTCCCCCGAGCTTGAATTCAATGAGGGCATAGCGGCCATCTCGCAGGTGAAGGACACAATCATATGAGAAGCCATACCGATTGTGGTAATGGGAGAGATGNNAACAGGAAGCCCATATACCTGAGGTCATCGAGCAGCATATTGGGATTCAGGGCGAGTGAGGTGACAGCCAAGGAGGGGTCGATAAACTCTCGCTTGGGTTTCAAGCGTATGGTGGTCTTCGATGACAAAGAGGCGCCTGAGTGCGTTGGCTTACTCATGGTATGTTGATTCTGCAAAAGAAATCCCAGATTGTTGCACATCTTGTATGACGACCTTGTTCTCCACCACCCCAGAGCCATTGCGTGCAAGACTGGCCAGCAATGCCAATACTCGTTGCGGCGTCTTCTTCGAGCTGGTGACCTTTGAGAGATCGCTCTCGGCAAGTGCGGTGATTTATTCCTGGCCCATCAAGAGGGCATTCTGCTCCCCCTTTCCGATAGATGCCGGCCATCCTCCTCTGCAGAGAACAAAGGCAATCTCTTCGACAGCCAACGGCGAATCTTCTACCTGTTGTAAGTGGGCGTTCACAAACAACGCCGACAACGATATGGCTCCACTTGATTCCTTGGACTCGAAGAGACTCATCTCATTCTTTGGTGGTACTGCAGAGCCTGTCAAAATATACATCCCGTTCTTGCTCTGATCATCGACC
>LVBE01000116.1 GCA_001603105.1 Spirochaetales bacterium Spiro_03
GCAGCAACTTGACTTCTTTACCATCACCGGCCACTTTGCTTGGCCGGATATGGACAGCGGCATCCAGCCAGTTCCGCCGAAGGTGCAGGAGTACCATCGCAGTGGGTTTGCCAAACTCAGGAAGCGATGGCCTGAGTACCAAAAAGCAATGAAGCAGAGTAGCGAGAGCGGAATCGTCCCCTTTGCCTCGTATGAGTTCCATAGCTTTGAGTTAGGTGACTATACCATCATCGTCAAAGACCTTGAGCAGGGCCTGCCTGTCGATCCTGAAGGAGAGGACAAGCGCCTGGAGGTCCTCATCGAGACCAATGACCCATCAAAAAGCGGCTTGATCTGTATGCCGCACCACATCGGTTACAAGACCGGGTTCAGAGGAATCAACTGGGACCGCTATCGCGAGCACTCAAGCCCGCTTGTTGAGATCATGTCGATGCATGGGGCAAGCGAGAGTGAGTACGCCCAGCCTGCGTACCTGCACACCATGGGACCTCTCAGTTCAACGAATACCTATCAAGGAGGTCTTGGACGGGGGTATAAGTTCGGTGTCACCGCTTCCACTGACCACCACAACGCCTCCCCAGGTAGCTATGGATCGGGCAAGACCGGCGTCTGGGCCACCGAGAAAGAGAGCGATGCGATCTGGGACGCGCTGCTTGGGCGCACCACGGTCGCCTATAGCGGCGATCCGATCGCCATCGCCTTCTTCATCGACGATGAGCCGATCGGGTCGGCGTTGGCACAAGCTGAGCGGACAGTGCGTCTTGACGCCTACGTTAAGGCTCCATCACCGTTACGCCAAGTTGATGTCATCGTCAATAACAAGGTCCACTCAACCCACTACCCTAAGGCAGGGGAGAGTGCGTATAAGCGCTTTGACCTGAGCGTTGGATGGGGGCAGCGCAACGAGCAGGTCTCGTGGAAGGTGCGCGTCAGAGCTGAAGGGGCAGAGCTTGAAGACGTGGTCGGCCGACTCAGGGGCGAGTATGTCGTCGATCCACTGAGCATCCCCAAGGATGACGTGGAATCTTCCCCGCACCTAGACTTTGACGGCGGGGTTGTCACCCTTGAGTGTAGAAGCAGCGGCAACAGCAATGCCACCACCGACGATACACAGGGCTTTGGGTTTGGCATCCGGACAAGCGACGATTACACCATCGTCGTAGAGGCACAGCTGAAACGGGGTAACGCTACCATCGAGCGTACGTTCCGTTATCAGGCACGTGAGCTGCGTGACGGGACGACAGTCGAGTACATGGACGGCTTTGTCTCTCCAGCTCTGCGCCTCAGCGAAGCGATGGACGAAAGTCTCTGCACCGTTGAGATCCACGAGCCCTTAGAGCTTGAAAGCGGATCGAGTGTCTACATCAGGGCCTTTGAGGAGAAGGGAGATTCGGCTTGGTCATCGGCTATTTGGGTCGACTAGCGGGCTATGGGGTGTGGATCTGAGGCCACCGCGGCTCATCGAGGGTGATGGTCACTTCGTTGCGATAGCCGGGGATCGATGAGAAGTTGACCGACACCTGGCCGTAGTAGAGCTCAAGGCGCCGGTACACGTTGTTCAGCCCGACATGCCCTTTGTCGGAAGGACCCTCGCTGAGGGCCTTCGAGGCTTGCTCGACATCGATGCCCTGCCCATTGTCGGCCACCGTCAGCGTAATGCGGCCTTGGCGCCTCCTGGCTTTGATGGTGATGGCCGGGACCTCCGCACCAACCAAGGCGGAGGTGAAGCCGTGGCGGATTGAGTTTTCGATCAGCGGCATCAGGATCGACTTGGGGATGCGGTACTCGCCCAACGCCTTGGGATAGTCGCAGATGAGGATGATCCGCGTCTCAAGGCGGATATTCATGATCATCAGGTACTTGCGGATATGGTCGACCTCCCGGTCCAGGGAGGTCGTGTCCTCTCCTTGGTTCAGGGAGTAGCGCAAGAACGCAGCGAATGCCTGGATCATCTGCGACGCGTTGCCGTACTGCTCTTTGTTCACCTCCATGTTGATGATCTCAAGGGTGTTATAGATGAAGTGAGGGTTGATCTGCTCGGTGAGCATCTGTGAGAGGTAGCGGTACTTCTCCTGCTCCTCCTCCTTAATCCGCTCCATCTGTGACAGGAGGGTGCGGTGCATCTCGTTGATGCCCCTGATCAGCGAGCCGGTCTCGTCGTCGTGGCGAGGTTGGATCTCCTGGTTGTAGCGACCCTCCTTGATCTGCTCGATCATCGCTGTCATCGTGGTGAAATCCCGTGTCGTCCTCTGGGCGATCTCCATGATGACCAGGCTTCCGAGGGATGCGATCAAGAGGGCAGAGAAGATTGAGACGAGGATGATGGTCATCAATAGCGGTTTGAAGGATGCCCGCTCGATGGTCATGACCAAGGTCAGCCCATCCAAAGAGGTGTCCGCGCGCCAATAGATTGACTGCTCGGGCTCGAATGCCGATGCCTCAGCTATGCCCAGTAAGTTTTGGCCGCGGAACTGAAGCGTATTGATATGGCGGAAAAAGAGGGATTTGGCTTCGTTGAGCTTGGTATAGAGTGCCGACTCATCAAGGAGGATGGCGATGACCAAGTCAGCGCTCTGGTCGGATGCGACAGTAAGGTACGATGAGGATTCGAGGAACTTCAGGGGGACGATGAACGGCACTACCTTGGTATTGAGGGAGAACGGGCTTTGGAGGGCAGGCAAGGCAGTAATAGATTTTTGGGCGTTCAGGAAGGAGAAATCAACGAGTGTGGGGTTGTACTTGGGGATCCGGTCATAGGTAAAGTAGCTATGGTTGTTGCGATCGACCACCATCGCCGCCGCGATCAGGGGGCTTGAGCGCATGATTGACTCAAGGTAGGTCTGCGCCTCGACCAGAAGCTGAAGCTCGCGCTGCTCGGAGGCAAGGCTTCGGGCAGCGAGGGAGACGAAACCCGGTTTGACCGAGGAGGAGATGATCGCTTCGCTGATCGCTTCAATCTCATGGTTGACGGTGCGCACAGAGAGCTCAAGCCACTGTTCGGCGACGATCATCGACTCCTTGGCGTATCGGGTGGTGAAGAAGGTCGTCGTGATAGCGCTGAAGGTGACCGACAGGAGTGCTAGGACGATAATCATCGCCAGCGAAATCTTATTGTGCAGGCGCAGGTTCGAGTACCAGCTCTTTATTCGGTGGTGATGCTGCATTGCTCTCGTATCCGCCTACGATAGTCGCTCGGGGTCATGGCGTTCATCTTCTTGAAGACCCGGTGAAATGATCGATAGTCCGTATAGCCAAGGGCCTGGGAGACCTCCTCGATGGAGAGCTCAAAGTCGGCCAAAAGTTTCTTGGCGTACTCGTTCTTCTTGCTGTTGACGTAGTTGCTGAAGGTCTCTCCGGTTTTGGTCCTGAAGTACGTGGAGAAGTAGGTCGCGCTCATCCCCAACCGCTCTGCGATGTCCACGGCTGAGACGATCGAGCCGATGTGCTGTTGTACATGGCGCTTTGCCATGTGGATGGTCCGGTCGTTCTCGACCCAGGAGCGGGGGATGACCGTGTGCTTGATCTCAAGCAAGGTTTCGGTAACCCGCCATCGCATCTCTTCGACGGTAAGGGCGTGACCTTTGAGCAACGTTTGGGTGTCCTTGAAGTAGATCTCCTTGATGTGATGGCCACTGACCAATTGCTTTTGGATATCGCTGAGCAGGAAGATGCACATCCCCTTGATGTAGCTTAACGGGGGCTTACGGCGGTCCATGATCAGGTCAAAGAAGTCGGCGACCCACTGTTTGAGCTGCTCATCGTCTTCGATGAGCAGCACGTCCTTGAGGGCCGCAGTATCGATCTGGGCAGTGGAGATAGTCACAGGCAGGGCATCGATATCCCGTTGGTCGAAGATTGAGCGATCAGGGTAGTAGGGGAAGTAGGAGAGAGCGGCCCCGGACTGCTGGAACGACGAGCTTATCGCCCTCAGGTGGTCAACGGTCGTGCCGATGCCGACCAATATGGACGCAGGCTCTAGAGAATCTGATCGCAATACCATAGCGGCTACAGCCCGGGCTTCGGCCTGTCTGCCGTTGACTACCACGACCTGGCTGTTTTGGTACGACACCGAGCCGAGGACTTGCGCCGATGGCAATGCCTTGACAGCATTGGCCAACGCTTGTCCCTCTTGTCCACTGCGTGTTGAGACTGTCAGGACCGTAAAGGAGGATGGGCGTACATCAAGCCAGAGGTTGGTCATCGTGTCCTCTACCTCCTCCATCGTCTCGATGTTGCCGCTGAGCAGGTGTTGCAAGAAGAGCGTTTGCGCTTCGCTACGTAGGGCGTCGATGTCGACCGTAGCAGCAGGGGAGGCGAGGCGCTTTTCTTGGATGACCGAGGCGATGGAGGTAACCAATTCGGTGCGGGAGATAGGCTTGAGGATGTAGTTGGTCACGTGCAGTGCGATCGCTTGCTTGGCATAGGAGAACTCATCGTACCCACTGATAAGAATCACCGGCGTCTCCTTGTCCTCTTCCCTGATCCGCTGTAGCAGCTCAAGGCCGGTGAGCTTGGGCATCACGATATCGGAGATAATCAGATCCGGCTTGAGACTCTGGTAGAGCGTATACCCTTCGAGTCCGTTTGAAGCCTCAGCGATTATCGTAGGGGAGGGGATTTCCTTGTTGATGATGGCGATGACACCTTTGCGGATCGGTGGCTCGTCATCAACGACCAATATCGTACAGGGCATTGTCCAATTCTTGATGACTTTGCGAAATTTGTCAACAAAATGAAATATCTGTTACATTTTTATAAATATC
>LVBE01000010.1 GCA_001603105.1 Spirochaetales bacterium Spiro_03
TCCAGGCCTGCAAATGAAGATTATCTACATGGTTTAGAGGGGAGAAGTCCTAAAGTCAGGATGGGGTGGGGGCTTCGATAATGTATGCTGTGTCCAGATACTCAAGCACATCGACGGTCTGGTTGATTCTCAGATAGAGGTGGGCACGCTCCTTCAGCTGGGCATGTTTTGCCTTCTCAAGCGCGCTCATGTGTGTTTCATCATGATTGAAGAGCGTGTCCTCGCCTTTGAATCGAAGGCGGAAGAGACGGTCGATAATCGAGCCCGACCCCCGGCTTAGCAAAGCCAGGTCCTCACCCATATCCAACAAGAGTGAGCAAAGCTGATCCCGTCGTTCGATGAAACTGCCCTGCATCTTTGCTAGATCGATATCCCAATAGGAGGCCACTAGCGTGAGTGTCTCTTCGCAGGCATACAGCAGTGCTTCATATGGGCTCTCCACCTCAAGGGTCACTTCGCTCTCTATCTGCCAACGCCCAAGGAGTTCTCTGACAAAGGCTGTGGTGTTGCTGTTGTATTGGTAGGCGATGCCGACTGGGATGATGGTGACATCTCTTCCCCCCTCTGCAGCCCAGAGGGCGAGGGTAGCCACACCCGCCTCGATGGGGGCGGTGTGGTGGGCGTGGTAGGTTACCTGCCCTTCAGGGGCTAGGGCGAGGGGGAACCGTCCCTCCTTTGCCGCTAGGCGCAGATACTCCATTCCCTCACGGTTCGTTGCTCGGTTCTGTACGGCGATGAAGCCCAGACGCGGGAAGATGAACTTGGTGATGTTGCCGGCCCAATTGAGGGCATCGCGCCCGTAGAGGAAGGCGAGGTGACTTTGCCTCAGGCCCATCAACACCACAGGGGCATCTTCGACGGCAGTATGGCGAAAGGCGATGATCAGGCGCTGCTTACCACCCTTGAAGGCCGCCAGCTCCTCCTTGAGCGTCGCTTCATTGAAAATCTTGATCGCCTGTACACCCAAAGCCAAGCGCATGTACACCCCACCGAAAAGGCGGACAAACCAGTAGACCGGACGCCGGAAGCGGGGGGTGGGAAACGCTTGGTTCATCTCACGCCTCACCGATCATCGCCTCATAGAATGCGCGATCGATCGGGTAGTGCTTGATGACCCACAGCCCTGCGATGTACCAGATCACCGGCAGCGGCCCGCACAGCAGGATGATGCCAATCTTCGCCTGGGCCGTGATGGCGGCGCTGTTATAGCCAACGATCGAGAGGATCCACCCATTGAGGGCGAGGGCCAAGGCTTGGCCAAGCTTGCTGGTGAAGGTCCACAGGCTTGAGTAGACCCCTTCACGCCGCCCCTTGGCCTTGGTGCGGGCGTCCCACTCAACGATGTCTGGCAGGATGGCGTGGGGCATGACGTAGTGGGTGGACAGTCCAATACCGCAGAATCCCATCATGACCACGCCGAACGTCTGCCCAAGGGTCGGCCCCAACAGGCTGAAGGCGAGGACACTCACCCCCATGATCGTCATACCGGTCATGTAGGAGCGTCGCTTGCCGATTCTGTCGGAGATCTTGACCCAGATGGGGATGCAGGCAAGGCTGAAGAAGAGCAGGGCGACCAGTGCGATCTGGAAGAGCCCTTCGTTGCCGAAGATATAGGAGAAGTAGTAGACAAGCGCTCCCTGGACCATTGAGGTGCCGGTGATGAAGAAGGTCCACGGCAAGAGGGCTGTGAGGAAGGTCTTCTCCTTCAGGATTTCGGCGAAGGTACGGACAAAGCCATCCTCAAGGCTGATGGAGACCTCTTTGGGTTCGATGATGGCCCAGATGGTGGCCAGGGCGCTGAAGAGCATCACCGCCCCCATGAAGGTTCCCATCAACGGCCAGCCGATGGCGTTGACGATCGGCATGACCAGGGCAGCGCCGAAGAAGGTACCGATGACGGCAAAGCTCATTCGCCAGCCGGTGAGGATCGTCCGCTCATGGTAGTTCTGCGTCAGCTCAGGCAAGAGCGCTGCATAGGGGATGTTCACCAATGTATAGGCGGTGTTCAAGAGGCAATAGACGAAGGTGAAGTAGATGAACAGCACCATCTGGCTTGAGAGAGTGACCGGGGTGAAGATCAAGATCATCGAGAAGAAGGAGGCGATGGAGCCGACGAACATGTAGGGACGGCGCCTTCCCCAACGGCTTCGGGTACGGTCACTGTAGTAGCCGGTGATCGGGTCGGTGATGGCATCCCACACCTTGCCGATCATCAGGGCGGTACCGGCGAGTGCTGGCAGCAGTCCCACTACATCGGTGAGGAAGTAGAGCAGATAAAATCCCATGATCGTGAAGAAAAGGTTGCCGCCCAAATCCCCGATCCCGAAGCCCAGCTTGGTGCGTAGCGTCAATCTACTCATACTATTCTCCTCGTTAGGCTGAGTGTAGCCTAAGGTCAGCGCCCCTACAAGCAAAAAACGAGTCAGCCGGCTAAAGCGAACGAAAGGGGGATGACCACCACTGCCGCCAGCGTGGAGATGATCACCATCATCGAGGCGTACTCATTGTCCTGCCCATAGCGAAGCGGCAGAATTGAGGTGAACATCGCCGATGGCAGGGCGCTGGCAACAAGGGTCACTGTGCGGATCATGCCGGTAAGTCCGAACAGCGTAACGACCAAGAGCCCGATCAGGTAGCCGCCGACAAATCGAAAGATCAGGGAGCCGAAGAGGCTTTTGTGGAAGCTGAATCGGGTGTGCTTGATCGAGACTCCTAAAGCCGCGCATGCCAGCGGTGAAGCGGCTTCTCCGATGAAGAAGAGAGAGGAGGCAACCGATCTGGGCAGGGTCAGGCCACTGGCCTTGAAAAGAAAGCCCAGCGCCATCGCCCAGATGATCGGAGAGCGCAAGAGCGTAGAAAAGCTCTTTTTGCTAAAGCCGCCGGTGATGATCAAGATACCGATGCTGAACATGAAGAAGCCTTGCACCTGGTCGAAGATTACGATGAGGTTCATCGCCTCATTGCCGCCCCAGATCTTCATCAGCGGAATGCCAAGAAATCCGCTGTTCATGAAGACCAGGGCCGGCAGTACCGAGCGGGGGTTCTCGCCAGTGAGCCTGACCCACACCCAGCCGAGTGCGAGTAGGAGGATGAAGATCAGGGCGGAAGAGGAGAGCACTGCCCCCAGATCTTGACTGGAGAGCGTGCTTTCGCTGACGCTGTGAAAGATCAGGGCTGGAAGGAAGAAGTCGCTGGTGATGTTGACCAGGTCTTTCGCGTCGACGTCGAAGCGCCAGGCGTACAGGTAGCCGCCGAGGACAGCGAGGAGGATGGGGAGCATCAGGGAGATGGATGAGCCGATCATTGTCTGCATGATAGGAGATTTACCCTAGTCGGGCAAGCGCAAATTTGCCCTTGAAACTGTGCTCACTTTATTTCACACTGAAGCCATGGATACGCAACAGTCAATTGATACGAGCAGGGTGGCCCTGCTCAGTGAGTACCTGCAAATCTTGACGGCAGGGCCGGTATTGCCAGAGGTGTTTGACCGCTATCGGCCGGTCATCGAAAACGCTACGGCCCAGGAGGTCAACAGCGCCTTGGAGACGCTGTTGGCGCCTAGCGGCGATATCGCGCTCCTTGAAGTGCCGGTGGCCCGGTTCATCCGATCAGTGGGCAAGGCCTTGGAGGCACAGACCCTTCCCTCCTATCCTCGGGGTTCACTACTCGCATCCCTCAGCGAGGAGAACGATGCGATCGCAGCCTACCTCGTTGCCCGACAGGAGCACAACCGGCGTATCTCGGCCAAGGAAGAGAGCGCCCTTGGCCAGGCAATCGCTGAGATTGGGCGTTACACGGACCTCGAAGCGCACTATACACGGCTGCAGAACGAACTCTTTCCGCTTCTTGAACGCTCAGGGGTCGAGCACGCTTGCACCAAGTTGATGTGGACGCTACAGGATGAGGTGCTCGCCGCCAAAAAGGCCTTGATGGGGTTCGATGGGCTGGACATGGCACACTTTTGGCGCCTCTATGGGCGCTACTACGTCCTCGCTGGCCTGTTGAGCTTTCGTGAGCGGTATATCCTCTACCCCATCGCCGTCGGCGCGCTGCCTACCGATGGCGATCAGGCGATCAGACAGTCTGCACATGGTCTCTTTTCAACCATCACCGGTTCTCTCTCGCACCACGAGCTTGAACGGATCTTCATGACCCTGCCCTTTGACATCGCCTTCATCGGAGCCGATGACAGGGTCAAGTTTTACTCTGATCCTCCCCATCGGATCTTTGCCCGCTCACCGCAGGTGGTGGGGCGACTGGTGCAGAACTGCCACCCTCCCAAGAGCGTAGGCACCGTCGAGGAGATTCTCACCTCCTTCAAGGAGGGGAGAGCCGACAGCGCTGAGTTCTACTTGGTCTTCAATGGCTCGTTTGTCCATATCATGTATTATGCCGTCCGCAGCGCGGACGGCACATACCTGGGGACGATGGAGGTGAGTCAGGATGCGACTCACCTACGCTCCCTTACGGGAGAGAAACGCCTCTTGTAGCGAGGTAGTCGGCCAAGATCGCCTGGGTGGGGTTCTCATCCAGGGCGAGGACCGCCATCTCACGCTCTGAGCTCTCCGTTGAGTCGGAGGCATGGGCGGCGTTGACGCGGATGTTGGAGCCGAACTCGCGCCTGATTGTGCCAGCTGCGGCCTTGTTGGGGTCGGTGGCGCCGAGGATCGTGCGAATCTTCTGTACCGCGTTCTTTCCTTCGTAGATCAAGACCATGCTCTTGACCAGGCCCGGCTTGTCATAGTCGGAGGGGTCGAGGTCGCTGGGCTTGATGCCGGCCATGAACTCGACGATTCGCTCAAACTGCTCCTCGCTGTACATGTCGCCAAAGCTCTCAGTCAGCGTCTCCTCAAGGCGTGCAGGCAAGTGGACGTTGAATTCGCTCTCCAAAAGCTCGCGGGCCTGCATGCCGTAGATTGGGGCAAGGCGGGCCTTCAGCCCATCCTTGGTCGGGCCGTAGAACTGCAGCGCCTGGGCGACGCTCATCTTCAGCACCTTGATGGCCACAATTCTGAGGCCACTGCGGCTGAACATGTCGATGATCATGCCCGGACGGCTTGAGGCGTACTTCCAGTTGTCCGGCTTGATGATGACCAAGGTACGCTCCACGTCCTTGTAGTAGTCGGCGGGCCGGTTTGTGATGATGTTGGATTTGTCGACCAGCCACGAGGCAAAGAGGGCGAGCGTCTGGTCAGCCTCATCCTGTGTCTGGGCGGTGATGACCGCCGGCTCGAAGTAACGCACCTCGGTCTGCTCCTCATCGAGGTAGATCAAGTCGGCGTAGGTATCTCGGATCGACTCACCGGTGACCGTCTCCACGCTGGCCACGTCGCTTTGGAAGGAGCCGACGACATCGGCCAGTTGCTCGGTGGGGTTCTCACCGCGGAAGATCAACAAGAGCGAGCGGTGTGCGGAGCCGAACGAGGGGCCGAGGTTACGCTCGATATACGTGTAGAGCAGCTCGGAGATATTGGCCTCCTCCTCTTTGGCCCGTGAACGGATGATCTGGGCATAAGAGTCAGTGACCTGACGGTCCATGGCGATCATCTGTGCTCCGACGAGCTCAAGGTTGATTCGGGAGAGGAGCCTGGAGAGGACACCGCCTGTGCGGCTCTTTGCCACCGTATAGGGGGTAACCAGGACGTACGATAAAGACTGTTGCATCAGCAGCCTCCTTAACTAGGGTGTACAGTATGCCAGTATCCTACAGGCACCTCTGTCATTTGTCCATCATTTGTCAGAACACAGCGCTACAGCCCTTCGATTTGACAGGATTTCATCGTCTCAAGGGCAGCGTTGTGGCGCTCTGGTGTGCTGCCGGCGCAGCAGGCGGCATCGACGCGCACCTCCAGGCCTGGGCGCATCGCCTTGATCATCAGGGCATTGGAGACTACGCATATGTCGGTACAGACGCCTACCAGTTCGACGCTGGCCAGCTTCGGATCTTCTTCGATCCGCTTGGCCAGGGCGACCGAGCCAAAGGTTGGCTTCTCATACACCTCAGCGTTCTCTAGCAACAGCGTGAGCTCAGCGATGAGACGATGCCCAGCCTCTCCCTTGACGCAGTGGACGACCGGCAGGTGCCTGCCCTCGCTAGTCGACAGATAGTCCTCGTGGTGGGTATCAAGGGTGTAGGCTAGCGGGCCGACATGGGAGCGGACCTTATCGACCACAGCTTGTACGATCGCCTGCGCTTCGGCTGTAGCCAAACTTCCGCGAACAAAATCTTCTTGCATGTCGACGACGACCAAGAGATGCTCGCCGCCGTCAGTTGGTTTACTCATAGTAGTTCCTCACACTGATCACTATACCATACCAAACCACAGGGGTATGTGAAAAGAGCGACAGAGAAAAACCTTGTCCGTCTTTTTTGCGCTAACGCACCACGTTGCGTACAAACCCCTCCAAAACCTCGAGGACCGCTCCGCCGATGGCGTACGCCTTCTCGCTGATGGTCGTGTGGTCGGCGTCAACGCCGCGGGGGTCGATGTCGGCGACCTTGAAGTGGGCGCTCGTCATCAGTCCGCTTTTGAGCAAGCCGCGTAGCTTGCCGCCAATCTTTGCCACGATCGGTTCACCGTCGACGGTTGCGATGATATCGCCTTCATTGACCAGTTCCCCAATGGTGCGATCACTTTCAAAGAGTCCGGCCTTGGGGCTGTGCAACACCCGGTTCTTATCGTGTCCGCCGACCAGGCCCGGGGTGCCGGTGTTGGCCAAGGCAGAGCCGGCTTTGATGATTCGCCCCAGACTGTGGCCCCGCATCGTCTCGATGACGTAGTGACAATCCACCGAGGCTGTGAAGCCGGGGCCAAGGGCTATGACCAAGGGCGCGTCATCGATGGTGGTACCCAGATTCCGTTTGGCCATGATCGCATCGACGACGCAGATCGGATCGATCTGTCCGATCGTAGAGCCACTTGGGTCCACTATCACCGGTACGATGGCACCATTGAGCAGGGCGAACGCCTCCTTCACCGACTGGGCTCGCTTGGCCGTGATTCCCTCAACTTCGCATTGGCCGCTATAGATTGCCTCGGCGAAGCTTGCGGTGCGTCGGATGACCGATGGCTGCTCGACCTCAAGGACGATGACACGCCAGCCACTGTGGTGTAGCCGGGCGATGACACCGCTGGCCAAATCACCGCCACCGCGCACCACGACCAAGTTCTGGGCGAGTTTTTTCATGTTGCAAGCCGACTTCTCGTTGATGTGGGCAAGGATCTCGGCGATGACGCTGATGGCGATTTCCTGAGGGGTTTCAGAGCCGATATCCAGGCCTATGGGGCAGAAGAGGCGGCTACGTTCTTCGCCAGTGAGCGATAGCGTCGTAGCAAGCTTTTTTGCCTTGTGGCGTGAACCGAGCACGCCGAGGTATGCCACCCCTCTCTTAAGCAACAAAGACGCGCCCTCTTCATCGAAGGCGTGGCTTGCGATGATGGCGTAGGTATAGGAGTCGATGTACACCGCCTCGAACGCCTCGGTGAGGCGGCTACGGACGATGCGGGCCTTGGCATGGGGGAAGAGGGCGATTGTTGCATACGCTTCTCGCGTCTCGACTACTTGGACGGTCAGGCCCACCAAGTGGGCTAGGGCTGCGATCGCCTGGTTAACGTGCCCGCCTCCGATGAGCAGTAGCGTGTGTGCCTTGATGGGAAGGCTGAAGTGGCAGGCAAACGATCCGTCGGTGATCAAGGCAGGCAGCTTTGAGGCAAGGACAGCGGAGGCGTGCATGAGAAAGGTCGGATGTACTGCCCCAGCGGTCGCCCCGCCTTCACTGAGGCCGAGGATGGCGACGGTGGGCTGAAACTGCACGGCGATGGTGAAGAAGAGAGACTGCTGCTCCCATCGCCCGAGGGTGATGAATGGGCCAAATTCGTCGTCGCTGCTACAGTGCAGCAGGTAGAGATCGACCTCACCGTGCCCATCCTGTACCTCGTAGCGCAGGTGCCGTCCCTTCTGTGTCGATGAGAGCAGGCCTAGGCTCTGTCTCTGGGCGTATGCCTCCACATCGCCGCCACCGATGGTGCCGGTGGTAATACCTCCGCCCTCGACGACCATCGCCCCGTCACTGCGGCTCGTCGAGCCGGTGGTTCGAATGATGGTGACATAGACAAAGGGCTTGCGCTTTTCAGAAAGGTGCGCCGCGTGTTGGATGACTCGCATGTTCATGATCTACTTCCTTCGCTGTAGTATACAGTATTGTCTTTCGCCGATCCAAAGAGGATGGATAGAGCTGGGCATGATGCTCTCAATGCGGCAATTGCGGCTTTATCGACGCGGTCACACTGGTTGGCGAGGATGAGCTTGCGCCCGCGCGCCCGCTTCAGTGGTCCGTCAGGATTGTTGAGGTAGGAGGTAAGGTAGGCGATATCGACCAGACCTTCGCTGTCTGGGCAACCAAAACACTCCTCTCGGATACTCTTGCCCAACGCCGCAAGGGAGAAGACGGCGATGGTGGCGGTCACGGTAGGGGGGATGACCGGATCGCGTTCACTATGGATCTTCAAGGCCTTGCCCCTCGCTCCATCGGCCTCCAGCAGGGTGACCGTATAGCGACTGGCCAGCCGCTGAAGGTGGGCGAGGGCGGGAGCGAGGGCCTTCTCTTTCCCTTCCAGAGCGTAGAAGGTTCGTGATCCCGGCTCTGGTGTGTGGTCGAAGATCGCATCGTCTGTGAAGGTATAGTCGGTGTGGTAGGCACAGGCCGACGGTTTGTGCACCTTGGTGGTGGTGGATACCAGGACCGAGTGACCGATTTTGGCATAGTGGGCTGCCAGGCCCACCATTGTCGTGGTCTTGCCTCCGCTTCCGGTTATGGCGATCTGGCGATGGGCCGACCCGATGTAGCTGGCTATAGCGGCGTACAGGCTTGTCATGGGCCCATCGTAACACCGCTGTAGGGCCCGTTCAAGGCACCCTCTTCTTATGTAACTATCCAAGGCGCTGTTGCCTTGCGTAGGCTCGGGGTATGAAGCGTATGCAAACCTATGCCGCTGGGGTTGATGTCATCGGCGATCGGTACCACGTTTGTTTGCTTGATGCACAAGGCAAGCATCCTCGCATCTACCATGGCAGGGTCGATACTGTCCATGGGCAGAACAAGCTGGTCACGTACTTGAATCCTGAGTATGTGGTAGTGGTCGCCTACACCGATCTGGTAAGCCTGCTGGTCAGGGCTCTGGGCGAAGAGCGGGTCTTCATCAAAGATGAGCGACAGGAGTACACAGTCTGGGAGCGTGCCGGCATCAAGCGCGGCGATGCGATGGCACGCTTTGCGGCTCGAATCCTGTATGAAGACTGCTCGAGCCTCGAGAGCTGACTGAGCAGGAGAGGCGCCAGGTCATGAGCGCCGAGTGGGAACGGGTCCAAGCCGATGTGGCGCGCGTAGAGCGAGCACAACAAATCATCGCCCAGATCATGGGCGGCAATGGGTCAGGCAAGCTCTACGCTGAGGCCACTCGCCTGATGGCCGCCAGCGAGAGCGATGTCATCGACCAGATAGAGCCGGTCTATGAGGTTGACGAGGGCGATCAGAGCTTTTTGGCCAAGCTCGCCCGTGCCCTGAAAGCGAAATGATGGGTGGCGGGCAAAAAGAAGACGGCGCCCGAAGGCGCCGCTAGATCTGATCTTTGTCCCTAGCGCTTGATAGCCAGGATCGTCTTCAGCTCAGGGTTCTTTTCGATATCGCGTACCAAATCACGCTCCCGTCCCTTATTGACGTAGCTCTTTTCCTCGAAGCTGTAGCGGAAGTTGGTGTGCACATCGTAGGTGCCGTTCATCAGAGCGTAGGCATCCTCGGTCATGACCAGCTCTTCATCGGTAGGGATGACAAGGATCTTGACCTTGGAGTCGTCGGTCTGGATGGCGAACTCTCCGTTACGGGAGAAACATACCTCGTTCTTGTGCTCATCGAGCTTGGCGCCGATAATCTCCAAGCCCTTGCAGGCTCCCTTACGGATGTGGCGGGCCATCTCACCGACACCGGCGGTGAAGACAATGGCGTCGACCTTGCCTTCAAGGAGGGTAGCGTATCCGCCGATGTACTTGGCGATCCGCCTGCACTCCATGTCGATGGCAAGGCGGGCGTTCATGTCGCCCTCCAAGCTTGCCTTCAGCACGTCACGGCGATCACTCTTGCCGCACAGGCCGATGAGCCCGCTCTGCTTGTTCAGGGCCGTATCGACCTGGGTGGCGCTCATGCCGGTGTTCTTCATCATGTAGGGGATGATCGCAGGATCGATGTCTCCGCAGCGCGAGCCCATGACCAGACCCTCGAGCGGGGTGAGTCCCATTGAGGTGTCGATGCTGACTCCCCCCTTCACCGCGGTGATGGAGGCACCGTTTCCGATGTGGCAGACGATGACGTTGGTCTCCTCGTTCTTCTTGCCCAGGATGACGGCGGCGCGCTTTGCACAGTAGAGGTGGCTGGTGCCATGGAAGCCGTAGCGGCGAACGTTGTACTTGGTGTACCACTCAACGGGAAGGGCGTACATATACGCCGAGGTTGGCATCGTCTGGTGGAAGGCCGTGTCGAGGATGATCGCCTGCGGCACGCCGGGGATGGCGGCAAGCGCTGCCTCGATGCCCATGATGTTGGGTGGGTTGTGTAGCGGGGCGAGGTGGGCAAAGCTCTTCAGCTGCTCCAATACCTCATCGGTGACCAGGGCGCTGGTCTTGAAAACCTCACCGCCGTGGACGACGCGGTGGCCCACTGCCCCGATCTCACCAAGGCTCTTGATGACCCCGTACTCCTCATCGAGCAGCATGCGGATGATCAGCTCGATCGCTTCTTTGTGGGTCGGAGAGGAGAACTCGGCTTTGTACTCGAGTCGGGAGTTTGCTTTGTGCTCGATAGTCGAGTACTCAAGGCCGATGCGCTCTACGACACCGACGGCAAGGATGTCCTTGTTGTCCCAGTCGTAGACTTGGTACTTGGCAGAGGAACTGCCGCAGTTAAGGGTCAGGATTACCATTGAAAACTCCTATATGTAACCTGTAATCAGGCTTGGATATGCAAGAGAGCGCCACAGCGATTAAACCATCTTTGGGCGGAATAATCAACCTGAGCGCTGAAGCATCGTCTGCTAAGGGCCGCCTATTGGGACATGAAGGCATCTGTGCCCATCATCCTTCTGTGCTGTGCCGCGGTCCTTTACGCAAAGCCAACCATCACCGTCCAAGGAGACAGTGTCAACTCCCACTACAGCCTGAAGATCAGCGATCGGATGGGAGCGATCACCGTAGACAGTGATGGGACTGTCGCACTAGGACCTGTGGCCATCAGCCTGGGAGGAGGGTGGACTCTCTCCTCGAGGATGCAGAGACTTGGAGCCTTGGCCCCTTCCTTGGCGGCGCTACGGATGAGAGAGCTCTCGATCGCACGGGAGAACTTTGCAGCCCATCTGCTCTTCGATGGACGAATTGGCAGCGGCCTTGTCGTCAGCTTCGGCCCGTTTTCGGCTGCCGTCATCTCGCTGCCTCCCTCGACGCAGAGCACCTATTTGGTTCGCTTTCGCGATCAGGTAGCCCCCACGCTCTTTCTTGTCCGCCTAGCGGCCGATAGACAGGCGTGGGGTGTGGATTGGCAGGTGCGCTACAGCAGCAGAGGTGCGACAGCGATGAGCAGTTCGGCTTGGATGCAAGCAGGGCCGGTGAGGGTTGTGCAGCGCTATGGGCCGAAAGCCGGAGAGCGTGAGGGGACGATCGGTGTTCGCCTTGACGGGCGCTGTCTCTCCTATACACTTTCGTATGCCACCGCCTTGGGCCCTTCGGTCCTCTATAGTGGCGACCATCAGACTAAGCGCACCACCTATGCCTCAGAGGCGGCGGTGGCTATCGGATCATGGACTGTGAGCCTCGGTCATGAACGAGTGGTGAGCTTTGACAGTACAGGCAAGCGATCTGATCGGCAGGTGATCAAGGTAGGTGTTGCCGCTATGAGGTGGCAACTTTCCAGTCGGTGGGAGCCCGGGCAGCAGGCAAGCCTTATCTATCGCGAAGGCTCGTCTCGCCTCTCCTATGCAAAAGGTGCTCTTAGCGCATCGTTTGTCAAGCAGCACGAGAGGTGGGAGTTCACCCTCAATGTTGGCCAAGATGGGGCGCTCTCGCTGCTGTGGCGATGGGTTCTCACCACTGACCGAGCAAGCGAATCTCCTCGGTGAGCGTGATCGAACACTTCTGTGATACCTCGTCCTTGATGCGTTTGATCAAGGCGGCGACATCGGTGGCGGTCGCTGTGCCGTCGACATTGATGATGAAGTTGGCGTGGTGGGGCGAGATTGCAGCCCCACCTTCCCTCGCTCCCTTCAGGCCCAGTGCATCGATGATCTGGCCGGCGCTCTTGCCGTCAGGGTTACGGAAGATGCAGCCGATGGATGGATAGGTGTACTGTCCTTTCGCTTTGCGTTCTCCCTTGTACTGCTCCTTCAGCCTACGAGCTTCGTTGGTCTGGATGATCGGATCCAATTTGAAGGCGGCCTCATAGATGACCAGCTCGTCTTTCCCCCAGAATGGGGAGTGGCGGTAGCTGTACTCTTGGGGGTGGGCGCGTAGGCGGATGAGATTTCCCTGCCGGTCGATGCAGTCCACCCAGTACAGGAGATCGGCACACAAGAGGCCGTTGGCACCGCTATTGCCGTAGATCGCCCCCCCTACGGTGCCAGGCAGTCCCCCGAGCCGTTCCATGCCACCTAAGAGTCGATCGATTCCGTAATCGATGAGGGTGTCCATCAAAACCCCGCACTGGGCGATCAGCAGATTGCCCTGAACCCGCACCCGATTCAAATCGATGGTGTGGATCGTAAGGCCCTCGATGCCCCGGTCGCTGATCAGGCTGTTGGTCAGTCCTCCGAGGATGGTCAGGCCAAGACCTTCGTCGTTGGCAATTTTCACTGAAGCCACAAGTTGTTCCAATGATCGTGGCCGGGCGAGATTGGCGGCCCTGCCACCACAGCGGATGTTGGAGAGGGGGGCGAGGCTCACCTCTGCAAACTTGATTTTTTCACTTTGATTGCGTACATTGGAAGCCATGCCGTCACTATACTCCCAATTGTGGGGGTGGGCAACGCAAAGGAGCCGCTATGCCTGTTCAATTGTACAATACCATGAGCCGTTCGATCGAACCCTTCGTCCCTGTCAAGGCCGATGAGGTTGGCCTGTACACCTGCGGCCCGACAGTCTACAACTATGCGCACATCGGAAATTTGCGGACCTTTCTCTTTGAAGATACCTTGAAGCGGGTTTTGACACTCAGTGGATTCTCCGTCAACCACGTGATGAACATCACCGATGTCGGCCACCTCACCGATGATGGCGATGATGGTGAGGATAAGCTTGAGAAGATGGCCAAGGAGCAGAAGCGATCGGTCTGGGAGATCGCCGATTACTACACGAAGGCCTTCTTCGCTGACTTTGATGCCCTGAATATGATCCGACCGAACACGGTCTGCAAGGCCACCGACCACATCCAGGCGATGATCGACCTTATCAGGCGCTTGGAGGAGCGGGGGCACACCTACCGCGCCGGAGGCAACGTCTACTTCTCCATCGACTCAATCGATGACTATGGCAAGCTTGCCCGCCTTGACTTGGACAATCTGCAAGTTGCCAGCCGCGATGACGTGGAGGTTGACACCAACAAGAAGAACCCCAAGGACTTCGTGCTCTGGTTTACCCAATCCAAGCACGGGGAGCAGGAGATGATGTGGCCCTCTCCGTGGGGCACCGGTTTTCCTGGCTGGCACATCGAGTGTTCGGCGATGAGCATGCACTACCTCGGAGAGAGCTTTGACATCCATTGTGGCGGCATCGATGCGATTCCGGTCCACCACACCAATGAGATCGCCCAAAGCGAGGCGGCCACCGGCAAAGAGTGGGTGAAGTACTGGCTCCACGGTGAGTTCCTCCTTGACGATAGTGGCAAGATGAGCAAGAGCAAGGGGGAGTTCCTAACCCTCTCGCTGTTGGTGAATAAGGGCTTTGATCCGTTGGACTACCGCTACTTGGTCCTGGGCGCCCACTACCGTAGCCAGCTGCGCTTCAGCTTCGAGTCGCTGAAGATGGCCCAAAGCGCCCGCCGCCGGATAGGCGAAGCGGTACGGGCCCTGGTCGATGGCGGGGCGACAGAGATAGCGATCGAAAGAGAGGCGGCGCTTGCCTATCGGCAGGCGTTCCTGATGCATGTGCAGAACGACTTGAACACCCCCCAGGCGCTCGCCGACCTATGGGCGGTGATCAAGGATGGGACTCTTACGGGCAGTGAACGCTACTCGCTTGTGCTATACTTTGACCAGGCCTTTGGCTTGGGCCTGGCAAAGATCGGCGCTAGTGAGGCGATCGAAGCGTCCATCATGGCCCTCTTTGAGGAGCGCATGGCAGCCAAGGCGGCCAAGGATTGGGCGCGCAGTGATGCGCTACGCAATGAGTTGGCCCAGAAGGGATATGTGGTAAAGGATTCGCCGACCGGTAGTACAATCGAAAAAAANNGAAGTACAGAGCAACGATGAACGCTCATTCAGATTGGTCTATGAGGAGGTCTTTCCGATCTTGATGAGAGTCGTGTACCACGTAACGGGCAACGTCGACCTCTCCGAGGAGATCTGTCAGGAGGCGTTCATCCGGTTCTTTGACAAACAGATGAGCTTTCCCTCCCTCAATGATGCCAAGTATTGGCTCATCAGGGTGAGCAAGAACCTGGCGATCAACCATGTCAAACGCAAGAGTCGGGAGATGAGCATGGTGGAGAAGCTGAAAAAGGCACCTTCTGCCCATGCCAACACCACCGATGGTGAGAAGGTATTGATCGAACAGGAGACGCGAAAGCTCGTCCAAGAGGCGATTGAATCGCTGCCAGAGAAGTTCCGCATGGTGATCGTGCTGAAAGAGTACTCCGACATGGATTACAAGCAGATCGCACAGGTGCTCAATATTTCCGAAAGTAATGTGAAGGTGCGGGTCTATCGGGCGCGAAAGATGCTCGAGTCGATCCTCAGCCAGGAGTAGCACATGTGTGTAGATGATGAACTGTTGAGTACCTATCTGGATGGAGAGTTGGCCGACCCCTGGAAGACCCAGGTCTCCGAGCACCTCCAATACTGCTCGGCCTGTCGCCTGCGCTTGGGCCAGCTCAGTAGCCTGCAAAAGCGACTGCGTGTAGCTGAGCTCACCGACTCAGAGATGAGGAGGAGCAAGGACCGGGTGCTCGCATTCTTTGAAGAGACCAAATTTCCCACCTCCGAGGCCAAGCGCCCCTTTTGGCGCAAGAAGTTTGAGGTCAAGCTCGCCCCGGCCCTGTTGAGCGCCGCCGCCTTTGTCGTGGTGGTCATCGGCTCGTTTGTTTTCTTCTCCGCCAACACTCCCCAGGGCCAGGAGATCCTGCCCGGCGTCGTCGCCCCGATCGATAGCGAACATATCCGCCAGGTCACCGACCTGGGCAAACCAAACCTTGGGATGTTCAGCCTTGAGCAGATCATCCAGCACCTTGACTCGCTTGGCTACTCCGTCAAGATCGAGATGAAGGCGGTCACCCCCATCGATTGATCGACTCGCCACACCGTGATCGAGGCTCTACATTCTCTTGTAGAGCCTCTGCTATTTTGTTACTATTGACGCATTCGTTTTCCGGGAGGCGGTGTGTGAAAGCTGTTGTGTTGTCTAAGGCGTATGATCCCAAGACCTTTGAGGATCGTATCTATGCCAAGTGGTTGGAGAAGGGGCTGTTCGCCCCACAGAGCGGGGAGGGCAAGCCCTTCACCATCGTCATGCCGCCACCGAACGTCACCGGTATCCTGCACATGGGCCACGCGCTGAACAACTCCCTGCAAGATATCCTCGCCCGCTATTGGCGGATGAAGGGGCGACCGACCCTCTGGCTGCCGGGCACCGACCACGCCGGCATCGCCACACAGAACGTCGTCGAGCGTGAGATCGCAAAAGAGGGGCTGCGGCGTCAGGACCTTGGGCGGGAACGCTTCTTGGAGCGGACCTGGCTCGTCAAGGAGCGCCACCATGCGATCATCAAAGAGCAGCTTGAGAAGATCGGCTCGTCCTGTGACTGGAGCCGGGAGCGCTTTACCATGGATGAGGGGCTCAGCCGGGCGGTGCGAGAGGCGTTCGTCACCCTCTATGAGCGGGATTTGATCTACAAGGGAGAGTATCTGGTCAACTACTGCCCCAAGTGCGGCACCGCCCTCGCCGATGACGAGGTCGAATACCAGGAGGTGGCCGGTTCGCTGTGGAACGTTCGCTACCCGTACAGTGATGGCAACGGCTTCATCACTGTGGCGACCACCCGCCCGGAGACGATGTTCGGCGACGTGGCCGTTGCCGTGAACCCCACCGATGAGCGTTACCTCCACCTCATCGGACAGATGGTGCGCCTGCCGCTTACCGAGCGAGAGATCCCGATCATCGCCGACAGCTTCGTTGACAAGGAGTTCGGCACCGGCATGGTCAAGATCACGCCGGCGCACGATCCCAACGACTATCAGGCGGGTATCAGGCACAACCTTGAGCGGATCAATGTCCTCAATGCCGATGGTACGCTCAATGAACATGTCCCTGCATCGTATCAGGGCCTCAGTGCAGCCAAGGCTCGAGCCTTGGTGGTCAAGGACCTGGAAGCAGGTGGCTATATCACCGCAGCCAAGGAACACCGCCACGAGGTTGGCCACTGCTATCGCTGCAGCACGATTATCGAGCCATACCTCTCCAACCAGTGGTTTGTCCGGATGCAGGGGATGGCACAGAAGGCACTGAAAGCCCATCAGGATGCGAAGGTGGTCTTCTACCCCCGCCGCTGGGAGAACACGTACACCCACTGGCTAGAGAATATCCATGACTGGTGCATCAGCCGCCAGCTGTGGTGGGGACACCGTATCCCGGTGTGGGAGTGCGCCACATGTGGGCAGCGGATCGTCAGTGTCGATGATCCCACCTCGTGTCCCCACTGCGCCGGATCTGACCTGCTGCAGGAGACCGATGTGCTGGATACGTGGTTCAGCTCCTGGCTCTGGCCCTTCTCAACCCTCGGCTGGCCGGATAAGAGTGCTGACATGCAGACGTTCTTTCCGACCAACACCTTGGTCACCGGCTATGACATCATCTTCTTCTGGGTCAGCCGGATGATCATGGCAAGTCTTGAGTTCCTCGACCAAGTGCCGTTTCGGGACATCTACATCACCGGCCTGGTCCGTGACCGACAGGGACGGAAGATGAGCAAGAGCCTGGGCAATGGGATCGATCCCTTGGAGGTTGTCGACCAATACGGTGCCGATGCGATGAAGTTCACCCTCTGCTACATGGCTACGCAGGGTCAGGACATCCTCATCGACATGGACTCCTTCAAGCTCGGATCACGGTTTGCCAATAAGGTGTGGAACGCCACGCGCTTCATTCTGATGAACCTTGAGGGGACAACGTTGATCGATCCCTCTACGATCGAGCATACCACCCTCGATCGCTGGATCTATCACCAGTTGAACAACGCCGCCAGACAGATCGAAGAGGCGATGGCCTCTTATAAGTTCAACGAGGCAGCGCAGGCGATCTACGACTTCTTCTGGAATGATTTCTGTGACTGGTACGTGGAGAGCGCCAAGCGCAACCTCTACAGTGACCAGAGCGCCCAAAAGAGCCGACAGGTGAGCCTGTTGCTCGATCTGTTGGCCCACTCCATGCGCCTGATGCACCCCTTTGCCTCCTTCATCAGTGACGAGATCTACAGCCAGTTGCCCAATGTCGATGATGAGCTGATCACCGCCCCCTATCCGGTGTGGAGAAGCGAGTGGGTGAGCGAGGATGATGCACTGATCGTCAGTCGGATGCAGGAGGCGGTGACGGCGATCCGCGCCCTGAAGGCCGAGCTCTCGATTCCCGCCGAGCGCAAGCTCTCGGTGGTGATCAAGAGTGATGAGACCTTCATCGGGCGCACCTTTTTTGCCGAGCAGCGTGAGTTGATCGCCTCCTTCATCGGCGCTTCGAAGCTGGTCATTGACCAAGACTCGGACACCGGTGGGGCAGTGCCGGTGGCAGGCAGTGGCTATGAGAGTTTCGTCTTTGTCGGTGAGGCGATCGACGTGAACGCCGAGATCGCGAAGCTGAAGGGAGAGCTTGCCAAAAGCGAGCAAGCCCTCTCCATCGTATTGGCAAAGCTTGCCAACGAGAAGTTCATGGCCAATGCCAAGGCCGAGGCGATTGAGAAAGAAGTGGCCAAGCGAGCGGAGTTTGAGGAGAGAATCGAGAAGACTACCAAGCACCTCGCTCTTCTAGCGAGTTTTATCTGATCGGTTGGTGAAATGAACGGTGAAGGCGTCCATACGGACGCCTTCATCACTTACTCAGAGCACTTCTCTTCTTGGATCTCTTTGCGGCGATCTTTGCAGAGCTTTGCGATTTCGGCGAGAGCCTTTCGTGCTCTGGCCGCAGAGGCCTTCACCCCTTTTTCACAAAATCGTGCATTCTCAGCGAGATATGTCTGGTACTGCTCCATGATCTGTTCGTGTACAGTCATTCAATCCTCCAATAACTAAGTTACTGTATGGTACCACGTCTATCCCTCGTTGCAATGAAAAAAGGGGAAATTTGTTTGAAAAACCCCTAAAAAAGAGGGATTTAGGCTCGTGCACGCTCATGGCTACGGCTCGGACGCCGAATAATGGCGTCAGGGGTAACCGCTTTGTTGGTTTTCAGGTAGTAGCGCTTGGGATGGTCTGCCTGCTGCACAGCCGTTCCCGTCTCGTCGAGGAGGGTAAAATCACTGTCCTCGATTACTGCACGGTCAAAGGTGATATACTCGAGCGTCATATCGCTATGCAGTTGGTTCTTCAGGTCGATCTCCCAGACACCAGGCTCAACTTCGGCGATAAAAATGCCACAAAAGAGGTAGGGGCGTTGGTATGGCTCCTCGGTTATAGCCCCCTGTTGCCCTGGAAAGAAGAAGCCGGTTGAGTATTGGCGGTGGCTGACGGCAAAGAGGTCCTTGCGAAACTCCGTCCACCCCTCATCGCCTGTACCCAGGCTATCCAGTGCCTTGCGGTAGGCGCGGGTTACGACTGCTACGTAGTAGCTGGATTTCATCCGCCCTTCGATCTTGAGGCTATCCACCCCACTGTCGATGATCTGTTGTAGGTAGTCGATCATGCACAGGTCCGCTGAGCTGAGGATCGTGGTATAGCCATCCTCCTCGATGATCGGAAGGTAGGAGCCTTTTCGCTCCTCTTCCTCCAGGGCGAGGCGATACTTCCACCGGCAGGAGTGGGCGCAGTCGCCCTGGTTGGCACTGCGACCGGTCATGAAGGTCGAGAGCAGACACCGCCCACTATAGGCCATGCACATCGCTCCATGGACGAAGACCTCCAGTTCCAGGTCGGGGTTGCGATCCTTGATGGCCTTGATATCGGCCAATGCGGTCTCGCGTCCGAGGATGACGCGAGAAAAGCCGAGGCGGTGGTAGAGAGCCGCACTCTCGGCATTGGTGCATGAGGCTTGGGTCGACAGGTGTAGCTGTACATCGTCGCCAAGGTGGGTGCGTAGCAGGTCGACCAAGCCCATGTCACTGATGATATACGCGTCAAAGGGCCAGGTTTTGATCAAAGGTAGCTGGTCCTTGAGCCGTTCGATACGGCTCTGGTCAAAGAGCATGTTCATCGTACAGTACAGCTTCTTGCCGCTCTGTGCCTTGATCGCCCTGACGGTTTCCAGTTCAGCGTCACTGAAGTTCTTTGCGTTGGTGCGTAGCGAGAAGTCAGAGAAGCCGAGATAGGCTGCGTCGGCCCCATAGGCGAGGGCCAGGCGCAGCTTCTCAACGCTTCCAGCCGGGCTGAGTAGCTCAACACCCACCGACAATCTCCTTGACCGCCTCGGCTACCGCCTTGCTGATCGCCCCGATCTCCTCTTCGCCCCTGAGATGGGGATGTTCGCCGGTCACTGCCACCTTGGCGCGCTTGCCATCGGAGGGGAAGGCGATAGCCAACACTTCGTCGATGGTGGAGACGAGGTGGAAGGTGATGCCTTTGGTCACCGTCTCATCAAGTTTGTCCAAATCACGCTTGTTGAAGCGTGGGATGATGATGTCGCGGATCTTGTTGCGCCGGGCAGCGAGCACCTTCTCCTTCAGCCCTCCGATCGGCATGACCTTGCCCTTGAGCGTCAGTTCTCCGGTCATGGCCAGATTGGGGGCGATGACCTGGGAGGTGACCAGACTGTAGAGGGCGACGGTCATCGTAATCCCAGCCGATGGGCCATCCTTGGGGGTGGCGCCTTCGGGCACGTGGAGGTGGATGGCGTTGGTGTCAAACCATGATGGGTCGATGTTGCGTTCGGATGCATGGGCCTTGATCCAGGTGTAGGCAATGGCCACTGACTCCTGCATCACATCTCCGAGCTGACCGGTGAGCTTGATCTCCCCCTTGCCGGCGGTGTTCTGTGCCTCGATGATCAGGGTATCGCCGCCCATCGAGGTCCAGGCAAGGCCGATGGCCATCCCGGGCCGGTCGGCCTTCAGGATCTCGTCTTCGACGAAGATTGGTTGACCGAGCAGATCCAACAACATCGCCTCATCGACTGTGATCGGCTTCTGTTGCTCCGGTTTCTCGATCAGGCTCAGGGCAAGCTTGCGATGAATCTTGTGCAGGCTCTTCTCATAGTTGCGCACCCCTGCTTCACGGGCGTACTCATCGGCGATCTTGCGTAAGATCGTCGGAGTGTACTTGACCTCGTCCTTGCTCAGTCCGTGCTTTTCCAAGCTCTTGGGAACCAGGTACTTGCGTCCGATGGCCAGTTTCTCCTCACTGGTGTAGCCGGAGAGCTCGATGACCTCCATGCGGTCCAAGAGCGGGCGCGGAATCGTCTCAAGCGTATTGGCGGTGGTAATGAAGAGCACCTGGCTCACGTCAAAGGGAAGATCGAGGTAGGTATCGCGGAACGAGGAGTTCTGCTCAGGGTCGAGGACCTCCAAGAGCGCACTGGCCGGATCGCCCTGGTAGCTGATGCCCATCTTATCGATCTCGTCGATGAGGAAGACCGGGTTCTTGGTCTTGGTGATCCTTAGGCCCTGGATGATCTTGCCTGGCAGGGCACCGATGTAGGTGCGTCGGTGACCCTTGATCTCACTCTCGTCGTTCATCCCGCCGACAGAGAAGCGGAAGTACTCCTTCTTCAGCGCCCGTGCGATCGAGACGCCGACACTGGTCTTTCCGACGCCGGGAGGTCCGACGAGGCAGATGATCGAGCCTTTGGTATCCTGCTTCTTCTTGCGCACCGCAAGGAACTCCAAGATCCGGTCCTTGACATCCTTCATGCCGTAGTGGTCTCTCTCCAAGATTCGACGTGCACTGTCGATTGAGAAGTTCTCTGGCTTCGGGTCTTTCCACGGCAGGTCGCTGATGATCTCCAGGTAGGTGCGCGTCAGCGCATACTCAGGAGAGGAGGGTTCCATGCCCTCAAGGCGGCTCATCTCCCGCTCCACTGCCTCCTTGGCCTCATCATTGAGCGGCAGGCTCTTGAACTTCGCCTTGAGGCGGTTGATCAACTCAACCTTGGGGTTGGTGGTCAGTCCCAGCTCCTGCTGGATCGACTTCAGCTCTTCGCGAAGGAAGTACTCGCGCTGGTTCTTCTCGATCTTCTGGTTGACCCTGGCTTGGATCTTTGCCTGAACCTGGGCGATGTTCTGTTCGTTCTTGATGAAGACAAGAACCTTCTCGATGCGCTTACGCACCACCAGCGTCTCCAAAATAGCCTGCTGCTGGCGCCGCTCCACGTTCAGGATGCTGGCGATAAAGTCGGCGAGCTTGCCCGGATGGTCGATGTTGACCATGTTCAGGCGCATCTCCTCGCTGAAGAGTTGGTTGTTCTTCGTCAAGCTCTTCATTTCACTGAGCAAGAGGCGTGTCCACGCCCGCAGTTCATCGACCTCGTCCTCGATGTCCTCGAGGTAGCGGACCTCAGCGACCAGGTATGGTCCACTAGGGTAGAACTGCTTGGTCTCAAAGCGCTTCAGCGTCGAGATGAAGATTGAGATACCCCCGTCCGGGAGTTTTATTTTCTTTACTATCTTGGCAACGGTTCCCACCTTGTAGAGATTTTCAGCGGTATACTCCTCGCTCTCTGTCTCGTCCTTGATCAGCAGCAGGCCAAGAAAGCCTCCGTGCTTGACGGCTTGGTTGACGATCTCAATATCTTGGCTGTCGGTTATCATCAAGGGCGTGAAAAGGCCTGGGAAGACGGGGTTTCCCGTCACCGGGAGTATGAAAAGATTATTGGGAAGCAGTTGCTCAATCGGCATCAGTTCCTGTTCAGACATAGCGCCTCCAAAAAATACTGTGTTGGGGCAGGCTTTGCCCACCCAAACCAAAGGTACTCAAAGTTTTTGACAAAGGAAAGCTACTGTGAGCGCCCACGCATCCACCGCACGCCCAGGTAGCAAAATGGGGTGTCCAAAAGAGCAAAGAGGACCTTGAAGAGCCAGTAGGGGATGATGAGGCTGAAGATGAAGGAGACCGTATAGGTACTATTCATCTTATAGAAGGCGATGAACATGAAGATCACCGTGTCAACGAACTGGCTGGTGATGGTGGACAGGTTGTTACGAATCCATAGCTTCT
>LVBE01000117.1 GCA_001603105.1 Spirochaetales bacterium Spiro_03
CTACGCTCTTGATGGCGTATACACGCTCTCCTATCAGGCCGTGGTATGCCAACGCAGTCTCAAAGGAGACATAGCTTGGTGATAGGAGCATGCCGGCAACAGGGAGGTGAGGGTCTGAAAGGGAGTCGGCATAGACTGCGCGGGCTATACGAATTATCTCTCCCTTTTTGATCATTTGAGTCAACTTTGACTTTGGAGAGGCATATGCTCTCAGTTCATATAGGACATCTCTATACGTTTTTAGCATATTACCTCCATTAAGTACGATAATATCATACTTAATGGAGATAGTAAACAAATATCGCAATCCAGTTTACCAACAACCTTTCGCAATACCTCATGTCTCTCGCCACCGACCTTATCATCGGCCGCTGGTGTAGAGGTCATAGACCTTCAGCTCCTCTTTGAATGCTTCCAGGCTGATCGTCTCTTTGGTCTTGAAGGTGACTACCTTCTGGGCAGTAGGACGGATCTCGAAGAGGTTGTCACTGAACGTTCCCAACAGCGATCCTGCATCGAGGGCGACCTGGAAGGCGGCTTTGGTACAGCTGAGGGTGACAAAGAAGCCCCCAGGGGCCTTTGCTACCTCAACCTTGATCTCAGGGTCCTGTAGCCGGCTTTCCTTTGGTTTGGCGAGCATCAAGGAGTTTTCGATGTATAGGTCATCACTTTTGAGCTTGAGGTAGATGAAGGTGTTCTCTCGCTCCAGTTTCTTCTTCTTGTTCAGGTCGATGGTGGCCAGGTGGGTGCTGCTATACGCCTTGAAGTCTTGGCGGTACTCCTGCTTGCCCAGCTTTTTGCCATCGTAGGTAGCGAACTTGACCGAGACCTTGGCATCGAGGATCGGATGCGGCCCATCATTGACTACGTACACCTCGACGATCCCATCCTCTTTCTGGTAGGCGATGGGCAGGGCAGGGCTATAGAAGTGCTTGGCCGCGTAGTGCAATAGCTTCCACTTGCCGTAATAGTCGATCGACGACCAGCTGGCAACCGGCCAGTTGTCGTTGAGCTGCCAGTAGAGCGTTCCCATGCAGTGGGGCATCGTCGTGCGCCAATACTCGATCGCCATCCTCATCGCCTTGGCTTGCTGCACTTGGCTGAGGTAGAGCATATCCTCAAAGGATGAGGGGAAGCGGTAATAGCGGCTGAAGTTCTCGATGATGATCGAATTGCCGCGCACGTTTTTTTGGTGGTGTTCCATCACGACGCTGGTGAGGTTGTGCTCATCGTCGGCGGCATAGCGCCTGACCGTTGACAGTGAGGGGAAGGATTGGAAGCCAAACTCACTGACAAAGCGGGGGCGGATGGTGTAGTACTCTTCAAAGGGAGAACCGTCGTGCCAGACTGACCAGAAGTGCATGTCCCCACGCTGGTCATTGGTCCAGTTGTCGCTATAGTCGCCGACACCGGCCGATGGGCTGGATGGCCACCAGGTGCGATACGGATCCTGTTCTCGGATCACTCGCCCTACCACCCCCTCATTGAGGCGGTCGTAGTCGATGACGTAGCGATCACGGTTTGCCCGGCTCTCCTCATACCAGCTGATAGCCCCCAGATCTTCATTGTTGCCGCACCACAGCGCAAGGCTTGGATGGTGGGCGAGCCGGTCTACCTGGTAGCGGATTTCAGCCTCTACAGTATCCAAAAACGCCTGGTGGGCGGGATACATCGAGCAGCTGAACATGCAGTCCTGCCAAATGAGGATTCCCTTCTCATCGCAGAGGTCATAGAACACCTCTTTCTCATACATCCCCCCGCCCCAGAGGCGCAGCATGTTCATATTGGCATCCACCACCGACTGCAACAGGTACTCATAGCGCTCTTCGGTAAGGCGTGAAGGAAGGGCATCGAATGGAATCCAGTTGGCCCCCTTGGCGAAGATATCAGTGCCGTTGACCGACACGGTCATCGAGCGCCCGCCCTTCTGGTCATCGATCGTCTTGACCTCCAAGGTCCTGAAGCCGATGCGCCGGCTAGCATTTTGGCTGCCGATCGTCACCGCTAGCGGATAGAGGACCGCTTTGCCGTGGCCGTTTGGCCACCAGAGTTGTATATCACTGACTCGTAAGTGGAAGGTGACGAGGTTTTGTCCTCTTTTTACTGAGACCGTCCCTTCGGTATGGGACTTGGCGACCTCAGCCTTTACCGCCAGATCGGCATCGGCGATCGCGTTATAGCGTACCGCGATCGCCACATCCCAGTCATTGTCTTCACGCTCGACAGTGGTGATGCGTACGCTCTCGATGAGCCCCTCATCGACAAAGTCGAGGGCGATGGACTGGTAGACTCCCATAGCCAGGATGCACGGGCCCCAGTCCCAGCCGAAGTGGCACTGGCTTTTTCGGACCATGTTGCGGCTCTCGGCGTAGACAGGGTAGACCGAGTAGGGAATCGGATACGGCAACTTCGCAGCCTCTCTCTTTGCATACGCCTCAGCGCTTTCAAAGCACAGGGTGATGGTGTTCTCCCCACCATGCAGCGCATCGGTGATATCAAAGCGCCAGCGTCGGAATTGGTTGTCCATCCTCCCGACTTCCGATCCATTGACGAGGACGGTGATGATGGTATCGGCCATAGTGAAGGTCAGGATGGCTCGCGTGTGTTCGAGGTCAGCCTCGTCGATGGTGAAGGTGCGCTCGACAGTCCAATCAAGCTGGCCGACCCATTGTATCCCCAGCTCATTGGTACCCCAATAGGGGTCGTCGATGACCCCTGCCTTCAACAAGGCAGAGTGGATGTCACCGGGTAGGGTGCAGGACAGCGATGGACTGGTGGCAAAGTATGGGGTATGGAGTGCAACTCTCTTGTAGTCGGCAGGGGTGAGTGTCCACTCACCATCGAGTAGGCGTGTGTGCATCAGCGTCTCTCCTTAGGCAGGCAGTATACCACAGAAGTGGGGGCTTCAGCATTTTTCCTTGCAGAATGGCAAAGGCAAACCTATACTGTGGGTATGAGGGGGAAATCCACCAATGCCAATGGGACTGGCCAGGGGCGCTTCGGCGCACGAGTGGCCATCGCTGCTATGGTGTGGCTTGTGCTGATGGCCGTCTCGTGGCTGCTCTATGACAATTGGCAACAGGCGATGGCAGCTGAGGCAAAGCAGCGTGTCCATACCCGACTGCTCGCTATCCAAGAGAACCTGGTCCTCTCGCTGGCAAAGGTTGAGATGTTCGCAACCACCTTCGGCCTTAGGGTCGAAGAGCGGCTTGAGAGCGGAGAAGAGGTGGCATTGAAGCAACTGACTGTCTATGTCGACTACCTCGAACGCGAGATTCCCGCTTTCCTCTTTGCAAGCCTGAGCCGCCAGTACATGACCGTTGAGCAGTTTCCGCTGGGAAAAGGTGAGGCACTCGGTTTTGACCTCACTCTCTTTCCTGCCTTTGACCGCCATATAACCAAAGCCGTGGACGAGAAGCTGATCATCGTAGACGGTCCTTTGGGCTCTGTTGACGGGATTCATCGCCTAGTGGCTCGCTACCCACTGTTCAAAGGACAGCAGTTCTGGGGCTTGGTATCCTTACACTTCGATTTTGAGCGCTTCATCGCCCAATTTGGCATCGACGGGATGTCCAGCGCCTATCGCTATGCAATTGACTTCTTCCATGAAGGCGGCTCGGAGCGGTTGACAGTCGGAGCCCCATTGGACGAAAACCAAGACATGGTCTTCGTCGATGGCACATTCTCGGCGATGCGCTGGAGAGTGCGCGCCCAGCCGGTGGACCGATGGGCATCGTTCCTCTTTTTGGAGTGTCTGTACATCGGCTTGGGAGTCCTCTTCTCGCTTGCAATGGCGACTTTGATCTATATGTGGGTGAGAGAGTATCACCGAATGCAGGAGCGTAGCCTCACCGACCCGTTGACCGGCCTGTATTCGCGCCATGGTTTCGACCACTACCTGGCCCAGGAGGTCAAGGCAAAGAACCCGTTTGTACTGGCACTCTTGGATATCGACAACTTCAAGGCGATCAACGACACCTGGGGCCACGATGGTGGCGACCAAGCCCTTGTCGCATTTGCACGCCTCTTACGATCAGCGGTCCAATCAGAAGACACCGTCGCCCGTTATGGAGGCGATGAGTTTGCCATCATCATGCGCTCTTGTGATAGTGATGGGTGCGTCAGCCGTCTCTTTGACCGAATCTGTGGGGTGCATATATCGATTTCCGGCAGTAGTGTCCCCATCTTCGTCTCCCTCGGCGCATCGTCGGCTGCAGCCTATGACTACGACCAAGAACGTCTGAAGGAGGCGGTTGACCAAAACCTCTACCGCTCCAAGCGTAGCGGCAAAAATCAGTACTCCTTCGGTTGAGCCGCCTCATCACTATAGTAGAGATAGTCCAACGAAGCAGCGGAGATGCGCGTACGCTCTCCGTCTGCCTCAACGACTGCGATGCCGACGGTACGGTCGACCTCGATGATGGTCAAGGACGTGCCGACGGTGATGGACTCTCCTTTGAGGTAGGTTGCAACTCGTGCATCAGACTTGATGCGGGAGACAGTGAGTGATCTTCCTATCGGAGCGTGTGAGAAGGGCCGGTCGGTGGTCACAAAATGCTCTTGGCCCAGATCTGGGATGATGTTGCCGTTAGGGTCAGTGGCTGGACAGCCCATGCGGATGTTGATGGCTTCGATGAAGGATTCGCTAACAGCATGTTCCAGCCGTTCTGCCTCTTGGTGTGCACTCTCAAGGTCGAAGTCGAGGTGAGTGACCAAAAAAGTCTCCAAAAGCCGATGGCGCCTCAGGATTTTTAATCCGTAGCGTGCGCCTTCGGCGGTGAGGGTGCAGCCGTGGTGGGAGCGGTAGCGCACATAGCCTTGGCGCTCAAGGCGTTTCATCATCGTCGTTGCCGTCGAGCTGGTCACCCCGAGAAGGCGGGCCAAATCCCCGGTGGAGATCCGGGTGTTGAGCGGGTCGGAGAGGTGTTTGGCGATCGCCTTGAGGTAATTCTCAGTGGTGTAGTCGGAGAGTATCGACATGGACTGCCTTCCCTTCGTCGGTGAGGTGGAAGACCTCCCCGATCTCTTCGATGAGTCCTCGTTGCATGCCTAGGTGGACGACCCGCTTCAGGTATCGTGGGCCGTAGTTGAACTGTAGCCTCAGATGGGAGAGCGAGCACTCGCTCTCCATGTCATCCTCGTCACAGTGGTGGGCGAGGTGGTAGAGAACGATCGAGAGCGCATACTCAGAGGCAAGGCGTCTTTTGTTGCGGATCTTGGTGACGACGCCGACCGATGGGCTGAAGAGGTAGGCGAGGACGAAGAAGAGGCCCATGACCGTCGTGATCGCGCCGCTGATGCCGCTATCGATGCGGATTGCCACCAAAACCCCGGCGATGCTGCTGACGGTGGCGATCGAGAAGGTGATGATGATCATCACGACAAGCGAGCTGGTCAACAGTAGTGCCGTCGCAGTGGGGGTGATCATGAAGGCGAGCACCAAGATCGCACCGACCGAGTCAAAGGCCCCGACTGCCGTGATGCTGGTGATGAACATCAACAGGTAGTGCAGCAGTGCCGGTGAGAAGCCAAGGCTGCGGCTCAGGATCGGGTCGAAGGTAGAGACCTTCAGCTCCTTGAAGAGCAGCACCAGCACCCCAAGATTGATGAGTAGGATGATGGCCATCTTGACCATGCTCGCAGGCAGGGAGTGGCCAAGGATGACCACCCGGTCAAAGGGGGCGAAGGCGAGCTCTCCGAGCAAGACGGCATCGGTATCCAGGTGGACGTTGTTGGCATAGAGGGAGACGAGGAGCACGCCGATGGAGAAGAGTGGGGGGAAGACGACAGCGATGGCGGTATCGCCTTTGACCAGGCCACTTTGGCTCAACGCTTCGACGGTGACGACCATGAGCATGGCATAGGCCACCGCTCCGATGATCGGGTAGGGGGTGTTCAGCGACTCTTTGACCAAGAATCCGATGACGATGCCCGGTAGGATCGAGTGGCTGATGGCATCACTGATGAGGGCCATCCGCTTCAGCAAGAGAAAGACACCGGGGACAGCGCAGGCAAGTGAGGCGAGGACAGCGATGATGATGATCTCAGTGACCATGGCGTCCCTCCTTGACTTGCAGACGCTGCACATATGAGCGCCCCTTGTCGCTGAGTAGGTATGAGTCGTCACGCTCGAGGATGAGGTCATCGAGTGCGAGGCTATTGAAGAGGCGCCTCAGGTTGTGACGCTGGCCCACCATCAAGGCGATGGTGTGTCGGCTATGATAGAGATTCTCCTGCTCATGGGTCTTCGATAGCTCATCCAAGGCCAACAGGATCTTCTCACGATCAAAGCGTCGGTGGCGTCGGATCTGGTCGATCTTCTTGATGACCAGCCCGCGCTCGGTGCCGAAGAGGAAACTTATGATGATGATGGCCGTCAGCGTCAGCACAATGACCGGACCGGTGGGAAGGTTCATCCGCGTAGCGCTGATGAGGCTGCCGACCATCCCGCTGATACCGCTGAAGAGTGAGGAGAGGATCACCATCGTCTTCAGTGAGTGGGTCCACTGCCGCGCAGCTGCTGCTGGGGTGACCAGCAGGGCGCTGATGAGGATCACCCCTACCGTCTGAAGCCCGGTGACGATCACCGCGACTAGCAAGGTGGAAAAGAGTGCGTCGATGATGCGTCGGTCAAAGCCCATGACCGTCGTTGAGAGAGGGTCGAAGGTCGAGCTCTTAAGCTCCTTGAAGAAGAGGATGAGGGTGAGCAGCACTACCGACTGAACGACAAGGATGAAGATGACATCAGAGCCAACGATGGTGGCTGCCTGACCGAAGATGAAGCGGTCCAAGCCAGCCTGTGAGGCGCTGGGGAGTTTTTGGATGTAGGTGAGTAACAATAGGCCAAGGCCAAAGAAGATCGAGAGGATGATGCCGTTGGCGCCATCACTGTCGATCTTGGTAGTCCGCACCAGAGTGAGGATCGAGGCGATGCCCAGGATGCCGGCACCAGCGGCTCCCGCAAGCAGCAACAGTGGCTCTTTGCTCATCGTCAGCAGGTAGACGATCACCACGCCGGGCAGCGTTGCGTGGGCGATTGCATCACCGATCAAACTCTCACCTCGTAGGGTCATGAACGATCCGATCGCCCCCGATCCCAGGCCAAGCAGCAGGGTGCCCAAGGCGACGTTGCGCAGCGTGTAATCAAAGATCAAGTTATACAACAGACTCATTGATCCTCTCCCTCATGGCGGTGAATTTGCCTTTGTACGCTTTTTGTAGGTTCTCATCGGTGAAGGTGGTTGCCATCGGCCCTGATGCGACGGTGTGCACGTTCAGCAGGATGATATGATCAAAGTATGACTTGACGGTCAATAGGTCGTGGTGGACGATGACCAAGGTCTTGCCTGCCTGCTGCAGCTGCCGTAGGGTGGCAAGGATCGCCGCTTCGGTGGCGGCGTCGACACCGGCGAACGGTTCATCCATCAAAAGGATCGAGGCATCTTGCACCAGGGCACGGGCGATGAAGGTACGCTGCTGCTGTCCGCCACTGAGCTCGCTGATCTGTCGATGGGCGAATTCGCTCATCCCAACCTGCTCCAGCGCAGCCAAGGCGCGTTCGCGCTCGGCCTTGCCAGGTTTCTTGATCCATCCAAGGGCACCATAGGAGCCCATCATCACCACATCGAGGACGGTGGTGGGGAAGTCCCAGTCCACCTCACTGCGCTGGGGGACGTAGGAGACAGCACGCCTTGCCTGGGCCAGTCTCTGGCCAAAGAAGGTCACCGTCCCCGATGAGATGGGGATGAGGTTCAGCATCGCCTTCAGGAGGGTGGACTTTCCCGCTCCATTGGGCCCTACGATCGCCGCGATCACCCCGGTGGGGATGGTCAGGTCGATATCCCACAGTACCGGATTGTGGTGGTAGGCGACGGTGAGGTCTTCGATTTCAATGGCTATGGATGGGCTTTCTTCCTTCACTGTGTTGCTCCTTGACTTGTCAGTGCCGATACGATGGTGTCGATATTGTGTGTTACCATGCCTCGATAGGTTCCTTCAAAGGTGCCTCTGTCTCCCATGGCGTCGCTATAGAGCTCTCCACCGATCTTCACCGAGTGCCCCCGTGCGGTGACGGCGCGCTCGAGGGAGTGGACCATGCGTTGGGGAACCGATGTCTCGATGAAGACCGCCGCGATCGAGCGCTCGGCGATGAATGAGGCAAGGTTTTGGACGTTACGCGTCCCGGCTTCGCTGACGGTGGAGATGCCTTGCATTCCCTTGACTTCAAAGCCGTAGGCGCGACCGAAGTACTCGAAGGCATCGTGGGCGGTCACCAGCACCCGCTTATTCGCCTCCAGGCTCTGCGCTTTGGTTCGGATGTACCGGTCAAGGTCGACAAGAGTGGCGCGGTAGCGATGCCAGTTAGCTTCGATCGCCGCCTGGTGTTCAGGCACCAGGTCGACCAACGCCTGGTATGTGGCATCGACGGCGTAGAGCCACAGTGAGACATCAAACCAGACGTGGGGATCGCCTTTGATGAGCAGGTGTGCGGGAATCGCCTCACTGACGGCCACCGTTGGCTTCATGCTCTGCAATGCCTCTAGGACATCGCCCATCTTGCCTTCGAGGTGCAAACCTCCATAAAGGATCAGGTCGGCACGGTCGAGCTTCTGTACATCACTGGCTGTGGCCTTGTAGAGGTGAGGGTCGACGCCCGCTCCCATCAAGGCGGTGACCTTGACGTAGTCGCCAGCGAGGTTTTCGGCGATATCGGCGATCATGCCGATGGTGGTCACCACACTCAGGGTGTCACGCCCATCTTCCTTGGTGCAGGAGACAAAGAGGAGGGTGATGATCAGTAGCGCCCCGATCAGGGTACGCGATAGTCGGTTCATGCCCTAACAGTGGGCAAGTTTTATTGATATGTCAATATAATTACATTGACATATCGTAATAAATGGACATATAAATGGCCGGCACTTGAGTGCCGGCCTGGGTAGAATCAGATTCCCTGCTCTAGGGCCAGGGTGATGGTGGTACGGTCGCTGACC
>LVBE01000118.1 GCA_001603105.1 Spirochaetales bacterium Spiro_03
GGCCTATTGTGCGAGTGGCTCATGGCTCGTCGGTATGGGTATAAGATCACCGAATCACTGTATGTGTCATGCACCCTCTTCGCCCTCTCCTTGCCTCCCACCATCCCCCTGTGGATCGCAGCGGTAGGCATAGCGTTCGGCATCATCTTCGCCAAGATGATCTTCGGCGGCTTTGGGCGCAACATCTTCAACCCTGCCATCACCGCCCGAGCGTTCATCTACATCAGCTTCGGGGTCCCGATGACCGCCAAGTTCGTCGGAAACGCCGTGACGGTCAGCGCCTTCCCCGCCGCCCTGACTTCATGGATCAGCGCAGCTGACGCAGTCTCGGCCGCTACCCCGCTGGTCACCGAAGGCGCCTCGACCCTCGAGCTACTCTTTGGCTTTTCCAGTGGCTGCTTTGGGGAGACCAGCGCCCTGTTGATCATCCTCGGCGGGCTGTACATCATCTACAAGAAGGCGGCGAACTGGAAGATCGTCCTCTCATCACTGCTCTCCTTTGTCGTGATGCAGACGATCTTCTGGGCATCAGGGCTCCAGGTCCTCACCGAGCATGGACTGAAGGCTTCAGGCGACCCGATCACCGCCCTCCTCAGCGGCTCCTTTTTACTGGCGGCGTTCTTCATGATCACCGACCCCGTCTCTTCAAGTCAGAGCACTGACATAGGACGGTGGATCTACGGCGCCTTCTTCGGCGCCCTGGTCGTCCTTATCAGGACCTTCTCCACCTGGATCGAGGGCGTCACCTTTGCCATCCTATTGGCGAACATGTTCGCCCCGCTGCTCGATACGATCATCAAAGAGCTCAAGGCCAAGCAACGAGCGCGGGCCAAGGGGGTGAACCCATGAGCGTACAGCGCAGCTTCTACAAAGACCGGATCTACCCCTTGATCTTCATGCTCATCACCACCGTGGTCTGCATCCTCCTCACCTCAGGGCTCCACCTTTACACCCTTGACCGCGCCCAGGCCAATGAGCTCTCCTTCACCCGCCGGGCGATCTTGGAGGCAGCGGACCTCCCCTTCACCAATACCACCGAGGGCATTGAGCGGGCCTACCACGAACAGATCACCGAGATGGATGGCTACTACACGGCAAGCGGCTCGTTTGGCACACGCTACATCATCCCCCTCGAAGGTCCGGGGCTCTGGGGAACCATCTCCATCATGGTGGGTCTGGGTGAAGACCTACAGACCTTCAGTGGGGTTGCCATCGTCAGCCAGAACGAGACCCCCGGCCTCGGGGCCCGCATCGAAGAGAAGTGGTTCACCGCCCAGTTCAAGGGCAAGCGTGCCCCTTTCATCATGGTGGAGGAGGGCACGGCTTCGGCTTCTCAGGAGGTCGATGCCATCACCGGTGCTACCCGCACCAGCGAGTACTTCAAGAACCTGACCGCCCGCGTGCCCGCTGAGGCACAGCGGATCATCAGAGGAGAGTGAGATGGCCAAAAGCAAACTTAGGAAGACCTTCCTTGAACCGCTAGGAAAGAATAACCCAGTCTTCGTCCAGATCCTGGGCATCTGCTCGACGTTGGCGGTGACCAACAAGGTCCAGAACACCGTGGTGATGACCCTCGGCGTCACCTTCACCACCGCCCTTTCGGCCTGGACGATCTCCCTGATGCGCAACCACATCCCATCGAGGATCCGGATGATGGTGGAGACGATGGTCATCGCAGCGTTCGTCATTATCGTCGACATTGTCTTGAAGGCGTACTACCCGGAGATGTGGAAACAGCTGGGCCCCTACGTCGGCCTGATCATCACCAACTGCATCATCATGGGCCGAGTTGAGGCATTTGCCTTGAACAACAAGCCGCTACCGTCATTGGTCGATGGGTTTGCCTCAGGGCTGGGGTACACGTATGTACTGCTCTCCATCGCCGTGGTACGTGAGCTCTTGGGGTCAGGCTCCATCTGGGGCATCAGGATCCTTGGGTCCTGGTGGACCAACTGGTCGATCATGATCATGCCACCGGGTGGCTTCTTCGTCCTGGCGATCATCATCTGGGTGATCCGCGAGACGATCATGAAGGAGGAGAGCCATGCATAACTTCGCCATCTTCTTCGCATCGATCTTCACCGGCAACATCCTGCTCACCAACTACCTGGGCATGTGCTCCTTTTTGTCGGTTAGCAAGGAGCTGAAGACCTCCCTCGGCCTCGGGGCGGCGGTGGTCTTCGTCATGGCCACCACCACCCCCTTGAACTGGATGGTCTATGAATGGGTACTCATACCCTTTGGCCTGGAGTATCTGCGCTTCATCGTCTTCATCATCGTCATCGCAGCGTTCGTGCAGCTGACCGAGATGGCCCTTGAGCGCTATAGCGAGGGCCTCTACCAAGCCTTGGGCATCTTCCTGCCCTTGATCACCGTCAACTGTGCGATCCTCGGAGCCAGCTTGTTCATGGTCATCAGAGAGTATACCCTCTCCACCTCGTTCTTCTTCGGCCTGGGCAGTGGCATCGGATGGGCGCTGGCGATCGTGGCAATGGCCGGTATCCGCCAGAAGCTCAAGAACGCCAAGATTCCACCGGGCCTTGAGGGACCAGGGCTCACACTGGTCATCGCCGGCTTCATGGCGATGGCCTTCATGGGCTTCTCCGGCATGATCGCTCTCACCTAGGAGGTCAGCATGCTCACTACCCTTTTGGTAACCATCGCAGTCACCAGCCTGATCTCCCTCTTCCTCGCCCTGTTGATGGTCATCGCCGATGCAACGATCGGCAACTACGGCGTCGTCAAGATCTCGGTGAACAACGGCACCCGGGAGCTTGAGGTCCTCGGCGGACAGCCTTTGCTGCGCTCGCTGCAGCAAGAGGGGATCTTCATCCCCTCTGCCTGTGGAGGGCGCGGATCATGTGGGCTGTGCAAGGTCAAGGTCGTCGAAGGCGGCGGGGAGTACCTGCCCACGGAGCTACCCTTCATCAACGAAGAGGAGCGAACGCAGCAGATCCGCCTCTCCTGCCAAGTCAAGGTGAAGGGAGACATAGCCATCGAGATTCCGGAGGAGCTCTTCTACGTCAAGGAGTTCAAAACCGTCGTTGAACGGATCCGTGACCTGACACACGACATCAAGGAGGTGACGCTGCGCCTCATCGAACCCGATGGCATCACCATCAAGGCAGGACAGTACGTCCAGTTCGTGGTCCCTGAGTACGAGGACCTCGATGAGGAGGTCTACCGCGCCTACTCGGTAGCCTCCCCGCCCGGAGACGCTACCCACGTCGAACTGGAGATTCGCCTGGTCCCCGGCGGTATCTGCACCACGTACGTGCACGAGCACCTCAAGGAGGGCGATGAGGTGACGATCAACGGCCCGTACGGAGAGTTCTACTTGCGCGACAGCGACAGTCCCATCATCTTCATCGCCGGAGGCTCAGGCATGGCTCCCATCAAGAGCATCCTTTTGGACATGGAGAAAACACAGAACCCCAGAGCTGCCCAGTACTTCTTTGGAGCCCGTTCGAAGCGGGACCTCTTCTTGCTTGAGGAGATGAAAGCGCTTCAGTCATCGATTCCCAACTTCACCTTCGTCCCGGCCCTCAGTGAACCGCTAGCCGAAGATGCATGGGAAGGGGAGATCGGCCTGATCACCGACGTGGTACGCAAGAACGTCAGCGATGGCCATACCAGCGAAGCCTACCTGTGCGGCAGCCCCGGGATGATCGACGCCTGCATCAAGGTACTGACCGAACTGGGCGTCACTGAGGATCGGATCTTCTATGATAAGTTCTAACAGGAGGCAGGGATGAAACAGACACCGGAGTATGACAAGATCCAAGCACAGATGCAAAAGGGCGTCATAACCCTCGATGGGTTTCTCGGCGACGATGTGCGCAAACTCGTCGACATCATCGCCGCCGACACCCTCACCGTCCACAAGAGACGGACCACCCATGAGGCCATAGCGCAGAAGATGGAGCACTTCAAGGAGCGTGGGCTTGAGGGGTTGGGCAACTTCATCACCCTCGACGATCACTTTGAGGTGAAGGTGGAGACAGTACGAGGACTCCTTCCCTCTCCCTTCGGAGGACCGGGGATGTTCGGCAAGACCAACACCACGGTGGTCAACAAGCGCCTGGGGCGCTCGATCACCTACACGGACTTACACATCCACTTCATCGCTGACCACGGTTTCTACGAGGGAATCGGCTCACCGTTCCGCCTTGAGCCAGAAGATTTGATTACGATCTTGGAGGTAGAAGAGGTGTAGAAACCGGCTCTTCTTTATTGAGAGAGAGCCTCTTTTCTGCTACAGTCGAGGTGGAGGTCAGCATGGGCACGCTTGCAGTTATTTCCCTTGGTGGTTCAATCATCGTACCGGGTGAGGTCGATACCTCGTTCCTCTCACAATTCAGTGCAGCTTTGCGCACGTACTTGGCTGAGAACAAAAGCCGCAAGGTGATTCTGGTCTGTGGAGGAGGCGCGCCTGCTCGCCTATATCAGCAGGCGCTGACCGCTGTCGTTCCGACCGCTGACGCCGAAGAGCTCGACTGGCTCGGTATCCGTGCCACCCATCTCAACGGACAGCTCATCAAGGCGATGTTCGCAGACCTCTGTCCCGACAACCTGGTCATCAACCCGACTGGGCACATCAGCTTCAAGGGCCAGGTCCTTGTCGCCGCCGGTTGGAAGCCCGGCTTCTCGACCGATACCGATGCCGTACTGCTTGCAGAACGTTTCGGAGGCCGCCTGGTGGTCAACCTCAGCAACATCGCCAAGGTCTACACCGATGACCCGAAGAAGAACCCGGATGCCAAACCGCTCGATGCGATCACCTGGGCGGAATTCCGCCAGATGGTCGGTGAGACCTGGACCCCCGGCAAGAACACCCCCTTCGACCCTGTGGCGAGCCAGCGGGCCGAGCGGCTGAGGATGCAGGTCATTTGTGCCGATGGACGCAACATCGACAACCTCATGGACATCCTTAATGGACGCCCGTATGTAGGGACCCTCATCGGCTCTCAGAGTACTTCAAGCCGATAAAATACGGCAGCGGATCGGCAAAATCAGGCGGGAATGGATTGTCCCGCCTGAAGTCGGGGATCCAACTCACGTTCTCTCCGAGCTCTTGCGCATACCCTTCATCAAAGCCCAATGATTCAAGCGCATCGAGCAGCCGCTCATAGTCGAACTCATTGATGCGCTCAAAGCGCTCACTGGCTACAGGCGGCTCAAACTGGACCATCAACGAAAGCCAGACATGGGAGCCCAGGCGCTCGCTGATGTAGCGTAAGACCTCCATGCTTGCCTCAAGTTCGCCTGGAAAGACCAAGTGACGGACCAAAGTGCCGTACAGTGCTCCCTCATCGGTGAGGAAGGTGGGACGGACATGATCGGCGATAAAGCGCATAACCGGCTCTATGGCCTCTACATACGCCTCGGTCGCACAGAAGCGGCGACTGACATCGCCGCTGAGTGTCTTCAGGTCCATCAGATAGAGGTCGATGTACGGACTAAGGAGCTGTAAGGCAGCAGGTCTCTCAAAGCCTGAGCTGTTCCACACGATTGGAAGCGTTAGGCCCGCGCTACGCGCCTGCTCAATGGCGCCGATGATCGAGGGGATGAAGTGGGTGCCGGTGACCAAGTTTATGGTGGCTGCTCCTGCTGCCTGCAGTTCAGTCATCATGGTTGCTAGCTCGTCGATCGTCACCACATGGCCGATCGCGTCCGCTCCACTGATCTGGTAGTTCTGACAATATTGGCAGTGCAGTGGACAGCCGCTGAAGAAAATCATGCCACTTCCGAACGCACCACTGATCGGCGGCTCCTCACCACGGTGAAGGCCTGACCACGCTACCCGAACCTCAGAACTCTCACCACAGACGCCGACCTCACCGTTTGTACGGTCGACGAGGCAGCGATGGGGACAGAGCGAACAGCGCTTGTATGCACGCATAAGAGAAGAGTCCATACCGGTCAGTGTACTGAAAACAACAGCCTGACTTCCAGAGGGTGTGCCTGCTACTCGTTCGCCGATCGCGCAAGGTACACGGAGAGGGCGAGCAGGCCGACGACGACCAAAGCCGAGCTGATGAAGCGAATCGAGGTGGGTTCGCCGATCGAGGAGCCGGCGATGGTGGTGGCCAGCATCCCGGGCAGAAGGCCCAAGACACCCCCGATTACATAGCTTGTCCACGGAACCTTCAGCGACCCGAGCATGAGATTGGTGATTTCATGGGGGACAACGCCGATGAATTTCACCAAAAAGGCAAACCAGATCGGATGCTGTCCATCTGAACCCTTGAATCGCTGAATGAAGCTAGCGCGCTCTAACAGGCGATCGACAAAGCCAATGGAGGCGTACCTACCTACCAGGTACGGGATCTGCATGTTCACCACGATGCCGATCGTGTTGATCAATAGCGCGATCGGAAGCGGGTAGAGATGGCCTATGGCAAGGTAGAGCAACGTATATGGCAGGCCGAAGGAGACGGACTTAAGAAGGAATAGAGCCATAAGGATGGCAACGGTAGCGAGGCTGTAGGCATCAAGGCTCCTGATCTGTGCTGTGATGGCCCCCGGTCCGCTACGGATGATGATGGCGGTGCTCACCGCTACCAATGCTACCATCGGCAGAAGCCGCACTATCGTCAACAGGGTGGGTGTTCGCCTTGTCTCACTCATACCGCCTATGGTAGCAAGGAAGTGCAATTCGGTACAGTACAATTGATTGTCCAGCTATAATAGACCAAATTCCGACGGCAATACCTTCTATCAGTATAATATTCCTTTTTAGGAATATTATATGCAGATATCTTCAAACGGCTTCAGAT
>LVBE01000119.1 GCA_001603105.1 Spirochaetales bacterium Spiro_03
GTCAATTTAACGGTGTTAAATTTGTTATTTTCTCAGTTGCCTGATTTTTTAGGTATTCTTTTATCGTAATTTCTTTTGACACCTCCGCCATCTCAACCTATACTGAAAGAAATTTCCTCCCACTTGGTGGGAGGCACCCTGTAGAGGAGAACCCGTATGAAGAAAACCTTGACTATCGTGCTCTGCCTTGCCCTTGTGTGCACCTCCCTCTTCGCCGCCGGCTCGAGTGAGAAGACCCCAGCGAAAAAGGACTCAAACGTGGTAAAGATCGCCCTGATCATCGAAAATACCATCGATGACAAAGGCTGGTGCCAGTCGATGCACGACGGCATCACTGAGGCGATGAAACAACTTCCCGGTCGCATCGAGTACAACTACACCGAGAAGATGAACCTCGTCGATGCCGGGACCGCCGCCCGCCAGTACGTCGCCCAAGGCTATGACATCATCATCGCCCACGGAGCGCAGTACAAGAACCTGACCCTCGAGATGGCTGAAGAGTACCCCGACGTGACCTTCGCCTTCGGTACCTCCAGCGAAAAGGGACCGGCCAACGTCTTCACCTACATGCCCGAGAGTGAAGAGACCGGCTACCTCAGCGGCCTGATCGCCGGCATGACCACCAAGACCAAGGTCCTCGGCCTCGTCGGACCGGTGGACAGCGGTGATGCTGCCCGCTACAACCGTGGCTTCGTCCTCGGCGCCAAGGCGATCGATCCCACCATCAAGGTGATGGTCGCCCACTCCGGCTCCTTCAGTGACTTCGTCAAGGCTGGCGAGATCGCCCAGTCGCAGATCAAGGCAGGAGCTGACGTGCTCACCGGCAGCAGCCAGCAGGCCCTTGGAGCTCTGCGCGCCGTCGCTGACCACCGCAACGCTGATATCTGGTGGGTTGGCCAAGAGACCGCGCAGCTCGGAATCCCCGAAGGATACAAGGTCATCGGAGCATCGGCTTACAACTATGCCGCAGTTATCATCGGCCTGGTGGAGAAGCTCGATGCCGGCATCAAGGGTGGAGAGGTCATTCCGATGAACTTCCATAACGGTGGCTTCCGCTTTGAGTTCAATCCTAGCCTGAAGAACAAGTGGGAGGGTGCCGTCGAGAAGAAGATCAACGAGACCCTCGCCTCCTTCCGCGCCAAGAGCGGGACCATCGACTATATGAGCGTCGACTACTCCAAGCTCTGATCAATCGGATGGTGGCCATGGTCCTCATGGCCACCTGCCACCCTCGGTTACGGAGAGAACACCCTTATGCACAAGATCACCAGCCTCAGGATGGAGCACATCACCAAACGCTTCCCCGGAACACTTGCCTGCGACGATATCACCCTCTCGGTGGGTGAGGGGGAGATCCTCGCCCTCGTCGGTGAGAACGGGGCGGGCAAGACCACCTTGATGAACATCCTGATGGGACTCTACCAAAGCGATGAGGGGCGGATTCTCATCAACGGCGAGGAGGTTCGCTTCAAGAGCCCCAACGACGCCTTCAGTGCCGGACTGGGAATGGTCCACCAACAGTATATGCTCGTCTCCAACATGACCGTGACCGAGAACATCGCCCTTGGGTACAAGGCGGCGTGGTCGGCTCTCAAGCTCGACCTGGCCAAGGTCAGAGCCCGAATCGTGGAGATTTCCGACAAGTACGGCCTCGCCGTCGACCCCGATGCGTATATCTGGCAGCTCTCCGTCGGAGAGCAACAGCGCGTCGAGCTGGTCAAGACCCTCTGTCTGGGCGCTCGTTTTTTGATCCTCGACGAGCCGACCAGTGCCCTCACTCCCCAGGAGACCGATGAGCTCATCGTCCTGCTCAAGCGGATGAAGCGCGAGCTCTCCATCATCTTCATCAGTCACAAACTGCAGGAGGTGAAGAACCTCTGCGATAACCTCTTGATCCTCCGCCATGGGGCGGTGGTCTACGAAGGGAAGACCGCCGACCACTCGATGGCGGATATCGCCGCCCTGATGACCGGCCACGAGGTCGAGCTGCCGGTCAATGAAGAGGAGGCGTGTAGCGGCGCCGTTGTGCTGGACATCAGGGACCTTGATGTCAAAAGCGACCGTGGCTTCCTCGCCCTCGATGGCTTCAACCTCGCCGTCCGCTGTGGCGAGATCGTCGGCCTCGCCGGCGTCTCAGGCAACGGACAGCGAGAGCTCGCCGAGGCGATCAATGGCCTGAGGAGAGTCGAACGAGGCCAAATCCTCTTCTATGGTGAGGATCTTGCCAACAAGAGCCCGCATCACATCATCGACAGCGGCATGGGCTACATCCCCGAAGAGCGCAACACCGAAGGAATCGTGCCCTCCTTCAGCCTGAAGGAGAACCTCATCCTCAAGGACACCGAGCGCGAAGAGTTCTCCAACCACCACTTCCTCAAGAACAAGGCCATCGAGGAAAACGCCACCGAGCTCAGGGTCAAGTTCGATATCCGTAGCCCCAACACCTCGGTCGCCGCCGGATCTCTGTCAGGGGGCAATATCCAGAAGGTGATCCTCGCCCGCGAGATCAGTCGAAAGCCGAAGTTCCTCCTGGCAGTCTACCCCATCAGGGGCCTGGATCTCGGAGCGGCCGAGTTCATCCACAAACAGCTTCTGGAGAAGCGGCGCGAGGGGGTCGGGATCCTGCTCATCAGCGAGGAGCTTGACGAGATCCTCGATCTCTCCGACCGCGTCGCGGTGATCTTCAAGGGCAAGATCCAGCAGATCCTCGATCGCAAGGACGCAAACCGGCGTAAGCTCGGTATCTTGATGGCAGGAGTGGGCGATGACCAAGCACTTTAAACTTATCTACAAGATCACGATCATCGCCCTGGCCATCGCAGCTGCGATGGGGGCCGGCTCGATCATCCTCCTGTCCATCGGAGCCGATGTGGCCAAGACCTACCTGGTCATCCTCCTTGAGCCGCTGAAGAGCACGCTGCAGATCAGCGAGGTACTGCTCAGGGCGATCCCGCTGTCGATCATCGCCTTGGGCATCAGCGTGGCGTACCGCAGCGGCATCATCAACATCGGCGCCGAAGGACAGATGATGATGGGGATATTGGGCACTACGATGGTCGCCCTCTCTCTTCCGACGCTGCCCAAGGTCATCCTCATTCCCCTGGCCATCCTCACCGGAGCGCTCTTCGGTGGGGCGTGGGGTTTCATCGCAGGCATCCTCAGAGCAAAGCTACAGGTCAGTGAACTGCTCTCGACGGTCATGCTCAACTACATCGCAGCGCAGTTCTACACCTTCATGCTGCGCGGCCCCTTCCTCGACCCGGCCGAAAAAACCCTCGGAGGAGCCGGCACTCCCCAGTCGATGCGCCTGACGCGCAACCTCTGGCTGACGCGCTTCATTCCCCGAACACGCCTGCACACCGGCCTCTTCATCGCCCTCGCCCTTGCTGCTTTCATCTACTTTCTCTTGTGGAAGACAGACTTCGGCTACAAGATGCGTGCAAGCGGGGCAAGCGGCCGCGCTGCACGCTACGGGGGCATCAGCGTGGCGTGGTACCTGGTCGTCTCGATGGTCATCAGCGGCGCCTTTGCTGGCATCGCCGGCGCCATTGAGGTGGCGGGGGTGCACCGTCGCGCCCTTGAGGGCATCACCGCCGGCTACGGCTTCAGCGGCATCGTCGTCGCCCTCTTCGGCGGCCTGTCGCCGATCGGCATCATCCCGGCCTCCTTCTTCTTCGGCCTCTTGATCGTCGGCTCCGATATGACCCAGCGTCTGGTCGGTGTTCCGGCGAATATGATCAACGTCCTGCAAGGCATCATCATCCTGGTCATCGTCGCCACGAAGATGATCCTCGCCGACCCCTACCTGGCCGAGCGCGTCTGGCGCTGGTACCAGAGGCGCTGTACCGTACGCGCGGAGGTGGAAGCATGAACACCGCTGTCAATATCCTGAGCCTCGGCATCCCCTTCTCAGTAGCCCTTCTGATCGCAAGCCTCGGGGAGATGTTCAACCAGCGCAGCGGGGTCTTCAACCTCGGCTGCGAGGGCATCATGGCGATGGGCGCTTTCTTGGGCATGCTGGTGCCCTACTCCGTCGGCCATGGTGGACCGACCGCCGAGATCTACAATGTGCTCGGCCTCCTACTCGCCATGGGAGTGGGCGCTCTCTTTGGCACCCTCTTTGGCCTGGTCGTCGTCACCTTCCGCGCCCCGGAGGGCATCGCGGGCATCGGGCTGCAGATGTTCGGTGTCGGCGTTGCCGGCACGCTATTTCGCCACTTCATCGGTGGCACCCAGTCGGTCATCGGCATCGACCGCACCCCGATCCCGCTGCTGTCAGCGATCCCGATCATCGGCCCGATCTTCTTCAGCCACAACGTGGTCGTCTACCTCGCCTTCCTCTTTGTCCCCCTGTCCTGGTACATCCTCTTCAAGACCCCATGGGGCCTACGCGTTCGTGCGGTGGGGACCAACCCACGGGCCGCTGACTCGATCGGCATCAACGTCAACAGGGTACGCTACCAGGCCCTCGCCGTCGGCGGCGCCCTTGCAGGCCTTGCCGGAGCGTACCTCTCGCTCTGCCAGGCAAAGATGTTCAGCGACGGCATCATCGCCGGCCGCGGCTTCATCGCCGTCGCCCTGGTCTACTTCGGCCACTGGCACCCGGTGAAGATCATGGGAGGGGCGCTACTCTTCAGCCTCGCCCAGAGCCTGCAGCTGGCCATCCAGGGCCAGGGCATCGCCTTCCCCTATGAGTTCGCCGTAATGCTGCCCTACGTGCTGGTCATCGTCGTATTGGCCTTCAGCCGGGAGAGTCAGCTCTTGGGCCCCAGTGCGCTGGGCAAGCCCTTTAATCGGGAAAAACGGATTTAGCCCTCTGGCTAAGCGCCTTCGATTGCAGTATCACAGACCGAGGCAGATCCTGCCGAGGCTAAGCGGCTGGCATATAGAGTAGAGAAGAAGCTATGTATGCATTCAGCGTGAACGGAAACCCGATCGAGTATCATGGCCCTGACAAGAAGCTGCTCACGTTCCTGCGTGAGGAGCTCGCCCTCACCGGCACCAAGGATGGGTGCAGTGAGGGGGCGTGCGGCACGTGCATGGTCATCATCGATGGCAAGAAGGTCAAGGCGTGTGCAGTTCGCCTCTCAAAGCTCCAAGGCAAGAGCGTGACCACCATCGAAGGCCTCAGCGCCCGGGAAGCTGAGGTCTACACCTGGGCCTTCGCAGTCGAGGGGGCTGTGCAGTGTGGCTTCTGTACCCCCGGCATGGTCATCAGCGCCAAGGCCCTGATCGACCAAGAGCCAAACCCGACTATCCAGCAGGTCAAGGAAGCGATCAAGGGGAACATCTGCCGCTGTACCGGCTACAAGAAGATCGAGCTGGCGATCTTGCGTGCCGCCCAGATGCTGCGCGAAGGCTTGCCTGTCCCACAGCAGAGCAATGACCTGGCTCTCGGCTCCCACTACCCACGCATCGACGCCGAGGCGAAGGTCCTCGGAACCGGCCTGTATACCGACGATATCCGCATCGATGGGATGCGCTATGCCAAGGCGATCCGCTCTGCCTATCCACGAGCCCGCGTCCTCTCCATCGACGGCAGCAAGGCAGAGGCGCACCCCCACTTCATCCGTCTCATCACCTCAGACCAGGTACCGCACAACATCATCGGCCACCTCGTCCAAGATTGGCCGGTCCTCATCCCAGTCGGGGAGATCACCCGCTACACCGGCGATGCAATCGCCTTGGTGGTATCTTCCTCTCTTGACAGCCTCGATGAGATTGCGCACTTGGTGAGCATCACCTACGAGCCGCTGAAGCCGATGCTCACCATCGACGATGCCCTTGCCGATGGGGCACCAGCGATCCACAAAGGCGGCAATATCCTCAGCTACCAGCACATTAAGCGCGGTGACGTCGAAGAGGAGCTAGAGAAGAGCGCCCACGTCATCAGCCGCCACTTCTCTACCCCCTTCACTGAGCACGCCTTCTTGGAGGTCGAGTGCGCTGTCGCCCTCCCTGACGGTGAGGGAGGGCTCTTGGTCCACACCAGCGGCCAGTCGATCTACGATGAGCAGCGTGAGATCTGCACGATGCTCGACCTGCCGCCACACAAGGTGCGCTGCCACTCGATGCTCGTCGGCGGAGGATTCGGTGGCAAGGAGGACATGAGCGTACAGCACCACGCAGCCTTGGCAGCGTATCTCTGCGACGAGCCGGTCAAAGTCAAGCTCAGCCGCCAGGAGTCGATCGCTGTCCACCCCAAGCGCCACCCGATGGAGATCGACCTCACCGTCGGCTGTGACAAGGACGGACGGCTTACGGCGATGAAGGCATCGATCTACTCCAACACCGGCGCCTACGCCTCCTTGGGAGGCCCGGTCCTCCAGAGAGCCTGCATCCACGCCTCCGGGCCTTACCGTATCCCCGCCTTCGAGAGCGAAGGGCGTGCGGTCTACACCAACGTCGTGCCGGCCGGAGCGTTCCGAGGCTTTGGGGTGACGCAGAGCTGCTTTGCTATCGAGACGGTGATGAACCTGCTCGCCGATGCAGTCGGCATCGACCACTGGCAGATCCGCCGCCTCAATGCACTCAAAGCCGGCGATACGATCCCCAATGGCCAGATCGCCGGACCCGATACCGGCATCATCGAGTGCCTTGAGGCAGTCAAGGATGCGTTCTACGCATCTCCGACTGCCGGTATCGCCGCTGCGTTCAAGAACACCGGCCTCGGTGGAGGCTACCCGGATACCGGACGCTGTATCCTCTCAGTCGAAGGAGGGATGGTCCACATACGCACCAGCGCCGCCTGCATGGGTCAGGGTGTGGCCACTGTCTGCATGCAGATGGTCGGCGAAAGCTGCGGCCTCAGAAGCGACCAGATTGTCGTCGAGGAGCCCGATACCGCCCGTACCCCGGACAGCGGCACCTCAACGGCGAGCCGACAGACCCTCTTCACCGGTGAGGCGGTGCGCCGGGCGTCACTGAAGCTCAAGGAGGCGTTGGCCACTCGGACATTGGACGAGCTTGAGGGGATGGAGTTCGACGGCGAATACATTGGAGAGACCGATGTCTTTGGCAGTACCAAAGAGCACCCGGTCAGCCACGTCGCCTATAGCTATAGCGCCCAGGTCGCTACCCTTGACGACGATAGGCGGGTAGCGAAGATCGTCGCCGCCTGTGACGTCGGGCAGGTGGTGAACTACCAGAGCCTCACCGGCCAGGTCGAGGGCGGAGTTGCCATGGGGATGGGCTACGCCCTCACCGAACACTTCCCTATCGACGAGGAGGGCAATCCGGCAGTCAAGTTCGCCACCCTCGGCCTGCTGAAGGCAACCGAGGTACCCCCGATCGAGGTCAAGGTCGTCCAAGGACCTGAACGCCACCCCATCGCCTATGGGGCAAAAGGGGTCGGCGAGCTAACCACCTTGGCTACCGCCCCAGCGATTGCGGCAGCGTACTATCGCACCGACTTCATCGAGCGCAACTCACTGCCGTTGAAACAAACACCGTATGAACGGAAAAAGGGCTAGGTAGGGCGCTCGCGGAAAAACCGCTTGGGCATGAAGGTGAGAACGTATAGGATGAGGCAACTCGACCACCTCCTGCATCGAAGGCGATGGGTTCTCATGGACTTTGGCTTCGATCAAGATCAATGTATCGACATCTCTGACAAGAATCGCCAATGAGGCCCTTGTCATACACCGCGAACAGAGGAAAGCTCATGCAATCCATACCCCGCAAGCCATGGTGCGATAGACTCCTCAATTGTTAATCTTACACTATTACACTTTTTGTTATTGTGTTATATTAAGCCTATCCTTTGCTTTGGAGGTGCCTATGACGCACACTACCCTCCCTTCACTGCTCACATACTTCAAGGAAACTGTCCAACAGACCAATATCCACCTCTCAGTCAAAAAGAGCATCGACCGGCTGCTCGCATCAACCCCATCATGGCCGGCACTGACAATCGGCGATCTGGTGGCCCCCACCCCGATCATCCAGGGGGGAATGGGTGTTGGGATCTCCCTCAGCGGCCTTGCCAGCGCTGTCGCCAATGCCGGGGGCATCGGGGTCATTGCAGCCAATGGCATCGGGCTCATGGAGAAGGGCTACTTCCAAGATGGGCAGGCCGCCAATATCCGAGCTCTTCGTAGCGAGATCAAAAAGGCGCGCTCCCTGACCGATGGGATCATCGGGGTGAACATCATGGTGGCCATCAGTGACTTTGACCAGTTCCTTGCCGTCTGCATCGAAGAGCGGGTCGACCTGATCTTCCTTGGAGCCGGGCTTCCGATCAAGGGGATGCCGGTTACGCAGCTGCGTGAGGCGAACATCAAGGTCGTTCCGATCGTCAGCAGCGCCCGCGCCGCCTCGATGATCTTTCGCATGTGGGAGAAGCTGTACAACGATATCCCCGACGCCATTGTCGTCGAGGGGCCGAAGGCAGGCGGCCACCTAGGCTTCACTGCCGAGCAGCTCGACGATCCTGCCTACCAGATCGAACGCCTTGTGGTCGAGGTCGTGGACGCCCTTAGGCCATTTGAGTCGAGTCGGGGCTCTGCCATCCCGGTCATCGCAGCCGGTGGCGTGTACAGCGGAGCGGATATCCACCGCCTCCTCTGTCTTGGCGCTTCGGCGGTGCAGATGGGCACCCGCTTTGTCGCCACAAAGGAGTGCGATGCCGACATTCACTTCAAAGAGGCGTACATCAAGGCACGCAAAGAGGATATCGGCCTCATCGACAGTCCGGTTGGGATGATCGGCAGGGCAATCCGCAATCGTTTCATCACCGACAGCGAAGCGGGTCTACGCCCGGCCTTTCGCTGTGCCTATCAGTGCCTCTCTTCGTGCAAGGCCCAAGAGGCTCACTACTGCATCTCAATTGCGCTGAACAACGCCCGTAAAGGGACCATGGAGAGCGGCTTTGTCTTCGCCGGAACCAATGCCTACCGCATCAAGCGCATCGTAGCAGTAGCAGACTTGGTCGATGAGCTACTAGTCGGGTACCAGCGGGCTGCGCTTGGGCGCCTTACCCGACTTTTGAGGCGCTTTGAGCGCCTGAAGGCCGACTACGCCACCATCGAGGCACAGGTCGCCTCCCTCGCCTCAGTCTACGAGGAACTGATCTTACGATCGCTGCCTGAGCAGGCAAAGCGCGCGAAGGCGCACTATCGTCGCGCTTGCCTGGGCCTAGAGCGGATCCGCCTCGCTCTCGGAGAGACCATCGCCCAGGGTGCGGCGCTGATGAAGGCCTAAAGCAGACGGACCGATCCTTTGTAGATCTCAGTGGCGTGCAGCACGGCAGCTGCATGGCCTGGGTATTTGGGCGGGGTGACTTCTTTCATGAAGGCATAGAAGGGGCCGGAAGTGTGGTAGCTCAGCCTCCCCTTGAGTTGGTAGCTCACCCCGTCTTTGGTGATGAAGAGCACCGCCCCTATGCCGGTGGCCAGGATATTGGCCCGCGTCTTGTCAAAGTAGTTGTCGGCGATGACGATATGCTCATCGCTGTACAACCCTGAGCTGATGACCCACACGCTGTTGGGCTTTCCGCTCTCGTCTACAGTGGTCAACACGAATGCCATCTCGCGCATCGCCCAGGCATCGATGATCTCTTGTGGTAGCATAGACACTCCTTATGCCCGCTATGATACACCTCATCGCTCTGGTGCGCCAATGTCTGTGAGCGGTTTTGACCAGATAAAAAACATGCTTCCAGGAGTTCTCCTGGAAGCAGAGGAAGGGAGTGTGAATATGCGAAATCTTACATCATGACCTTGGGCAGCCACAGCGTCATGGCCGGTATGAAGGTCACCAAGAGCAGGTCCATGACCATCACGACATAGAAGGGCAGCACCGCCTTGGTCGCTGTCTCGATGGAGATCTTTCCGATCGAGCAGCCGACAAAGAGCGCCGACCCTACCGGCGGGGTGGTCAGGCCGATGGCCAAGTTGAGGATCAACATCACACCGAACTGGATCGGGTCCATGCCCAGATACCCCACCACGACCGGGTAGAGGATCGGGGTGGTGATGATGATCAGGGGGGCCATGTCCATGACGGTACCGAGGACCAAGAGCATGAGGTTGATCAACAGGATCAAGGCGATCTTGTTCTCGGTGATCGTCAACAGGCCGTTGGTCACCGCCTGCGGGATTCTCAGGTAAGCCATCAGGTAGCCGAAGGAGGAGGCTGCTGCGATCAGGCTCATCACCATCGCCAGTGTCCTCAGTGAGTTGGAGAGGATCGGCCACATCTGCTTGACCGGGATCTCCCGGTAGACGAAGAAGGTGATGACGAAGGCATAGACAGCGGCTACCGCTGCAGACTCAGTTGCAGTGAAGACTCCGCTGATGACCCCTCCCATGATGATGATGATCGTAAAGAGGCCGAAGAACGCATCGCGGGCGAGCAAAAGACTCTTCTTCCATCCATACGGTTTCTGCTTGGGGTAGCCGCGCTTGTAGGCGAGGATCGCGGTGGGAATCATCAAAAAGAGCCCCAGCCCGACACCGGGGATCAGGCCACCGAGGAAGAGCTTGCCTACCGACACACCGCCACCGGCTGCCATCGCGAAGATGATCATGTTGTGGCTCGGCGGGATCAGGACCCCCTGACAGGCGCTGGTGACGGTGACGGCGACAGAGAAGTCGGCGTCGTAGCCATCATCGACCATCATCGGGATCAACATCGCACCGATGGAGCTGACGTCAGCGACCGCCGACCCGCTGATGCCACCGAAGAACATCGAGGCGAGGATGTTCACCTGGGCAAGGCCGCCACGCACCCATCCAATGAGGGCGTTTGCAAAGCCGACCAGGCGGCGCGAGATTCCTCCCTGGCTCATGATCTCACCGCTGAGGATGAAGAACGGGATCGCCAAGAGGCTGAAGGAGTTCACGCCACTGACCAGACGCTGCACGATCGACATGAGCGGAATATGCAGGTATATCGCCGTGAAGATCGAGGAGATAAAGAGGCTGAAGGTGATCGGGAACTTGAGCAGCATCAAGCCGACAAAGGAGCCGATCAAAATGAACGTACCCATCTGCGCATTCATGCAGCACCTCCTCGTTTGTGGAATTTCTTCAAGTCTTCATAGAAGTAGAGAGCGGCATAGAGGATGATGAAGATACCGACGATCGGCAGGACCAGGTAGTTCACCGAGTTGGGGATATGGGTCGCCGGCAGCCGGCTCTTATGACCGTTGACGGTCAGCCTCCATCCATAGATGACCAAGATTGAGCCGAGGAAGACCTGCAACCCATTCTTCAAGAGGTCGAGGACGACAAAAAAGTTGTATCCGAGCTTCCGGGGAAGCAGGGAGATGTTGATATGCAGGTTCTCCTTGACACCGAGGGCCATGGAGATGAATGTAAACCAAATGACAATGACCAGGCTCATCTCTTCGGCCCATCGAATCCCGGATTTGAATCCGTATCGCAGCACTACGTTGGTGAAGACGATGATCACCATCGCCACCAAGAGCACCATAGCCAACTTGAGAACCCAGGAAAAAACGGAGTCCAGTATCGTCTTGAACCGCTCCATGGGGTACCTCCACAAAAAGTTGTGAACACAACGATGTGGGACCTTTGGGCCCCACATCGTAGATACAGTGCGCCCTTACTTCACCGCCTTGATCTTCTCGACCCAGCTCTTCTGCTCGGCATTGAGCATCGACTGGTAGAGCGGAGCCATGGCAGCGGCAAACTCGGCCTGGTCGTTGATCGTGTTGATCTTCGAGCCAGCGGCGCGGACCTTTGCCTCACTGACTTTCTCGAAGTCAGCCCAGCTCTTGATCTGGACGGCCTGGCTCTCGCGAGCTGCGCGCTTGATGATCGCCTGATCCTCGGCGCTGAGCTTGTCCATCGTGATCTTGCTGGCAATGATCATCTCAGGAACACGGGTGTGCTCATCGATGGAGAGGAACTTGGCTACTTCGTAGTGGCTGGAGGTGTCGTACGAGGGCCAGTTGTTCTCTGCCCCGTCGATGACGCCGGTCTGCAGTGCGCTGTAGACGTCGCCGTATGCCATCGGGGTGGGGACAGCGCCGAGGGCCTGGACAAGACCCATCATCAGGCTGGACTCCTGGACACGGATCTTCATTCCCTTCATGTCAGCGACCGTGTAGATCGGCTTCTTGGTGGTGTAGAAGTTACGAGCCCCACTGTCGTAGTAGACAAGGCCGACGAAGCCCTTCGCTGTCATCGAGTTGAGGAAGTAGTCGCCGATCTCGCCGTTGAGGACCTTCCACATGTGGTCGGCATCGCGGTAGAGGTACGGCATCTGCAGAGCATTGAGCAGCGGCTGGAAGTCGCTGAGCGGGGAGATGGAGACACGGGTGAAGTCGATGCCACCGAACTGGACCTGCTCGATCGCGCTCTTCTCATCTCCGAGCTGCCCCTGGGGGTACACCTCGACCTTGATACGGCCGTTGGTGTACTCGCCTACGCGGCGGGCGAAGTCCTCATCACCGACGACGGTGGGGTACCCGATGGGCTGGTTGTCAGCGAGGCGCAGAACGATCGGCTTTGCGCTAGCCCCTTTCTCCTGGCCACCCTGTGCAAACGCCACACCGGCGAGCAGGGTAACCACCAACAGCGTTACTAGTACTTTCTTCATAGGTTCCTCCTTAAGGAACAATAATGTTGTTTCTCCTACAGTATGGATGACCGCTGTCTCTCAAGGTAGTCGGAATAATGGGAAAAACTGAGCGAATTTTCTCCTTTTCTGCTACTCTACCCCGAGTATCAATACATAGCGATGACGATCAATTGCCTTGAAAACCCCATCTCTCTACGATATTGTTGGCCTATGGGTACAGCGGCTAAGCGACAGCGGGGAACATTACAGGGGTGGCTCCTCTCCTACAACCTGGGCATGCTCATCATCATCCTCGCCTCTGTCATCATCCTCTTTGGCCTATTGTTCACCCTGCTGGCCCAAATGCAGAGCAGAAACTCCCAGTACGAGGCGATCAACACCCTCAGCCGCCAGATCAGCCAACACCGCCTTCTTTTCACCCAGATCATAGGCGAGGATGATCCGCTTGCCGCCTCGTCTCTGAACGAGGAGCTTGAGATCCTCAACCATGACCTACGCATCACCCTCCACCGCCTCGCTGTCGACTATGAGAGCGACAGTAGCCGATACTTCATCCAAAAAGGAATCGCCAACGGCCTACAGTTCATCGCAGAGAGCCTAGAAGCTCTGCTGTCCATGGAGGACCGGCAGAGTCCTGAGTACTTCAGTCGCTTTTATGCCACCGACAAGGTCTATACATACCTGCAGGAGTATACCGTCAACCGCTACCTTCCCCTGATCGTCAGAGCCGACATCGCCTGGATCCTCACCACCGAGCACAAGATCCTCAACTACCGGGCCATCACGATTTTGCTCTTCGTCCTGATCGCCATCACATACACCATCGCCACCTATGAGATGACCATGCGCCTGGTGCGCCCGGTCGATACAATGGTGCAGAGCGCCCGCCAGATCATCAACGGCCACTTCGATGGGCCTGAGATCCCAATCGAAGGGCCGGTTGAGCTGCAGTACCTGGAGCAGTCGATGAACCAGATGCGCGAAAGCCTACGCGAGCGCATGGAGATGATCGAGGAGAACGCCCAGCTGGAAAAGCGGATCCACCGCCAGGAGGTCGAGCGCATAAGAACGACGCGGGAGCTTGAGAAGGCGCGCTACAACGCCCTGCAAAGTCAGATTAATCCCCACTTTCTCTTCAACACCCTCAATGTCATCAGCCGCACCGCGCTCTTTGAGGGTGCCGACGCCACCGTCGACCTCTTGGACACCCTCGCCTCGATCTTTCGCTACACACTGCAGCACCACGACGATGTCACCCTCGCCGAAGAGCTGCTCTTTGTGCGTAAGTACCTGACCATCCAGCAGTACCGCTTCAAGGAGCGCCTCACCTTCTCAGTCGAATGCCCACCCCAGCTCAGTGACCTGCGAATCCCGCCGCTGGTGGTCCAACCGTTCGTCGAAAACGCGATGATTCACGGTCTTGAGCCAAAGGTCGAGGGCGGCAGTGTGACGATCGCTGTCGCCGAGGTGGCCAAGAGCGTGGTCATCACCATAACCGATACCGGGGTAGGGATCGACCTTGAGCAGCTAGGTCGAGCTCAGAAGGAGGGCAAGCAGCACATCGGCATCAAGAATATCACCGACCGGCTCAATCTCTACTACAAAGGCAAGGCTCAGGTCGATATCGGTCGCGTCAATGAGGCGGGGGGCACGACGGTGACCATCACCCTGCCCTACCGAAGCGGAGGAAAGAAGAGTGTACACCCTACTGATCGCTGACGACGAACCGCTGGAGTGCGATGCCATCGAGCTGTTGGTTCGTCGTGCCCGCCTGCCGCTGAGGATCATCAAGGCAAAGAACGGCGTTGAGGCGGTCGCATTGACCGACCAGCACAAGCCCGAGATCGTCTTTTTGGATATCCGCATGCCCGGCATGGATGGCATCGAGGCTGCCCGCATGATCCGTGAGCACCACGATGAGTGCCAGATCGTCTTCCTCACTGCCTGGTCTACCTTCGAGTTCGCCCAGCAGGCGATCCGCCTCAATGCCAGCGAGTACCTAGTCAAGCCGGTGCAAGCCAAGGAGGTTTATGACCTGCTCGACCGCCTGATCACAAACCTCGATCAGCGTCGCCAGGATGAGCAGGAGCACAGTGACCAGATGCGCCAGGTACTGAAGGTCTTCAGCCGTGAGTTCTTCGCAGCGCTGAAGTACGGGCGGGTGAGTTCTGAAGCGATGGAGAACTTTTTTGCGGTCCAAGGGATCCGTGACCGCCAGGGCGTTGCGCTGGTCATCAAGGGCCTTGACAGCGAAGCGCTCAAGCGCGTGCTGAGGCCACTACGCGCCCAGGCGTGTTACTTCCCCTCCCCCGACCGCACCACCGTCCTGCTCTTTACCACCCAGGAGGCCAAGCTGATCGAGCAACTACCGCGCGAGGATGGTGGGGCGATCGCCATCGGCAGCGGTGTTCCCTTCACATCACTGCAACAGATTCCCAACGCCATCGCCACCGCCTCAATCGCCTTCAACTGGGCCCAGCAACACCACCTGGGCCTCCAACGCTACAGCCAGGTCCTCCTTCAGCCCCTAGAGCAGGTCCACACCCACACCCTCATGACCCAGATGGTGGCCCACACCCTTAGTGGCGATGGTGAGAAGGCGCGCACCATCGCCCACCAGATCATCGACACCCTCCTGTCGGCACAAGAAGAAGATGAGGCAGCCCAGGACCTAGGCGAGCTGGTCAGTCTCTTTGCCTGGGAGATCACCAAGGCCATCGCCCTCTTGGCGGTCGGCAAGGTGCCCAAGGAGAGTGTGATGGAACTTGAGATATTCTTGATGGACCTCATCGACCTGGCAAGCCAGGCAGTCCTCATCGACCGCCGAGACCGCTATGAGCGCCCCTTTGCCTTCGTCAGGCAGTACATCGATGAGCACCTGAACCTCTCCCTCTCCGTTGAAGAGGTCTCAAATCTGGTAGGCATCAACGCCAAGTACTTTTCAAAGCTCTGCAAGAGTTACCTCGGCTCGACGTTTGTCGAGTACGTCAACACCAAGAAGATGGAGAAGGCTCGACTCCTTCTTGACGAGGGGGCCACTACCGTCAAGGAGGTAGCTGAGGCAACGGGATTTTCCGATACCAACTACTTCAGCCGCCTCTTTCGCCAACACTGGGGCATCTCCCCCTCTTCGCTCAAGGATCAACCAACAGACTCCTGATGAGCCGACTCTCATGGACCGAGGCAACCACTTCGCTGAGCACGGTAGGGTTGTGAATCAACGGTCCGTCGTAGTGGATGGCATCAAGACCGCGTCGCACCGCCGTCCAGTCGATCGTCCCCTCGCCGACCCGCCCCTGGTTGCTGTCACGCACATGGACCGTCTTCACATAGACTCCGGCTTGTACGATCGCCGCCTCGATACTCGCTTCCTCCTTTGCCATGTGGTAGGTATCGAGGTCGAGGCTGACCGAGCTGTGGTTGACTGCCTGCACGCACGCCAAGGCACGCTCGACGGTGGGGATGAGGAAGTGCTCATCAGATGCGATCGGCTTGATGTTCAGTAGCACATCTTCATCTTCGGCGACAACAGCCAATGCCCTCAATGACTTGACCAGTTGGCCCAGTAGGCGCTCACGATCCCCGCTGAGCTCCCATCTGGGAGGAAAGGGAGCGTAAAAGGCGCCGTTGAGTACCCCTCCGCCCATCTGCCCGATCGTCTTGATGAGCGTGCCCAGGTGGGCGGTCGCGTCGCGACGCGCTGTCTCATCGAGGGAGGCGAGGTCGGTTGTCTGGTCACTAGTCCATCCATAGCTGAGGTAGATGCGGTGGGTACGTGCCTCAAAGCCGATACGAGTACGGGTGAGGATCGAGCTCTCCATGAGCGCGCGTGCATCGAGTTCCACCTGGTCGTAGCCGAGCTCACGAGCCCAGGCGATGAAGAGCGAGGCATCGTAGGGGTGGTACGCCCACCGTTTGTAGTGAACGCCAACGCTTCTCATGACGCCGTTCCTACCTCGATGGTAGCAGAGCAGGGACAGGGGCGCTAGCCTTTCACTGCCCCGGTAGTCAGACCCTTGATCACGTACTTCTGGAAGAACATCGTCAACACGATCGCCGGTGCCATGATCACCACCGCAGCGGCCATGACCGCCCCCCAGTCAACCTCGACGTAGGAGAGGAAGTTGTAGACTGCGATGGGCAGAGTGCGGGTCTTCTGTTGGCTGAGGACCTGGCTGAACATGAAGTTGTTCCAGCTGAAGATGAACGAGAGGGTTGTCGCCGTCACTACCCCCGGCCCACTCAGAGGCAGGAGAATCTTCAAAAAGGCTGCCTGCTGGGTCAGGCCATCGACCATGCCGGCCTCTTCAAGTTCCCGAGGCACAGCGTCGAAGTACGGGCTCATGACCCAGACGACAAGCGGCAAGGCGATGAGCATGTGGCTGAGGATCAGGGCGATGTAGCTGTCCATCAGGTGCAGACGGCTGAAGACGATGTACCAGGGCATCAGAAAGGAGATGCCGGGCATCAGGCGGGCGACGAGGATGAAGATAGAGAGCTTCTTTTGCTTGTAGCGGGCGATCGAATAGGCTGCGGGCAGGCCGAGGATCAGTGACAGCGCCACCGCTGACACCGAGACAATCACCGAGTTCTTCATGTAGTGGAGGAAGTCCTGTTCGATGAAGACGCGCTGGTAGTTGCGCATCACCGGATTGAAGATGAAACGCGGCGGCCAGCTGATGATGTCGACCTGGGTCTTGAAGGAACTCATCAGCATCCACACAAAGGGAAAGAGGATCGGGATGACGATGAGGATGATGACAAGGTAGAAGAGGGCCGTGTTGAGGGTTCTTTTGTTCATCGACTCCCCCTACATCTCAAAGGCGCGTCTGAGGCGCATCACGACGAGGCTGAATGCCATCACGATGACAAAGAGGAAGACGAGCATGACGGCGCTCTGTCCCATGCGGAAGTACTCGAAGCTGTACTTGAAGGCCAACACGTTGAGGTTCTCACTGGCGTAGCCAGGACCTCCTCTGGTCATCGAGTAGATGATATCGTACGTCTTGAGGGCATCGATGGCCCTCAGTATCACAGCGGTGAGGATGGTGGGCATCAACATCGGCAGCGTGATGCGAAAGAGGACCTGGCGACTATTGGCCCCATCGACCATCGCCGACTCATACGGTTCGGTCGACAAGCCGGCAAGACCGGCGAGGACGATGATCGTGATCATCGGTGTCCACTGCCAGATGTCGACGATGATCAGTGAGGGCATGACGGTTTTTGCGTCACTGACCCATCCACTTTGCGGCAGCCCCAAGACGCTGAGCACGTAATTGAGAATGCCGATCGTCGGATCATAGAAGAGGTTGAAGACAATGCCGATGGCAACCGGTGTTGCGACCAGTGGCAGGAGCAGTAGCGTCTTCATCAGATTCTTGCCGGCAAACGATCGGTGCAGGACCAGAGCCAAGGCAGTGCCGAGGACCATCTCGGCGATGACGGCGGCGAACGTAAAGTAGAAGGTCCGTCCTAACGCCTCGATAAAGCGTGGCTCCTTCAGGACCTGGATGTAGCTTGCCAAGCGGACGACCGCCAACGGCCTACCGCTGGTCAACGTCCAGTTGGTGAAGGAGAGGAAGAAGGTATACCCTACCGGAAAGACCATCAGCACCACCACAAAGATCACCGCGGGCAGCGGGAAGAGGAAGCGGAGGTTCTTTTCAACAAAGCCTTGGCGGATCATGGTGATCTCCTTGGAGCACGGCTGGCCGACCGCAATCGGTCGGCCAGTACGTTTAGGCAGAAATCAGAGGCCGTATTCACCATCGGCCTTGAGCAATTCGTCAACAGCACGAGCCTTCTCGCGTGCCAGCGCCTCGAGACGGGTGCTGGTGCCCTTGGTGTTAATCGACTCGATGATCACCTCACCGATCAGGTCGCGTGCCGCTCCGACAGCGCTCATGAAGGGGCGGTCGAAGGGGTAGCCGTTCTTGGCAGCGTGAGCCTGGGTCTCGACGAGGCCCGGGTTCATGATCGCCCGTACGTCCTTGTCAGCCCATGCGCTGTTGCGAGCCATGGTGATGTTGGCAAACATCCCTTCCTTGGCCAATGCCTTGCTCGTCGCCCAGTCGAGGAACTGCTTGGCAGCATCCTTGTTCTTCGAGGCGGAGGACATTGCCATGCCCCAGCTGACCACGATGAAGGGACTGTCGCCCTTTGGGCCACGGGGAAGCTGGGCTACGCCGATGTCGCTGGCCGGAATTGAAGTCTTGGCCGGGTCGACGATCTGGCCATAGAAGACCGAGGCGTCGGTCCACATGGCAGCCTTGCCTGCCTGGAAGACCGGCATGATGTTCTCCCACGACATGCTGGTCACGCCCTGCGGGCCGTAGTTGCCCAAAAGCTTGCCGTAGAATCGGATGCCCTCGATCGACTCGGGAGTATCGAAGACTGCCTTACCACCCTCAAGGTAGTTGCCACCGTAGTTGTAGAGGTAGGAGGAGAGCTGGGTTACCGCTGCAGCTCCACTGCCGCGGCTCGCAAGACCGGCAACGCCATCGCGCGTGAGGACCTTGGCTGCGTTCTCAAGCTCAGCGAAGGTGGTCGGCACCGCTAGGCCCGCCTTCTTGAAGAGGTCCTTGCGGTAGTAGAGCACCTGCCACTCAGTTACCAGCGGTACGATGTAGGCGACCCCACCCTTTCTGCCGATATCAACCGAGTTTGCGGGATAGTCGGAGAAGTCGTAGGAACTCAGGCCCTCGTACCAGCCGTTCTTGATGAACATCAACCCCTCCTGAAGGGGTCGGGTCATGAAGACATCGACGGTGGAACTCTTGGTAGCGAATTCGGTGGTCAGCTTCTGTGTCAGCTGACTTTCCTGCAAGCTCTCATAGTTCACCTTGATGCCAGTCTGTGCCTCAAACTCGGGAATCTTGGTCTTCAGTAACTCCCCATAGGGGTGGTTGGCCAACAATACGCGAATCTCCGGCTTTGCAGCTTCCTTCGTCCCTTGGGCGAAGAGCGGCAGAGCCAGCAGAAGGGCGAGCATGAGCACAACAACAAACCGATTTGTTCTCATTGGTACACTCCTTTGTATGTGATCCTTTTTCTTCAGTATACCCTGTTTTTTCCAATTGTGAAGCGCAAAATGAATATTTTTTCTAATTGCCTGAATATTTTTTTCATACTATACTGAAGTACAAGGAGAAGCCAATGCACGAGGCAAGTGCCATCTACACCATCAGGGCCAACTACTCCTGCCTTAGTACAAAGGAGAGGAAGATCGCCGACTTCATCCTTGCCCACCCCAAGGAGTCAGTGAATCCCTCCATCGAGGAGCTGGCCGAACGCATCGGCATCAGCGAGTCGACGATGGTCCGCTTCGCCAAGAAACTTGGCTACAGCGGCTACCAACGCTTTCGGATCGCCCTTGCACGCGAGACGATTCCGGCTGAGTTGCAACTCTTTGAGACCGAAGTCCATGAGGGTGACGATGTGGTGGACATCGTCTTCAAACACGCCTGCGCGACCTTGGAGGAGACCCACGCCAAGCTCAACCGCGCCACCATCAAGGAGGCGGCGCGCCTGATGGCCAACGCCCACTGCCTCTATCTCATGGGGCTGGGTGGCAGCAACATCATCGCCTGTGATGCATACCATAAGATGATCAGGACCGGCCTGGTGTGCCAGTACAGCGGCGACTACCATATGCAGCTGATGCTCGCCAGCCAGGGGAGACGCGACGATGTGGCCCTGTTGATCAGCCACACCGGCAGTGGTCACGACACCCTCGCCCTGGCCGAAGAGCTGAAGGCCAACGGCTGTCGCCTCATCGTCATGACCAGTAACCCACGCTCTCCGCTGGCCAAGGCCACAGATCTGGTCATCGCCGTCAATGCCGGGCGCTCATCGGTGGTCGCTGAGTCCTTCTCGGCGCGGATCACAACCCTGGTCCTCATCGACGTGCTCTATGTTGAAATATTGGAATTAATGGGCGACCGAGGGGTCGAGAACCTGAATAAGATGCGATCGGTCATCGCAAAGCGACGAATATAACCAAGAGGAAACTACATGAAAGCAGACATCGGCCTGATCGGCCTGGCAGTGATGGGTGAAAACCTCGTCCTGAACCTGGAGAGCAAGGGCTATCGCGTAGCGGTCTACAACCGCTCAACCGATAAGGTGGACTCATTTATCCAAGGCAGGGCCAAGGGCAAGAAGATCATAGGCACCTATAGCCTCGATGAGCTCGTCGGCTCCCTTCAAACGCCACGTACCGTGATGATGATGGTCAAGGCCGGAGGTCCGGTCGATCAGACCATCGAGGCGTTGATCCCTCTCTTAGATAAGGGGGACATCATCATCGACGGGGGCAACTCCAACTGGGAAGATAGCCAACGACGCATGGCCGTGGTAGAACACCATGGACTGCTATACATCGGCACCGGGGTCTCAGGCGGAGAGGAAGGAGCGCTTTTAGGCCCCTCAATCATGCCTGGTGGCTCAAAGGAGGCGTGGCCCCATGTCAAGGAGATGCTACAGACGATCAGCGCCCACGTCGATGGGGTGCCGTGTTGCGCCTGGGTCGGCAGCGGTGGAGCCGGCCACTTCGTCAAGATGGTGCATAACGGCATCGAGTACGGGGACATGCAGCTCATCGGTGAGGTCTACGATCTGATGAGGCGCCTCTTGGGCCTCTCAAACGAGCGGATGCATGAGATCTTCAGCTTGTGGGGCCGCGGACGGCTCGACTCCTACCTCATCGAGATCACCGCTGACATCCTCGCCTACAAGGAGGAGGATGGCAGCTACCTCGTGGACAATATCCTCGATGCAGCGGGGCAGAAGGGAACCGGCAAGTGGACCGGCATCAACGCCCTGCATGCAGGCGTCCCCCTCACCCTGATCGTCGAGTCAGTCTTTGCCCGCAGCCTCTCCGCCCTCACAGACCAACGCAAGGCAGCATCGCAACGCTTCGATTTTTCCCTCAATGCACCGCCTGTCGATACCAAGGCGTTCATCACAGCCTTGGAGGCAGCGCTCTTTGCAGCGAAGATCATCAGCTACGCCCAGGGCTTCGCCCTGATCAAGGCCGTCGGGGAAGAGCAGGGCTGGGATCTGGATCTCAGCTCGATAGCCTTGCTCTGGCGCGGTGGCTGCATCATCCGCTCGGCGTTTTTAGGCAACATCAGCGAGGCATTCAAGGCAAATGGCCAGTTGGAGAACCTCGTACTGGACCCGCACTTTGCCCAAATTCTTGCTGAAGCGCACCAGAGCTTGAGAGAGGTAGTCGCCCAGGCAGCGCTGAGCGGCATCCCCACCCCGAGCCTCGGATCAGCACTGTCGTGGTTTGACGGCTATCGCACCGAGCGCCTACCGGCGAACCTGCTACAGGCGCAGCGTGACTATTTTGGCGCCCACACCTATGAGCGGGTCGACCGCCCTCGAGGCGAGTTCTTCCATACCAACTGGACCGGCCGGGGCGGCGACACCGCTTCGACGATCTACTCAGTCTAAAGGAGGCAGGCACGTGGCACTAGTGCACCTGATGAAAAAAGAGGAGGCATCTGTCGACCTCATGGCCCTCGGAGCCCTGGTCATCCGTCTCGACCCGGGCATTACGCCCTTTGAGTACGCATCATCCTTCGACCTGCACGTAAGCGGCGGTGAGTTCAATGTGGCGGCGAACCTCAGCCGCGCCTTTGGCCAGAGGACCGCCATCGCTACAGCGATGGTGGACTACCCGCTAGGGCTGCGCATTGAAGCAGAGGTGCGACGGATGGGAGTGAAGCCCTTCTACAAGCGCTTTGCCCACGACGGGGTTCGGGGCCCGAATATGGCCCACGTCTATAGTGACCGTGGCCAGGGCCTCAGGGCCCCGCAGGTCTTCTACAACCGATCGGGCGAAGCGGCTGCTCTATTGGATGAACAGAGCTTCGACTACGACACGCTCTTTGAGGGCGGGGTACGCTGGCTCCATAGCGGCGGGATCTTCGCAGCCCTCTCCCCCACTACCCCCGCCCTGATCATCCACATGATGCAGAAAGCCAAGGAGCAGGGGGCGATCATCTCCTTCGACCTCAACTATCGCCACAAACTGTGGCAATCGATGGTCAAGGCGGGCCAGGATCCCCAAAAAGAGGGACAGCGTGTCCTCTCCTCCATCGTCGAGCACGTCGATGTGCTGGTCGGCAATGAGGAGGACCTGCAGATGGGGCTGGGCCTGAAGGGCCCGGACGTGCACACCAAAAGCAAGCTCGACCCCTCAGCCTTCTGGGCGATGATGGAGCAGGTGTACCACCGCTACCCACAGATGCAGGCAGTGGGCACGACGATGAGGCAGGTCCACTCAACCAACCGCCACAGCTGGAGCGCGGTACTGCATATCAACGGGGTCGGCTACCAAGCCCCAACCTGTGAGCTTGATATCTACGACCGCGTCGGCGGCGGCGATGGCTTTGCCAGCGGCCTGATCTACGGCCTGCTCAGCGGCAAAGAGCCCCAAGAGGCGCTGAACCTCGGCTGGGCGCATGGGGCACTGCTCACCAGCTATCCAGGTGATACGACGATGGCGACACTAGAGCAAGTCGAAACGCTGGCCGGCGGTGGATCGGCGCGAATTCAGAGGTAGGATATGAAAGCACTGGTATTGACTGAGTATAAACGCCTGGAGTATCGCGAAGTTGCCAAACCTACGATCACTGGCCCTACACAGGTTCTGCTAAAGATCAAAGCTGCTGCGATCTGTGGCAGCGATGTCCACGGCTGGGATGGGTCGACCGGACGCAGAAGGCCGCCGATCATCATGGGCCATGAGGGATCGGGGGTGATCGAAGCGGTGGGAGAGCTTGTCACCGACTTCAAGGTCGGCGATCGGGTAACCTTCGATTCGACGATCTTCTGCGGCTCCTGCTCCTTCTGCAGAAGCGGGCTCTTCAACCTCTGTGACCGACGGCGGGTGTTGGGTGTCAGCTGTGAAGAGTATCGACATGATGGGATTTTTGCCGAGTACGCAATCGTCGAGGAGCGGACTCTCTTTCACCTCCCAGAGGGTCTCTCCTTCGTCGAGGCGGCCATGGCCGAACCGGCAGGGGTGGCAGCTCATGCCATCTCCCTCGCCCATCCAAAGCTCGGCGAGGATGTGGCGGTCGTTGGTGCCGGTCTCATCGGCCTCTTGATCATCAAACTCCTCAGAACGGTGACCAGCGGTAGAATCTTCGCCATCGAGGTCGATGAGCACCGCCGCAAAAAGGCCCTCGAGGTAGGGGCCGACTGGGCCCTCGACCCCTCAGAAGCCAGTAGGATTGTTACGATCACCGATGCGGCGATGGTGCCAACGGTCTACGAGGCGGTAGGAGCCAGTGGTCCGATCAAGACAGCGGTATCTATAACGCGCAAGGGCGGCACTGTTGTCTTGGTGGGGAACGTCAGTCCCCAGGTCGAGATCCCGCTACAGAGCGTGGTCACTCGCCAGATCAGATTGCAAGGCAGCTGCGCCATCAACGGCGAGTACCCTGCAGTCCTGTCGATGATGGCACGTGGCGCACTCAATGTACGCGACCTGGTCAGCGCTACGGCCCCTCTCAGTGAGGGTGAGGCGTGGTTCAAGAAGCTCTACAACAAAGAGGAGGACCTGTTGAAGGTCGTCCTCATCCCGTAAAGAAGGAACAGTCATGAGTACAGTACGCTATGGTCTTATCGGCTACGGAAAGGTTGCCCACGTCCACGCCAAGGCGATCAGGGCGGCAGCGGACAGCACCCTGGTCGCCGTTTGGGGCCGGGATCGAGAGAAGAGTGCCGCCTTTGCCAAAACGTGGGATATCCTCCCCTTCACCGACATTGGCCAGATGGTGGACGAAGGGCGCGTCGATGCATTGATCATCACCACACCCCATCCACTGCACAAGGAGCACACCATCGCTGCCTTGGAGGCAGGGGCCCATGTGCTGGTGGAAAAGCCTATGGCCCTCACCGTCAGCGACTGTACAGCGATGATCGAGTGTGCCAACCGGGTTGGCAAGAAACTCTCGGTGGTCAGCCAGCGGCGCTGGCTTCCTGCTAGCCGGCGCATCAAGACGGCGATCGAGGCCGGCAAGATCGGAAAGCCGATGATCGCTCAGGTGACGATGCTCGGCTGGCGCGATGAGGAGTACTACAACAGCGATCCGTGGCGCGGCAAATGGGATCTTGAGGGTGGTGGGGTCCTGATCAATCAAGCTCCCCACCAACTCGATCTTTTGCACTGGTTTCTCGGGCCAGTGAAGGAGGTGTACGCCCAGTGGGACAACGTCAACCACCCGTACATCGAGGTGGAGGATACTGCGGTAGCCACCGTTCGCTTTGAAAGCGGGGCGATGGCTTCGATCCTTGTCTCCAACTCCCAGAAACCCGGTATCTACGCCAAGGTCCACGTCCACGGCTCCGCTGCCTATTCGGTGGGGGTGCAGACCGATGGGGGTGCGATGTTCATTGCCGGGCGCAGCTCGGTGTTGGAGCCTCCGGTCAATGACCTATGGACCGTGGAAGGCGAGCAGCACCTCTTGAAGGTGTGGGAAGGCGAAGATACTGCCTTCTTCAACACCATCGACCCGGTGTCGTACTTCTTCACCCGCCAGATCGAAGCCTTCAGCAAGGCCATCCTCACCGATACCATCCCGCCATCCCCCGGAGAAGAGGGGCGAGAGACCGTCAAACTCATCGAAGGGATGTACCGCAGCCAGCGCGAGGGATCTCCCATCCGATATTGACGAAGTGGTGTTGCATAGTAGCTGAACCTTGAGGATAATCAGCCTAGGGGGAGTTTTATGGCCCAAGACGTACGGATCATCACCACCGGCGGGACCTTCGACAAGCAATACGATGCCATCAGCGGAGAGCTGACGTTCAGAGAGAGCCAGCTGCCGCGAATCCTCGGCCAGGCCCGCTGTACCCTGACGGTCCACCTCGAAGGGCCGCTTGCCGTCGACAGCCTCTATATGACCGAAGAGCAGCGCCAGGAGATCGCCAACGCCTGCCTCCATAGTGCAGAGGACCGTATTGTCATCATCCACGGCACGGACACCATGTGCAACACAGCCGCGGTCATCGCCCGCACCCTTGCATCCGAGCATACCAAGACCGTGGTCCTCACCGGTGCGATGATCCCCTACTCCCTTGAGGGATCGGATGCGATCTTCAACCTCGGCTGTGCCATCTCAGCTGTCCAACTCCTCCCTGCCGGTGTCTTTTTGACAATGAGCGGAAGGATTTTCTCGTGGGACAACTGCCGCAAGAACAAAGAGAAAGGAATCTTTGAACCGATCGACTCTGCTCGGTTGGCCTATTGAGCTATCCGCTTCGCCTGCCCTACTTCTTCTTCCCCAATACCAAGATAACGAGGTAGATGACAAGGATGACGACAAAGATTGCAGCCATTCCACGCCCCATGAGAATGAGCGATACATTGAATGCGCTCTGATCCATCTTCTGCCCTCCTACAGCAAGCCTGGCACGAGGCCTAGGATGACGCCGCCTGCGATGACGCTGGCGATCTGGCCGGCGACATTGGCACCCACCGCATGCATCAACAGATGATTCTGGGGGTCAGCCTCCTGTCCCATGCGCTGGATGACCCGCGCAGACATCGGAAAGGCGGAGATTCCTGCAGCCCCCACCATCGGGTTGACCTTGTTCTTGCTAAAGAGGTTCAAGAACTTGGCAAAGAGCACGCCGGCGATTGAGTCGAAGACGAACGCCAAGAGCCCCAGGGCCATGATCATCACCGTCTGGATAGTCACAAACTGTTCGGCTTTCATCGTCGAAGCGATGGTAATGCCCAACAGCAATGTGATGAGGTTGACCAAGGTCGTCTGCGCTGTCTCTGAGAGCGAATCCAGGACCGAACACTCACGGATGAGGTTGCCGAACATCAACAGGCCGACCAGCGAGACCGAGGCAGGGGCTACATAGCCGGCGACGACGGTGACGATGATCGGAAAGAGGATCTTGGCACGCTTATCCACCGAGCGAGGGTTGTAGCTCATACGGATCATCCGCTCCTTCTTGGTGGTCACCAGCTTGATGGCAAAGGGTTGGATGATCGGCACCAGGGCCATGTAGGAGTACGCCGCGATGGCGATCGGACCCATGTACTTGGATCCCAAGACCTGGGCAACCAGAATTGAGGTTGGCCCATCAGCTGCTCCGATGATCCCGATAGATGCGGCATCGACGAGGTTGAAGCCCAACAGCGTCGCCACGCTGATCGTGGCGAAGATCCCCCACTGGGCGGCGGCTCCAAAGAGGATCAGCTTGGGATTGACCAGAAGCGGGCCAAAGTCGATCATCGCCCCGATGCCGATGAAGAGCAACAGCGGCATCGCCTCAGCGGCATTGATCCCGATGCCAAAGAGCCAGTCAAGAATTCCCTCGACCTCTCCGATGCCACTCATCATCTGCGTGACTGCCCCACTGAAGGGCAGGTTCACCAAGATGGCACCAAAGCCCATCGGCAGCAGCAGCGCCGGTTCCAGTTTCTTGGAGATGGCAAGGTAGATGAGTAGGCCACCCACCCCATACATAATCAGTTGCTTGAACGTTGTAGCGAGAAGGCCATCCAGCAAAAAGCTCATCAGGACCCCCCAGATGAATAAAAATAGGGGGAGAAGTTGACTTCGCCGACCGGCTATGAAGCTCCCCCGACACCCCCATCATAGATGGTGGGCCCGCCTTGGTCAAATGGAAGTGACCAACACCCTGTCACTTTGCCGCCTTGACAAAGAACCTACCGTATTGGACCATTTCGCCATGGAGCCGACCATCCTGCAAGAGAGCACCTACTTCCATGACCCCTCCCTTCCGCTCAAAGTCATGAAGCGTGACCCCGAGATCACCTACCGCCTCCATGGCCATGAATTCCATGAGTTGGTCGTCGTCATCGGCGGTCGGGGCACCACCTACACCGCTGACGGCGAGTTCGCCATCGGCGAGGGCTCGGTATTGTATGTTCCCCCTGGCTGCCAGCACGGCTACAAGGAGCTCGACCACCTGGTGCTCTACAACATCATCTGGGGAGAGAACCTTGTCAAAAAGCAAACTCTCGACCTTGAACAGCTTCCTGGCTTCTCATCAATCTTCAAAGCCAAGAACCTGGTCTTGATGCACCTCGCCCCTGCCCAGTTCGCTGACCTGGTGCCGCTGGTTCTTCTTCTTGAGAAGGAGGGTGATGATTTTTCCTACGGAAGCGGCAGCCGCATCCTCTCTTGGGCATACCTGTTGCAGATCCTGGTCCTGCTGAGTCGGATCTTCGACCAGACCCCGTCAGCTGCCAACCGCACAGCCCGCCAACTCTGGGATGTCTTTGCCTATATGGATGAGCATCTGGACACTCCCCTCTCGACCGAGGAGCTGACGGCTGTGGCGGCAATGAGCAGCAGCACCCTCAACCGCACCTTCAAGCACGCCACCGGTCTCTCACCGATTGAGTTTCACATCCACAAACGAATCGGCCGCGCCTGTACCCTGATCCAGGAGCGCGGCCTTTCGATGGCAGAGGTGGGAGAGGCGTGCGGGTTCTCCGACCCAAACTACTTCTCCCGGCAGTTTCGCAAGGTCATGGGGATGAGCCCCAAGCAGTATCAGCGGATCTTCACCAGCCGCTTTACGTAAGCGACTCCAAGGCGATGACCGCTGAAGAGAAGATCCGCTCTTCTCCGATGAGATGGATGAAGTCAAGGCGCTCCATCAGCGAGCGTACCGGCTTCTGCAGTCCCACCAGGTAGACATCCACGCCCTTTGAGCGACAGAGGCGCACGATATCACTGAGCTCGTTGATCGAGCTGTGGTCGATCGAGGGCACGCCCCTGAGGCTGAAGATGATCCGCTCTGCCCCATCGCCAATCAATGACTCGGTGACCTCGGTCAGCTGGTTCTGGCTGCCGAAGAAGAGCTGGCCGTCGACATAGACAACCTTGGTCCGCTTGGCTCCGGCTCCGAGCTCGGCGGTCACCGGATCGATCTCGATGGAGATCTTGTGGCTCTTGACGATGAACATCACCATCGAGAAGGCGATGCCGGCAAAGATCGCCACCGTCAGATCAAAGAAGACCGTCGCCCCCATCGTGATGAGGAACTGGGCCATCGAGGTCTTGATCCGCTTACGGAAGATCCTCCTGATGGCAATCCAATCATTCATCCGCCAGGCAGTGACGATCAGCACTCCTGCGAGAGCGGCCAAGGGGATGCGACTGAGGAAGGGGCCGAGGAGGAACATCGACAAGAGCAGGCCGATGGCGTGGATGATGCTCGTCAGCCGTGTCTGCTGCCCTGCCCTGATGGCCACCGAAGTACGGGCGATAGCTGCAGTGGCGGGAATGCCTCCGAAGAATGGGATGATCACGTTGCCGATGCCTTGGGCGTAGAGCTCACGGGTCGCATTGAACTTCTCCTTCTTCATCTTTGAGGCGTAGGTGCCGCACAGCAGGCTCTCAACCATCCCCAGGGCGGCGATTGAGATCGCCGGGGAGATGAGTGAGCCGAAGTGGTGCCACGGCATCGACAGCAGATGCAGCCGGTCGGCTGCAACGAGGGTGCGGGGAATCGACCCTACCTCAGCGACAGGGAGGTTGAGCACCATCTGGGCAACGAGGGCGATGATGAGGCTCAGTAGACTTGCGTGGACCTTGGCGTTCCACTTCTTCGGCCAGAAGATCATGAAGAGGACAACAAAGAGGCCGTAGGCGAGGGCCGGCAGGTGAATCGCAAACCCATCACGGACATAGGAGGCGATCATCTGTGGAATCTGGGTTCCGGTGCTCGTCACCCCGAAGAAGGGATCGATCTGGCCAAAGGCGATGATGATCGCAATCCCGCTGGTGAAGCCGGTGACCACCGGAGAAGGAATGTATGAGACAAGGGCTCCGACGCGTAGCACCCCGGCCAAAAGCCGCACCACACCGCTGAGGAAGGTTGCAAAGAGCACCCCCTCGATGCCATAGTGGGCACCGACGGTGATGAGGATCATCGCCATCGTCCCGGTCGGCCCACTGATCTGATAGGAGGCCCCACCGAGGCCTGCGATGACCAAACCACTGATGATCGCCGTGATCATCCCGCTGGCCGCACTCTGGCCGGAGCTCACGGCAAAGGCGAGGGCCAACGGCAGCGCGACCGCAGCAACGGTGAGGCCCGCCATCAGGTCCTTGGTGAATGTACTGGTTGAGTACCCTGAAAATTCCCGCTTGAGATCCGAAAGAAATGAAGCCGGCTTCGGCTTACAGACATGCATCCCACCCACCCCCGCGCCAAGTCATCGGCGTGGGTATATGATAGCCATTGTGGCCTATAAACTCAAGGCGATATGCCCTCAGCGCTTGGTAGGCACTATCTCGATCCAGTAGCCGTCTGGGTCGACGATGAAGTAGATTCCCATCGCCTTGTTCTCGTAGATGATGCAATCCATCTTTCTGTGCTTCGCCCGCGCCGCCTCAAGGTCATCGGTCTCGAAGGCGAGGTGGAACTCATTGTCCCCAAGGTTGTAGGAGTCCTTCTCCCAGTCTCGCAACCACGTCAATTCCAGCTTGTGGGCCGACTCGCCATCGCCGAGGAAGACGATACTATAGGAGCCATCACTGGCCTCCTTGCGCCGTGTCTCGGTCAGGGCGAGGGCATCACGGTAGAAGGCAAGAGAACGCTCAAGGTCGATGACGTTGATGTTGTTGTGTGAAAACCGAAACTTCATGCAATCCTCCATGTATAGGGACTCTTGTCCAATTGTACTATCTCACCCTCATAGCTATCCAGATCACGTCTGAGCCGACTGCAGACGGTGCTGTCACCCCAAAAGTGCATCGGTACCAGGGTCTTTACCGTGGCCCGCTGCAGAAGGTCCTTCGCCCCGAGGCTATACGCCTTCCCAAGGCGAGGATCGACGGGAACAAAGGCGATATCCAGGCTCTTGGGCAGGCGCTCTAGCTCGGCGCGATACGCCGTGGCCATCGCACTGTTATACGCCTCGCTCTCCCCATCCCAATGCCAGTGGTTCAAATCCCCGCTATAGTAGAGCTTCATACCCTCAAGATCCAAAATGAAGGCCACCCCCTCGTCAGTAGAGCGCAGTGTCGCAACAGCGATGCCCAATACCTCGGCTCTCTCATGGACTCCCATCCACGTTACATCAAGGCCTGACGGCACATCGGAAGCAGGGATATCGTCTGAGAGGACAAAATTGGCCCCACCTGGATGGGAGGCAAAGCCAAAGATCGATTGGCTGTAGTGATCGCCATGGCGATGGCTGGCAAAGACCACCAACGGCTTCTCTGCTGAAGGAAGGCCGATAGGCCCGGTGGTGTGGTCAAAGAGCAGCAGGTGGTGCTCACTCTCCACCAAGAATGCGCTGTGTCCGAGGTAGGTACAATTCATACCATTACCATGGGCTATTGATTGTAGGCTGTCAAGCAGCCTTCATCGTTCCAAGAGCCATTCAATGACATGTTGCACCCTGATGCCCTCGTACGTACCCACAGTATATCGATCGAGGGTAAGGACGGTCTTCGGCCAGTTGTCCATGATTTTCCGAAGCGGCTCCATTTCACGTTCAAATGTCCGTGCATCGCTCATATTTGCAGTCACTTGATAATAGGCGTATTGACCGTTCTTCCGAACCACGAAGTCAGTTTCCACACCACCTGACCGTCCGGTGAATACCTCATACCCCCTGCGATTAAGCTCGAGGTACACGGCGTTTTCCAAAGAGCGTCCCAGATCATATCCGCTTCGTCGGCTCGTTTGGTTTCTCAGGCCCAAATCTACGCAATACCATTTCCGCTGACTTAGAAGGATCTCTTTTCCCTTGGTATCAAACCCATGGACCGGATAGAATACAAACGCTTCGGCCAATGCCTCGAGGTAGTCAGATACGGTATTTGCAGAGACCCTTCTGACATGTGTGCAAAGATAGTCGGTAATGCGTTTCACCGGTACTATGCTCGATATTGAGTCAGAAAGGAACGCAGCAATCGCCTTAAGCAGACCGATATCAACCACATTCCTGCGGGTTCGGCCAGCAGTAACACGCGTATTACGTCCGACAATATCATTGACGATGACCGTATTGTATATTCCGTCCATGTACATTCGGAACCGCTCATCATCATATCGGCCAACGACCAATGCCGGCATTCCCCCTCGCTTCAGGTATTCTACCAATGTCTCGTCAGAACTATCGCCAGCTACCATACAATACTCTTTGAAGGAGAAGGGGAGGATCGGGATCTCAACATACCGCCCCGAGAGCAGCGTTGCTAGCTCAGTTGATAGCATGTATGCGTTGGAGCCTGTGATATATAGGTCTATAGTATCAATATAAATTCCCATTTGGGAGCGTAATCTTCTTACACCAACCCTTCCAATGCGTTCAATGCACGTTCAAAGAGACCCAACTCATAGTAGAGATCCAAGATGGTGTAGCGGTTACGTATCATCTGAGCGCCGCGCACCGCCCGCTTCAGTCCATTCAAATCCGACCCAATCTCCATTGGAGTCGTGGGAGCGCCGACAAGGCGTAGCGCCTTCCGAAGCTCCTCAAAGGGTGGCAATTGCTCTCCTATACGCTCCTTGAGCGTAGGAAGGAGCCCTGCCAATAGACGCCTACGCTCCATAAGCGCCTCACCCTCCAAGAACTTCTGTCGAGCGATACGCAGTGTCTGTTCTATGATACGTACATCGTCAAAGAGCGAGCGGATATCCGCTTCCCGCTCGCTCCAAAGCTGCTCAGGCTGCCCATAGCACTCACTCACATCGAGTCGCAATAGATCCTCATAGAGCAAGACGATGGCCATGGTGCCAACTGAAACCTTGAAGCCATGGCTAGGCTCCTCTCCATCCAGGGCAAGGCCCTCCATCTCCCAGACGTGGCTGATCAGATGCTCGGCTCCGCTGGCAGGGCGACTGTCCTCGGTGATCTGCATCGCAAAGCCGCTTGCGGCGAGGGCCTCGAAGAGGTTAGCGATGGCCCGACCATCGCCCTGGGCGATCTCTTTGGATTGGCTGTAGACACGGCGCAAGGGCATCTGCACCATTTCCCACACATCGCGGCGTATGGGGTGAAGGCCCATCAGGTCGGCCAGAATCCAATCCATCCCTGCAGTGAACTTGGCCATGCAGTCGGCAAAGCCTGAGCCAATCATCATCACAGGCGCCTCTTTGAGGATATCCGTATCACCTAATACCACTACCGGTGCAGAACAGGCCATCGTTTGCTTGAAACCTTCAAAGTTGATGGCTGCCCCAAATGAGGTATACCCATCCATCGAGGGGGCGGTAGCGACGACCATGTATGGTCGCTTCAATTCAAAGCTGGCTCGCTTGGTCACATCGTTGAGCGTGCCAGATCCGAGGACCACGGCAATTGAATCGTCCAATTCCAGGTTCATGCGGATCTTGCGGATAGTGTGTTCATTGGCATAGGGACGAGGATGGGCATCAAAGACGAGGTGGCGCACCTCAAGGCCGGCCTTTTCCAAGGAGCGAATGGTATCAAAGCCTGCCACTCTCATCGTATTGCCATCGGCAACCAACAGGGCCGAGGCATTGCCAAATGCCTCGACAAAGAGCTTTCCGGCCTTTTGGACAGCCCCGGCTTCTATGAGTGAGATCTTGGTATCCATGAGCAGAGGGTATCACAAGGAAGAACGGCACGAAAGTATAGGGATCTCCAATTACGCACTCAACGCTCACGTTTCCTACAGGATGAGAGACCAATCGTCATCTGACGTGGTTTGACAGACAGGTACGCCACTTGTCCTTCACAATCCACTGCGATAGAGTTGCCTCATGAGCAAACGAACCTTCTCCATCCTCGGTGACTCGATCTCGACCTTCAGTGGCTACAACCCCGAGGGAAATGAGATCTTCTATCCCCGTGAAGGCTATGACGTCACACTCGTCGACCATACCTGGTGGGCGATTCTTGCCAAGCGGATGGGCTTGAACCTGGTGGTCAACGAGGCGTACTCCGGCTCTCGCATCAGCCGCACCGGCATACGCCCGCTCTCATCGTGCTTTATCGACGAGAAGCGGCAGCGCCACCTCGGCGGCGATCTCATCATCGTCTTCGGTGGTACCAACGACTGGGGGCAGGCAGACCAGCCCACGACCTTGGAGATCTTTCGTAGCGCCTACCGCGACCTGGTAGAGGCGATGACAAGAGCGCACAGCACTAGCACGCTCTTCTTCTGCACCCCGCTACAGCGCACCGAACGATCGCTTACCACCGCGAACATCAACGGATGGACCCAATTGGATTTGGCAGAGGCGATTCGACAGGTCGTGGCCGACTACCCTGAGGCCCACCTCATCGACCTCGCCTCCTACCCCATCAGGGCACAAGACGGACTGTTGGTCGATGGCGTACACCCCGGGCGTAAAGGAATGGAGATCGTGGCCTCATTGATGCAGGCGGGCATTGAGGGCCGCTAGACGCATCGTAGCCATCTCGGCCTCCAGGCGATTCTGGGGGGCAAGCTTCTCCAAGATCGTGGTGACCAATACATCAAGGGCACTACCTTGACGGTAGTCGCTTGGGGTGTAGTAGTTGATCCGCCCCTCATTCATCAGTCGCTGGGCGACAGGCAGCGTTTGGTCGGTATGCACGGCGATCGACGAGCCGCCGCTCTCCTTGACCAGCTTCATCGTCGGCACATCAGTCAGCCCGTCGCCGATGTAGATCATGTTTCGAAACGGGACCGGGCGGTCTGCCTCAGCGGTGTAGGCGTTCAGCATCTCGTCCTCGCTCACTGACAGCACTCCCTTGTTGATCCGAAAGAGAAACTGGGTCTTGGCGGTGTAGTTGACGGCAAGCTTTGGCCACACAGCCACCCCGTTCTCATCATAGAGGTACTCACAGGCGTAGATACGCTCAAAGAAATGCCCGATCGGAGAGCCTTCAATGATCTCGGCAAGACCGCTGGAGATGATGAAGTGTTGAACGGCGAGGCCCAAGGCTCGCCCTCGCTCGCTGATGCGCTCAAACCACGTCTCGACACCCGGGTAGAACTCCAATGCAGAACCCAGGGCCACAAAGTCACTGCGCCTGATCGGCTTGCGTTGGCGCCTGGACTCGTCGAGCATCAGCTTCATGTAGGCGAGGATCCGATCCATCTGCTGAGAACGGGCCAGCTCGTTGGCCTGCTTCCAGAACTGGTCGGCACTGAGGCCGAGCTCAGGGATGAACGTATACTCCTGCATGTCACGGGTGGTGAGCGTCTTGTCAAAGTCGTACAGAAGGGCGACGGTCGCAACAGTACTCATAGTGGACCAAGTATAGCACATCGACGCAGGAGCGGAAGAAATAGTGTATCCAAATAGTTGACGTGTCAACTAAATATCACTACAGTAGCGCGTATGAACGAAAGCCTTGGACGGTTGGTGGCGATCCTCCACCGACGCAACATCGCCTACCTCAACACGGCCCTCAAACCTTTTGGCATCACCAGTGCCGAGGTTGGGGTGCTGCGGATGTTGTACCTACAGGAGGACCGCTCCCAGGAGGAGCTTTCGCTCACCTTGACCATCGACAAAGCCGCCATCGCACGGGCGGTGAAGTCACTGGAGCAGAAAGGGTACGTCAGGCGCATCAGCGATGAGCGCGACAGGCGGTGCAACCGCCTCTTTCTCACCGCCAAGGCTAAGCGCCTGCAAGACAAGATCGAACCGGTGATCGATCAGTGGAATGAGCAGAGCAAGGCTCTGGTCGGAGACAGTGAGTACAAGAGCCTCTGCACTACCTTGACTGTAGTGCTCAGCGGCATGGAGTAGCAATTGATGAGTGTATCAGCACAAGCACAAGCACAGAACCCCCTCGGCACCGAGCCGATCCCCCGCCTCCTATGGCGCTTCAGCCTTCCGGCGATCGTCGGTATGCTGGTCAACGCCCTCTACAACGTCGTTGACCGCATCTATATCGGCAACGCCCCCGGCTTGGGTGCCAACGGCATCGCCGGCATCACCATCAGCTTTCCCATCATGATCATCCTCTTGGCCATGGGTGTGCTCTACGGCATCGGCGGTGCAACGCTCTTCTCCATCCGCCTCGGCCAAGGCAAGGAGGATGAGGCTGAGACGGTGCTGCAAAACGCCGTCATCCTGCTCTTCGCCACCGGTATTGTGATCATCGTCGTCGGCATCCTCTTCCTTGAACCACTGCTGAGCGCCTTCGGAGCGAGCGAGCAGATCATGCCATTTGCCAAAAGCTACTTGAGCATCATCATCTTTGGGGCGGTCTTTGCCGTCACCAGTATGGGATTGAACCACTTCATCCGCGCCGATGGCAGCCCCAAGGTGGCGATGCTCTCGATGTTCCTTGGAGCCGGCACCAACATCATCCTCGACCCGATCTTCATCTACGCCCTGGGCTGGGGGATGGAGGGCGCAGCCCTCGCTACGATCATCAGCCAGTTCTTCTCCTTCATCTGGGTCATCTCATACTTTCTTGGCAAGCGCAGCCGAGTGCGGCTGAAGCTCAAAGGCGCCAGGCCCAGGTGGTCGGTGATGACCATGATCATGGCTTTAGGCATCCCACCCTTCTCGATGCAGCTGATCAGCAGCCTCCTCAATGTCATCCTCAACAAGACCCTCATGGCCCACGGTGGGGATCTGGGCATCAGCGCGATGGGGATCGTCAACAGCCTACAGACGCTGTTGCTGATGCCGGTCATCGGTATCAACCAAGGAGTGCAGCCGCTGGTGAGCTTCAACTTTGGGGCGAAGAAGTATGACCGGGTGCGCCAAGCCGCCCGGCTCGGCATCATCTTCGCTACCCTGGTCGTGTTGGTAGGCTGGATCGCAACCCGCCTCTGGCCACAGGCGATGGTCGGTCTCTTCAACCGCGAACCGGATCTTTTGCAGCTCGGCACCTACGCGCTGACCAAGTGGTTCATGCTCACACCCTTGATCGGTTTTCAGATAATCGCAGGCTCGTTCTTCCAGGCAATCGGGCGCAGCAAGACTTCGCTGCTGCTGATCCTCAGCCGCCAAGGCCTCTTTTTGATCCCCGGAATCTTGATCTTCGCGCAGCTGTACGGCCTGAGGGGAATCCTCTGGGCAGCGCCGGTGAGCGACGCGCTCTCCTTCATCGTCACCACCACCTTCTTTCTGTGGGGGTACAAGAACCTTGAGCGCATCGCCCCAGAGATCTAGGAGAGGCTCTCGGTCTTGCCGAAGACACCCAACAGTGGCTTCCACCACGTCTTGGCGATGCCGCTGACCTCTCCGATACCGCGGATCTTACGGATCCGGTAGCGCACCAGGTGCGTATGCGGCTTGGAGCAGAGCACAGCCAAGTCGCGCACGATGATTGCCTTGATGCACGCGGCGGTCTCCTCTGCGCTCCCTTCCTCAATGATGTCGTGGATGACCCCAAACTCCCTGAGGTGGTGGGCGGTCATCTTCATCGCCTCAGCCGCCTCAGCTGCCTTGGATGGATCGCGCAGCAGGATCGAGGCGAAGCCCTCGGGGGTGATGACCGAGTAGACGGCATGCTCCAGCATATAGAGCTTGTCCCCCACCCCGATACCCAGCGCCCCACCTGAGCCGCCTTCGCCGATGATGAAGACGAGGATCGGGGTCTTGAGGGTCGAGAACGCCTTCAGGTTCTGGGCGATCGCCTCCCCGATGCCCCGCTCCTCGCTACCGAGGCCCGGATAGGCTCCGGGGGTGTCAATGAAGCACACGATCGGGCGGCCGAACTTCTCTGCCTGTCGGGCCAGGCGCAGTGCCTTACGGTACCCCTCGGGGTTGCTCATCCCGTAGTTGTAACGCACGTTCTCGCGCAGGTTCGCTCCTTTGCGGTTGCCGATGAAGGTCACTGCCTGCCCATCGACGAGGCCGATGCCGCCGACCATCGCCGGATCATCGCCATAAAAGCGGTCCCCATGCAGTTCCATGAAACTATCGCAGATCAAGTTGATGAAGGTCATCGCCCCAGGTCGACCGAGGCGTCGGCTCAGCTGTACGCTCTCCCACGAGGAGAGCTGGGTGTGCTCCACCATTTTATCAACTGCATCCTTGAAGCGTGGACTCTCATCCAACATGGCTCACCTCCCGTCCTTTGTGGGTCTTGATCAAGAAGGAGAGGGTCTTCTTCAGATGCTTACGCTCGACGATTGCATCGACGAACCCGCGCTCCAATTGAAACTCTGCGCGCTGAAACCCCTGTGGCAGCTGCTCTCCGATCGTCCCCTCGATGACCCGGGGTCCGGCAAAGCCGATGACTGCCCCAGGTTCGGCGAGGATCACATCGCCGAGCATCGCAAAGGAGGCAGTCACCCCACCGGTGGTCGGGTTGGTCAACACAATGAAGAGCGGCGTCCGTGTTTCCTCCAGCAACGCAGCGGCGCTTGCCGTCTTGGCCATCTGCATGAGGCTGAAGATCCCTTCCTGCATCCGCGCCCCGCCGCTTGCTGTGAACAAGATCACCGCACAGTGGTTCAACGCCCCCTCTAAAATCGCCTGGGTGATCTTCTCACCGACGACCGACCCCATCGAGCCGCCCATGAATGAGAAGGCCATGACAGCGACGATCGCCGCCTCGCCTTCGATGGTGCAGCTGCCGATCGTCACCGCATCGGTGAGCGCCGACTTCTTTTGGCTCTCCTTCAACTTCTCCTCATAGCCGGCGAGGCTGATCGGGTTCACCGACTGCATCGAGCCCTCCATCTCCACGAAGGAGCCTTCATCGGCGATGAGGGCGATTCGCTGTTCAGGGCTGAGGGGAAAGTAGTGCCCACATGAGGGGCAGATTCTCAGCTCATCCACTGTGACGGTATGTCCGCACACACTGCATAGTTCAGCCATGGCGTTTCCTTGTTGCAATGACCTCTTCGTAGAGGTTCGTAGTGACTTTGCCGCTGACAAAGCGCTTGCTCTTGAGGATCAGGCGCTGCTCGTCGAGGTTCGTGGCAATGCCTTCGATGAGCACCTCATCGAGGGCCCGCTCCATGATGGTGAGTGCATCTCGACGCTCTGGTGCCCAGACGATGATCTTCGCCAACAAGCTATCGTAATAGGGAGAGATGACCGAACCGGCCTCCAGGTATGTATCGATGCGCACGTGCGGCCCACTTGGCAGCCGTAGGAAAGTGATCGTCCCTGCCCCCAGCGCGTTGAGGCGACACTCCAGCGCGTACCCGTTGAGGCGGATCTGCTCTTGAATGAAGGGCAGCCGGCGGCCTTGGGCAATCTCGATCTGGGTACGGACCAGGTCGACACAGCTGACCATCTCACTGACAGGGTGCTCGACCTGTAGGCGCGCGTTCACCTCCATAAAGTAATACGACGAGCCATCGACGAGGAACTCCACCGTGCCGGCTCCCCGGTAGTGTAGGGCCTTGAAGAGCGCGACCGAGGAGCTACCCATCGCCGCTCGCATCGCTGGATCGAGGGCAAAGGCAGGAGACTCCTCAAAGAGTTTTTGGTGGTTCTTCTGCACCGAGCAGTCACGCTCGCCGAGGTGGACCACCCCGCCCTGCCCATCGCCGATGACCTGCACCTCGACGTGCCGAGGATTTTGGATGTATCGCTCCATATGGAGGGCCGAGTCGCCAAAAAAGAGGCCAGCCTCCTTGCGCGCAAGGGCGAAGGCGCTCGCCATCTCCTCCTCTCTATGCACGATCCGCATCCCCCTCCCACCTCCTCCGGCCGATGCCTTGAGGATGATGGGGTAGCCCAGTCTCTGGGCGGTCAGGCGCGCATCGTCGAGGTCGGCCAGCGCCTCTTGGCCACCGGGGGTGATGGGAACGCCAGCTTCTTGGGCGACTTTGCGCGCAGCGACCTTATTGCCCAACAAGGCGATGGTCTGGCTCTTCGGTCCGATGAAGATCAGGCCGGCATCCTCCACCATCTTGGCAAAGTTTGCGCTCTCACTGAGAAAGCCGATGCCTGGGTGGATCGCATCACAGTGGGTCAGACACGCTGCCATGATGATGTTCTCTGCCTTCAGGTAGCTCTGGTCGGTAGGGGCAGAGCCGATGCACACCGCCTCATCGGCGAGCTCGACGGCCAGCGTGTCGCGATCGACGCTGGAGTGGGCCACTACGCTCTTGATCCCAAGATCCTTGCAGGCGCGAACGATGCGCAAGGCGATCTCTCCGCGATTGGCAACGAGGATCTTCCGGATCATAGGCGCTTGACCTCAAAGAGCGGAGAGCCGAACTCGACCATCGTCTCAGGTTTGGCCAGGATCTTGACGATCTGGCAGCTGTACTCCGCCTCAAGTTGGTTCATCAGCTTCATCGCCTCGATCGTGCACAGCACATCACCACGTTTGACCGTGCTGCCCACACTGATGTATGGAGGAGCATCAGGGGCAGGGGTGAGGTAGAACGTGCCGACGATCGGGCTGGTGATGATCTCAACATTCGCCTCAGGCTGGGCTTTTGCAATCGGTTTGGTCTCTGTGGGCAAGGAGGGCGCTTCGCCTGCCCCCTGGCCCTGGCGCTTCATCACCACCGTCAAGTCAGAGGCGGTGAGGCTGAACTCTGTAAGGCTGCTGTGCTCAAAGAGGGTGAACAGGGTTTCAATGTCAGGGATGTCTGGTGTTCTCATCTAGGGTTCCTCGAAGGATCGGGTGAAACGGATCGGTCCGTTTGATGAATTTTATAATAACAATGACAGACATATGTGTCAATATTGACAAATATCACTACTTTGTAATATCAATGAAGCTATGTACCACGACCCCTCCCATAC
>LVBE01000120.1 GCA_001603105.1 Spirochaetales bacterium Spiro_03
CCGGGAGAGATGTCCGAGTGGTCGAAGGAGACGGACTCGAAATCCGTTGTACCGCTTGCGGTACCGAGGGTTCGAATCCCTCTCTCTCCGATACCTTGGATTTTTTGTTCTATGGAGAGGTGTCCGAGTGGTCGATGGTGCACGCTTGGAAAGCGTGTGTGCTGAGAGGCACCGGGGGTTCGAATCCCCCCCTCTCCGATTCCCAGCCAACAGATTCTGAGCTATAGGTACCCACCCAACCCCGTCAGGACCGGAAGGTAGCAGCGGCAAGTGGGCTGCATATGAGACTCAGGGCGTTTGTTGGCTGGGTTTCTTTTTGTCTTCATACATCGATTGGTCAGCGATCTCGATCAGATGGTCAAGGCTCTTTTCCCCTCCAGTTGCGTGGCCGATCGACACTCCGGTCTGAAACGAGAGCCCTCGTTGGCGAAATGAGTCGGAGACGCTTTGGCGAAAGCGCCGTTCCATATCGGCTACTGACCCCATAGGGGCATCCAAGGCGAGGACGAGGAACTCGTCGCCTCCCCATCGACCGATGATATCCGTACTGCGGAAGCTGTGCTTCAGAACCGTGGCTACCGTCTTCAATATACGGTCCCCCTCCTGGTGCCCAAAGGTGTCGTTGATCTGCTTGAAGAGGTCGATGTCAATGGAGAGCAGGACAACCTCCTCGCCGAGGCGACGACTGTGACGGAGCTCCTGTTCAGCCAACAGGCGAAAGCCCCGCCGATTGTGGAGACCGGTCAACTCGTCGGTAAGGGCAAGGTTGAGCAGCTCCTCCTCCTTTGCCTTATACCAGGAGAGGTCCCGCACCAGGATGACCATTTGATTTGGATCGTCGCTATTCAGCCAGGAGAGCTGTACCCATCGCCCTCCATGGCGCATGCGCACCTGAATTGCCGCCGCGTCACAGCTTTGTTGCTCAAGGAAGCGTTGTACAGTCGGGCCAAACTCCTCTTGGATGAGCGGCAAGAGCGCCGAGCCGACCAGCTCATCGATCGCCACCCGCCCCATCATCTGCACGAATGCCCGATTGGCATAGAAGATCGAGCCGCCTTGGTCACAGCAGCACAGCCCATCGGGAAGGGCATCGATCAGGTTCCAGCAAAGCGTCGAGTCAAGGGTCTTTGAGCTCAGATTCATCGGTGCGTATCCTTTTGATATAGTGGACCTCATAGTAA
>LVBE01000121.1 GCA_001603105.1 Spirochaetales bacterium Spiro_03
ACTCAACACCTTTCGTTGATTGAGATCGTACGTATAGGGGCAACGGGGAGGCACACGCCTCCCCGCTGCCTGTATGTGGGGTATATTGAGCGTTGCAGTACAACTTTAATAATAACAGTCTGTAACAATTGACTCTAAACTGTGTATCTAGTAACATACCGTTATCTTTCTAACAAGGTGTGTACCATGACCAGAGTGATAATCCATGGATGCAGTGGCCGCATGGGAGCAGCACTGACCGAGACAGCTAGCCAGATCGCTGACGTACAGATCGTCGCTGGCATCGACCTGCATGAGAGTGATCGTCCCTATCCCATCTACCCGACACTTCAAGCGTGCCCGATCGAGGCCGATGTCTTGATCGATTTCTCCGCTCCCCAGTCGCTGGCCTCCTACGCCCCGGTTGCAAAAGAGCGCTCGCTGGCCCTGGTGGTGGCGACCACCGGCTACTCGGCAACGGAACTTGCCATCCTCGACGAGCTGTCCCACCATCTGCCGATCCTTCGCTCAGGTAACATGAGCCTGGGTATCAATGTGGTGCAGCAGCTGGTGCGAGAGACCAGCAAAGTCCTTGGCGAGCAGTACGATGTCGAGATCATCGAAAAACATCACAACCAGAAGAACGATGCACCGAGCGGCACCGCCCTGATGCTCGCCGACTCGGTCAACGAGGGGCGTGTCGAACACCTAGAATATGTATGGGGACGCCACGGCAACAGTGTAAAACGCAAAAAAGGTGAGCTGGGCATCCATTCGCTACGCGGTGGCACCGTCGTCGGTGAGCATGAGGTCTTCTTCTTCGGCAAGGATGAGATCCTGAGCATCAACCACCAGATCAGTAGCCGTCAGGTCTTCGCCATCGGAGCGCTTCACGGCGCCCACTACATCGCCGGTCGCAAGAACGGGCTCTACTCGATGGCTGATATGGTCACCGAGCGCAGTGCAGTGACAACGCTATCGGCCCAACGCGACCAGACTTTGATCAGCTTGGAGCACATCCCCCGCGACATGGCCTTGGTCACTGAGCTCTATGGCGCACTGGCCCATAGCGACGTCTTCATCGACATGATCAGCCACACCGGCGCCACTGGCGGCTATATCGCCATCGCCTTCACCATCAACGCACATGACCAACAGAAGGCCACATCCGTGGTCCGCGCATTCCAGGGTGCTCACGGCGAGGTGTCGGTGAACATCAGTGAAGGGATCACCAAACTCAGCGTCGAGGGCCCTGGCATGGAGTTCCAAAGCGGCGTCGCCTACCGGGTCTTCAGCACGATGGCCAAGGCGAACATCCCGATCTTTGCCGTCACCACCAGCGAGAGCAAGATCGATTACGCCATCTATACCACCGATGTCGCCCGTGCTGTGGCGATCATCAAGGAGGAGTTCGCCATCTAGAGGCGGACCATGGTCACCACCTCCTCGTAGAAGGCACTGTCGTACGAGGCGTGGATGATGGCGGTCCGGTCAAAGCGAGAGCTCTTGATGACCTTGATCACCGTCCCGCTACAGACCGCCTCACCCCACCGGTTGGCCATCGTCACCTCTGCGCCTTTCTGTGGCAATGGGAGATACTCATAGGGGAAGGCGATATACGACAAGGACGGCCCCCAGTGCTGCTGCTTGAGGTAGATGGCAAGCCCCGGGCACGCGGCCACGCACAGGGCGCAGCCGGTGCAGATCGTCGGGTCGATCTTCGGCAAGGTGGTGATATCGTCTCCGATGACGATCGCATTGACCGGACAGGCGGTCTCACATGGATTGCACGGAATCGACTCGATGCACTCAATGACCGCCACGGGCTTGGTAAATCGCTCATCGGGGAGGATGTACTCTGCAGTTTGGTGCAGCTCACTGATCTGGACCGCCCCATCAACTTTCAATCGCTTCTCTCGGCTCTCTGTGCTACTCATCGATGTGCCCCATATGAACTGACGATATACTCCTTCGCTTCGCGCCGCTTCTGGCCGAACATGCCTGAACGCAGGGCATTGACATTGCGTGTCAAAACGCCCAAGCGCGCCTCATAGGCCCCTTGGCCCAGGTACCCAAGTGAATGGGCCGCGCAAAGGCCTGCGATCCTCCCCTCTTCCATGGCCGTGCTCGCCTCCTCGACGCCAGAGACATCGCCTGCGACGTAGATCGCTGTATTGCTACTCCTCATCGTCTCATCATGTACCGGCACCAAGCCTCCGAGCGCCGGACTATTGACCGCCATGCATCCTGAGCCGAAGGCAAGCTCCACCGCAGGGGTAAGGCCGGTGGCGATGCAGATCGTATCGACCTCGACCTCAAACTCACTGCCGGCTACCTCTTTCCATTTCTCATCCAGCCTCACCAATGTGGCGCGCTCAACATGGCCGTTGCCATGGGCCTCCTTGACGGTATGGCTGGTGTAGAAGGGAACGCCTGCACGTCGCACCTTGGCGGTGTGTACCCCGTATCCGCCGAGAGTCGGTGCCGCTTCGACGATCGCCACCACCGCCGCTCCCGCCTGCAGAAGCTGGTAGCTGACGATGACTCCGACGTTGCCGCTGCCGACCATCAAAAATCGATGCCCGGGCAAGACTCGATTGACGTTGATCATCGTCTGCGCAGCTCCTGCCCCCATGACCCCGGGCAGGGTCCAGCCGGGAAAGTTGATCGAGTTCTCCACCGCACCGGTGGCGATGATGATCCGCTGGGCCTGGACAGTGATGGAGTGCTGCTTGTCGCGCACCACCCATACGTTGGTCGAGTCAAAGATTCCGCATGCCTCACTGTTCAGCCACACCTCGATCTTCAGCTCTTCGGCATCCTTGAGCAGTGCCTCTCCGATATCAAGGCCGCGCACGCCGGCTCGGTGGTCAGCGGAGCCGAAGAACTTGTGGATCTGCTTGAAGAGCTGGCCGCCGGGTTTGGCATTCTCATCGATGAGCAACACCTGTGCCCCTGATCGGGCCGCCTCGATGGCGGCACAGAGGCCTGCAGGCCCTGAGCCGATGACGACGATCTCTCGTTTTATCTGGTTCATTGCCACTCCCCGCTGCCCATCTGGGTCTCGATGACCATCCCCTCTTCGACCGCAGTGACGCAGGTACGGACATTGGGGATGCCGTTGACGGTCATCACGCAATCGGTACAGCGCCCGATGCCGCAGTAGATGCCACGCGGTTCGTTGCGTTTGACGGTTTTACGGAAGGTGCTCTTGCCGTTGGCGATCAGGGCAGAGGCGATCATCTCGCCCTTTCGGGCGGTGAAGGGGACTCCATCGACTATAATATGCACTACCTCCGCCTCCGAAAGGGGGCCGAGGATCGGGTGGTCAACGATCCGATTCATCTTCACTCTCCTTCGACAGGGCCGCTGCCATCTTCTCCGGTCTGACTGGATAGCGGTAGCTCTTGGGCAGCACCTCTTCTAGGGGCCTGCCGGTCCGTTGGCTGATGATGCGGGCGATGGTGCGCGAACACGATCGTCCTTGGCACAGCCCCATGCCCGCCCGCGTTGCGCGCTTGACATCCTTGACTGTGACAAATCCATCATCGATCGCATCGAGGATCTCACCGAGGGTGACCTCCTCGCAGCGACAGATCAACATATCGCGATTCTCGCTCTCATCACTCATGTGCTGTGCCTCCAAAACGATTGGGCGACAGTTCATCCACCCTCCGCTCGATTCGGTTGTTGCAGACCAAGTCAGACAGGAGCTTCCCGGTGATCGGGGCAAGGGCGATGCCATCCCCCTCATGGCCGGCTGCGGTGAAGAAACCCGGCCGGTCTGCGTGTTCGCCAAGGATCATCTTCCCATCGGGGGTCTCAGGCCTGAGGCCTGCCATCGCCCGTACGATCCCTACCTCACTCATCCGAGGCAGATAGCCCAGCGTCAGGTTGATGATCCCCTTGATGCCGGCAATGGTGGTGCTCTTGTCGTAGCCGACGTACTCGCGCGTCGATCCCATCAGGTAGGTACCTCCTGCCGATCGAGTGAAGGCCAGCGACAGGCCGAGGGCCTTCTCCTCCTCAGAGAGGGCTGTCGCACTGTCTTTGTGCAGCTTCGTCACCAGGTATTTGGCGTTCCAGAGGTTGGTCTCTCCAATCGGAGGGATCCGCTCACTGAGAACAATCTGTCCTCGTTTAGGGACGATGGGCACCGACAGGTCGACCATCGCACCGATCGATGGAGCCCACGCTCCGGCGGCATTGACCACCGTCGGAGCTTCCCAACTCGACCCATCCGCACAACTGACCTTCCAGTTACCACTGCCCAACAGGTCGATAGCCTCGACGGCATTGCGGCGGATGATCTGCATACCCAGCTTGCTACCTTGTTTTTCAAAGGCTCGCATGACGTGGAAGGGATCGATCTGGCTGTCCATCATGCTGTATGTCGAGGCGATGATATGGTCGCTGAGAAACGGCTGTTTCTTTCGAGCATCCTGCTGGTCGATGAGCTCGACATCGAGGCCATAGGAGCGTTGCTCACGGACAAACTGCTCCATGATGGCGAGCTCTGCCTCATTTTCGATGAGGACCATGCCTCCGAGGTTCTTGAACTGCATCGAGTCGTCGAAGTCGACGATCAGGCGCTTGTAGAGCTCAAGACTCTCGAAGGTGAGCTCCAAGTTTATGCCAGGCTTCTTGGACTGAAAGAGGATCATGTCGTCACAAGCGCCGCTTGCCCCATCGGCGAACCCGCCCTTGTCAATGACCACTACCCTCTTGCCAGCCTTACTCAGAAAGTATCCAGCAGCAAGGCCGATGATCCCGCCGCCGACGATCACCACATCAGTGCCGCCTGTCATCACTGCTGCTCCTTGTGCCCTACCAATCCCATCTGCACCATCTTCTCGGCGATCTGGACGGTGTTCAGCGCCGCACCCTTGAGCAGGTTGTCACTGACGACCCACATATTGATCCCACTTCTGAGGGTGAAATCTCGTCGGATACGTCCGACGTAGACACCACGCTTGCCCTCACTGTGGATTGCCATCGGATATTCGTTGACCCCTACGTCATCGACTATGGTAAGCCCTGCGATGCTCTCCAAGGCATGGTAGACCTCAGCAAGTTCACACGGGCGCTCAAACTCAAGGTTGATGGACTCACTGTGGCCCCGATAGACCGGCACCCGCACTGCGGTCGGGCTCACCTCGATGGCGCTGTCAAGGATCTTGTGGGTCTCCTCGACCATCTTCCACTCCTCCTTGGTGTACCCATTCTCCAAAAAGACGTCGATCTGGGGGATGACGTTGAAAGCGATCTGGTGAGGGTAGGTCTTGGTGCGCACTTCCTCCCCCAGTGCGATCGCCGTCGTCTGATCCTTCAGCTCGTTGATTCCTGCCATCCCGCTGCCACTGACTGCCTGATAAGTAGAGACAACGACACGCTTGATGCCAAAGGCGTCGTGCAGCGGCTTGAGGGCGAGCACCATCTGTATGGTCGAGCAGTTTGGATTTGCCACGATCCCCTGGTGGGCGCGTAGCGCCTCCGGGTTTACCTCCGGGACCACCAACGGGACGGTCGGATCTTGGCGCCACTGGCTGGAGTTGTCAACAACGATCGCTCCCTCGGCGACGGCAATCGGGGCGAGGATCTTGCTCGCCTGTGCCCCTGCGCTGAAGAGGGCGATATCGATATCCTCGAACTTGCCCTCCTTCGCCTCCTGTACCGCCCAGGCCGATCCTCGGAAGTCGACCAACTCACCTACATGCTCTGCAACATCCAGCGGCTTGAAGTACTCAACGTTGATCGAGGAGTTCTCAAGCATCTTGACCATCTCCCGTCCCACGGCCCCCAGAGCCCCAACTACTGCTATCCGATATGATTTCATGACAAATCTCACCTCTCTTGCGTTGTATCATACAACAAAATAGGTCGACCACCCAACCTGGGGCGACCGACCTGCACTAGGATCTTATACAGCTACACTGCGGCGTGCCTGCCGACTCTTCTTCAATGTCCGTAGACCATAAAAGGCAATACCTGCCATGGAAATGAGCAGGACGATATTGACGATGTCATTGCCCATGATGGTGGTATTGCACGAGATCATGATCAAAGCAACGGTAATGATGCCATAGACCACCTGCTCCCAACGCTTCAGATTCCTCAATAGATAGGCGCGCATCACTGCGGCGAGCAGTGTCACCGCATAGAAGACGATGATGATCAAGCCGACGATCTCAAGCCACGACCCCTTCATCAGGAAGGCTGGGTTGAAGACGAAGATATAGGGGATGATGAAGCCGGCAAGGGCGAGGCGGAACGCCTCCCAACCGGTCTTCAGCGGGTCGCTGCCGGCAATCGCCGCCCCGCAGTATGAGGCGATGGAGACCGGTGGTGTCACCTCCGCCAGGATCGCAAAGTAGAAGACAAAGAGGTGGGCGGTCATTACCTCGATGCCCATTGCCTGCAGTGCAGGACCGCCGATGGTCACCGCCACGATGTAGGCGGGAGTACAGGGCATGCCCATGCCCATCAGGATGGAGGTGACCATGATCAACAGCAGCGCCGGCAAGAGGTAGCCGCCGCTCCACGATTGGATCACCGATGCGATGCCAAGGGCAAGGCCGGTATAGGTGACGATTGAGATGACCATTCCGGCCCCGGCACATGACATGGCGAGCATGATCAGATTCTGTCCTGAGAGCTCAAAGGTCTCGTAGAGCTTCTTCAGGCCCATGCGCGTATCCTTGCGTACAAAGGTAAGGGCAAATGTTGCGATGATGCCCCATACAGCGGCGATGAAGGGAGAGTAGCCGATGACCAGGAAGATGACCAGCAAAATCAGCGGGATGAGCTGGTAGCTGTCCTTCAAGATCTGGCTGATCGGGATCAGCTCATCCTCATCCATGCCCCTGAGCCCCTCTTTCTTTGCCACGAAGTGGACCTTCATCAAAATTGAGAGGTAGTAGAAGATCGCCCCGAGCACCGCGGCTTTGACGATATGGATGTAGGCGATGCCGGTGATCTCGCTCATAACGAATGCGCCCGCGCCCATGATCGGCGGCATGATCAGGCCACCGGTAGAGGCAGCGGCCTCGACGGCCCCGGCGAACTGCTTGCGATAGCCGAGGCGTTTCATCAGCGGGATGGTGAAGACACCGGTGGCGTAGACGTTGGCTGCCGCCACACCGCTGATGGAGCCAAAAAGGCCACTGGAGATGACGGCGATCTTTGCCGGTCCACCGACCGAGCGGCCGGCAAGGGCGACGGCGAGGTTGGTGAAGTACTCACCGGTTCGCGTGTTCTGCATGAAGGCACCGAAGATGACGAATATGGCGACAAAGGTCGCGGTCACCCCGATGATCGAGCCGTAGATTCCTTCGTTAGTAATAAGATAGTTGATCTCCACCACGCGCTGTAGCGGCATGGGCTTTGAGTAGAAGATCCCTCCCAGGTACGGGGAGGCAAAGAGGTAGACGAAGAAGGCGACGATCAGGATAGCCATGGCAGGTACCACAGCACGTCGGACTCCCTCGATGATGAGGATGATGTTGATCAGCCCCAGGATGATCTGGGTCGTGGTCAGCGGATCGATTGTCTGGTAGCGGAGGTTCAACGCATTGTTGAAGATCATCAGATAGATCGGCGGCAGGACCGCAAGGATGGCCAGGACCCAGTCAAGGGCCGACGGTCGATCCTGCGGGCTTTTGGTCTTCGACGCCGGATAGAGCAGGAAGGCCATCGGCAGAAGCACCATCAGATGAATCCCACGCTGAATCCGTGGCTGAAAGATGCCAAATATCGCCGTATAGAGATGAAACAAAGCCACGAGGGCCAAACTGATGCTGACCAGCCACTTGACCCAACCTTTCAATTCACGCATAGGATTCACTCCCTCTTATTGTTGCAAAAGCGGTAGATGACGATGGCAGCGAAGAAACCTTCGCCGCCACCGTCGGACAGTGAGACTTAGAGCAGCCCTGCCTCTTTGTAGTACTTGACAGCGCCCGGATGGAGCGGAACCATCGTGTTCGGCGCACTTGCAGCCTTGAAGTACTTGGCAAAGGATGGGTTGATCTTCTGAACCTTGTCGATGTTCTCGATCAGGGCCTTGGTGAAGTTGTAGGCTGCAGCCTCACTGAGATCGGTCTGACAGATGATCTCGGTGGAGTGGCCGATAGCCTGGACATTCTGGTCGATGCCCTTGTAGGTGCCAGCAGGGATGACGTTGAGGCCAGTCTCCCAGGCAACCGTCCCATAGGTCTGGTTTGCCCACTTGACCAGGTCATCGCTTGCAGCGAGGATCGTCGACGGGCGGCTGATCGCCATCTCGGTAATCGCTGCTCCGGGCAAGCCGAGGCAGGCGATGACGTAGTCGACGTGGCGGTCCTTGTAGAGGTTGACCATATCGCCGTAGATAGCGTACTCAACGCGCCCTCCGTTCTTCTCGATCTGCTCATAGGATGTGCCGTAGTGCTCAAAGATGAAGGAGGTGAGGGCTCGCTCGCTGGTGCCCACACGCGGGGCTGCGATGTTGATCTTCTCCCCTGCCTTGATCTTTGCCACCAACTGCTCGATAGTGGTCACACCGGTGCTCTTTGCGGCAAAGAAGTGGTAGAAGTCTACCGAGAATCCACCGAGCAGTCCGCTGATTCCCTTGACCTTGTGGTCGTACAGGGGGGCGACCCCATTGGCCGCTGCACGGTCAACATACCCAACACCCCAGGCAAAGTCGTGCTGCTTCGCCTCGATGGCAAGCGGGTTCGCAGTACCGCCACCAGGCAGGACCTTGATGGTCATCGCCGGCACTGCCGTCTTGACGATCTCACTCATCGCCCCGGCCTGGGTGTACCAACCTCCTCCCATGTCCCCGGCAACCCACGAGTAGGTAGCGGGCTTCAGGCCATCGGGCCCTGCTTCAGCCTGTGCGGCTGCAAAGAGGGATCCGAGTGCCACTAGCAGGACAAGACCAACCAACAACATTCGTAATTTTTTCATGTCTTCCTCCTTACGGAATTCTTCGAGAATTCATCACAATCGCTACTTCTTATAGTATGAGTAGTAGCTATATGGTACCACGGCCCCCCCATTTGTCAATAAAAATAGTTCAACACTGTTAGACAACCCATAGCAATGTTGTTATAGTAACAAATCGCTCTTGAAGGATAGATACTTGGGCCTATAGCCCTGCATTCCCACGAGGTGCAATCAAGAAGGTCCCCACTGTCTTGAGCCGATGTGCTATGATGCTTGCGGAGGTAGCTATGTGTGACACCATGACCAAACGAGACAGAGGCGGAGTCCCCCTCTTTGCCAAAAACAGTGACCGCCATCCAAGCGAGATGCAGGCACTACAGCGCACCTCCGCCTCCCTTGACTCGATTCGCGAGCCAAAGCTGGCCAAGTACCAGACTCAATTCGCCACCCTCAAGGCAGCCCACGCAACCCTCGCCCACCCCTATCGCGCGCTCATCAGCCGCCCGACGTGGATCTGGGGGGCGGAGATGGGAGTCAATGAGGCGTCGGTCGCAATCGGCAATGAAGCGGTCTTCACCAACGAGCCGACACGCGATGATGGTCTTTTGGGTATGGATATCCTACGGCTGGCACTGCATAACAGCAGTAGTGCAGCAAACGCCGTCGACCTGATCATCGAGCTGCTCAAGCGGTGGGGCCAAGGCGGCGATGGATCGTTTGTCGGCACGCTTCGCTATTCCAACTCTTTTTTGATCACCGACCGCAGCGAGGCGTATGTGTTGGAGAGTGCCGGCCCACACTGGGCAGCCAAAAGCGTGGGGCGCTCGTGGTCGATCAGCAACGCCTACAGCATCGGGTCGCACTTCGACCGTTCGGATGAACAGAGCCAGGGCAGCGACTTTTCCAAGCGGTGGGCAAACCGGCTGATGGAGTTCTTCTCAAAGGGACAGGTACGCCAGGCAACGACCTCACTGCTGTTGGAGTCAACAGAGCCCACCTGGATGGGGATGCGTGATGTGCTGATCTACAACCGTGGTAGCATCGCCTCGCTGGATCGCTCGATGCGCTCGATCACCCTCGATGCAGCGCTGCCCAAACCCACACGCACAACAGCCAGCATGGTGGTGGAGTACCCCAACGACGTCATCCTCGCCTGGTGCTGCCCTGCCCCGATTCCGACCTACCATCCCTTCATCCCCTATCTTTTTGCCACATCAGATGACTGGAAGAGAAGCGATGCAAATGCGCTATTGAAGGCACAGCGGCGCGGTGCAATCACAACAGGCCTGCTCAAGGGGCCGGCCAAGTGGAAAGAGCAAGCCGCGCGTTCGGCACGGGAGCTTGAGAGCAACTTTGAGGCTCGCCTGCGCCCGCTACTGGACAGATGCGCGAGCGCCGACAAGATCCTCAGTGCCGTCACCCGCTGCCGGCGCGAAGCGGAGGTGCGCGAAAGCGAGCTCAGCGCCCTCTTGGGCCTACGCTGATCTTTCCTACCGATCCGCTGCTTTCTCGGGGTTTCGGCTGTTCCACGCAAGCCACGTCGAAGTCGCCCAATTCTTCATCACCCGCAGTGCCTTGCGGTCTGTGGGGTCGCCCTCGATCGCAACTGAGGCAGCGTTGACTTTCCACCGCTCTGGTGAGGTACCCATGATGCCCTCGACCCATTCAGATTTGATGAAGTAGCGACCAAAGCTCTGCATATCGGCTGGTCCGAGGTCGATGACCACTTCTTTTTCGAGGGCAAAGCGCTGTGTCTTCAGCCATTTGTTGTTGGAAAATGGCTCATAGCTCATGATGATGCCATCCGGCAGCAGCGAATAGTCAACATAGACGTGCAGAAATCCCTTCATCGTGTAGCGACCAGGCTTCAAGTTCTCCGCCCAATAAAGCGAGTCGAGCCTGCTCTCAGCATCGAAGGCGTTGAATGGGACCAGTGCACCGGTCACATCTTCGACCCACGGGGCCCAGCCGGTCGCGTTGAGGTTTACCAGGTTCTCCGTCGCGCTGCCACTACGGGTCCCTGCCTCAACAACCAGCATTGAGGCCGCTTGGTCGCTTGGCATCGCCGCTGATGGGAATAACGTGTCAAAGAGGGTACAGCTTGTCAGAGTGACGACCAACAAAAGACCTATGATGCATAGCGTTGTCCTTTTCATATCTTTCCTCCACAGGTAGTGCA
>LVBE01000122.1 GCA_001603105.1 Spirochaetales bacterium Spiro_03
CCGGTGACATCTTCCAGGACAACAAGGTGCCCGCCATCGGAGCGTCGTGCACAAACCCCCAGGTCACCTTGGGCAATGACTACTACTATAGAGTATGCTTCCTCGACCCCTTCCAGGGTACCGTCATGGCAAACTACGCAATCCAGGAGGGAGCGAAGAAAGCCGCCGTCATCACCCAGCTCGGTGATGACTACTCCTCTGGCTTGGGTAACTTCTTTGCCCGTGCCTTCAAGAGCCTAGGTGGGGCAGTGGTCAGCGAGCAGCAGTTTCAGACCAACGCCACTGACTTCAAGTCGATTCTGACCAACATCAAGGCAGCCAACCCTGATGTGATCTTCGCCCCCTCGTCGATTGCCACCGCGCCGCTGATTATCAAGCAGGCGCGTGAGCTTGGCATCAGTGCGAAGATTATGGCAGGCGATACCTGGGAGAACTCCTCCATCATCGAGAACTCTGGAGCGAGCGCCGAAGGCGTCGTGCTCTCCACGTTCTTCGATGACGCTGACCCGGCTACCGCCGAGGCAGGCAAGTTCATCGCAGGTTTTAAGAAGTTCCTCGTTGAGAACAAGCAGCCGGAGATCATCCCCGCTGTCTCGGCCCTCGGCTACGATGCGTACCTGACTGCGCTACGCGCCATCGAGATCGCAAACTCCACCAAGGGTCCGGCCATCCGCGATGCGCTGGCCAAGGTTGACATCGAAGGGGTAACCGGACGGATCATCTTTGATGAGAACGGAGATGCTGACAAGGACATGGCCTTTATCAAGGTCGTGGAGAATGGTCAGTTCAAGTTCCTCAAGACAGTGAGTGTTATCTAAGGTATAGTAGACAAGGTCGGGGCAGTGCCCCGGCCTTGGACCTTCTTTTTTTATGTATCGTTAGGATGGGTAGGGAGCACTATTGATGAGTATGACGACAATCCTGCAGCACTGCCTGACAGGAATTTCTTTGGGGGGAGCCTACGCCCTGATCGCCATCGGCTATACCTTGGTCTATGGGATCTTGCGGCTTATCAACTTCGCCCACGGTGATATCTTCATGATGGCCGGCTACTTCATGATCTTCTCGCTTGCAAGCTTCCCGTGGCCGGCAGCGATCCTCATCACGCTGGTGGTGACCACCGTGATGGGAATCGCTATCGAGCGAATAGCGTACAAACCACTGCGTGAAGCACCTCGCATGTCCATTATGATCAGTGCGATCGGCGTGTCGTACCTATTGCAGAACCTCTCTACCTACCTCTTCACCGCGATCCCTCGCGGCTATCCCGAGATCCCGTTTCTGAAGCGGATCTTCCGCGTCGGCGATCTCTCCGCCTCCTTTGTCACGGTCCTGACCCCACTGTTGACGATCGTCTTGGTGGTAATCCTGATGACCCTCATCGGGCGAACGAAGACCGGCATGGCGATGCGGGCGGTCTCCAAGGACTTTGAGACGGCCAAGTTGATGGGCATCAACATCAACGCTATCGTCTCGGTGACCTTCGCCATCGGCTCATTCCTCGCCGCTGTCGGCTCGATCCTTTACTTTACCGACCGCATGTCCGTCACGCCGTTCAGCGGAACGCTACCTGGCCTCAAGTGCTTTGTCGCCGCCGTCTTCGGCGGCATCGGCAATATCCCTGGGGCCGTAGTCGGCGGCTTCTTCATCGGCATCGTCGAGACGCTGCTCGTCGCCCTCGGTTACTCGACCTTCAGCGATGCCTTCACCTTCCTCTTGTTGATCGTGATGCTCCTGGTCAAACCCACCGGTCTCTTCGGTGAGAAGAGTGTGGAGAAAGTATGAAGAAGAAGATATCAAAGCCGACCATCTACTCCCTCGGCGCTCTCGCTCTCTTTGTGGCCTTCCTCTACTGGCTTGATGCAAACCGCCTCACCCAGGGCATGGTCATCTCGGTCTTACAGAAGGGGGCGATCCTCGCCCTTGTTGCGACCTCGATGAACCTGCTCAACGGCTTCACCGGCCTCTTCAGCCTCGGCCAAGCGGGCTTTATGTCCATCGGGGCGTACACGACCGCCATCCTCATCATCCCGGTGAAGAACCTCGATGGTGTCTACTATATGAATGGGGTGCATCCTGCGATCAAGGCTCTGAGGGTCGTGATGGCCCAAGCCCCTCCGTTCATGCAGACGATCTTTCCCTTTGTCGCCCTGCTGTTGGGGGCCACCATCGCGGCTCTGGTGGCCCTTGTGGTAGGCCTGGCTGTGCTGAGGTTGAAGAGCGACTACCTGGCGATCGCGACCTTGGGCCTATCGGAGATCGTGCGCTCGATTTTCAGTTCGCCGCAGTTTGACCAGATCACCAACGGCTCCTATGGGCTGAACAAGATCCCAAACTTCCCGCCGATGTTCTTTGGCCTGATCCCTTCCCTCATCACACCGTTTATCATCACCGGGGTGTGCGTCGCCTTCATCGTTCTCCTCATCAACAGCTCCTACGGGCGTGCCTTCAAGGCGATCCGCGAGGATGAGATCGCCGCCGAGGCGATGGGCATCAGCCTGTACAAGCACAAGGAGATGAGCTTTGTCATCTCCTCGTTCTTCAGTGCCATCGCCGGCGGGATGCTGGCGATGTACATGCGTTCGATCGAGGCGAAGACGTTCTCGATCACGCTGACGTACGACATCTTGCTAATCGTCGTCATCGGCGGTATCGGCAGCGTCACCGGTTCGGTGGTCAGCGCCTTCCTCGTCACCGCTGCCAAGGAGTGGTGGCTGCGCTTCTTCGATCAGCCGCTCTCTCTCTTCGGCTTTGAGGTCCCGCTCTTCCGTACCGGTTTTCGGATGGTGATCTTCTCAATCCTCCTCATGATCGTCGTCCTCATCTACCGTAAGGGCCTCTTCGGTACCAATGAGTTCAGCTGGACGTGGCTGACCTCAAAGAAGGCGAGGAGGAAGCCATGAGGGAGGCGCTGCTTTTGACTGAGCATCTGACGATGCAGTTCGGCGGCGTGGTCGCCGTCGATGACCTCAATATCAAGATCCCCACCGGTGAGATCACCGCCCTCATCGGCCCCAACGGAGCGGGCAAGACCACGGCCTTCAACGTCATCACCGGCGGGTATCAGCCGACGTGTGGTCGGGTGATCTTCGACGGACAGATCATCGCCGAAAACCACCCGCGCTCAAAGATGAAGAAGATCTACAGTGGAACGTACACCGAGCCGTCAACACAGACTGTCGTGCATACCCCCGACCAGATCACCCGCCTAGGGATGGCGCGCACCTTCCAGAACATCCGCCTCTTCAAGGACCTGTCCGTCTTCGAGAACGTCCTCATCGCCAAGCACTGCCACATCAAGGCTTCGCTCTTTGGCTCGACCTTCCGCCTCAATAGGGCAGAGGAGCGGGCGATGCGAGCCGAAAGTGAGGCGCTGCTCGACCGCGTCGGGCTGCTGTCCAGCGCCAATGAGAAGTCCTCGTCGCTGCCCTACGGCAAGCAGCGCCGCCTTGAGATCGCCCGTGCCTTGGCTACCGGGCCGAGGCTGCTGCTGCTCGATGAGCCGGCAGCCGGCATGAACCCCAAGGAGACCGATGAGCTATCTGCGTTTATCGTAGAGATCAAGGAGGCCTTTGGCCTGACGATCTTCCTCATCGAGCACCACATGAACCTGGTCATGGACATCAGTGACTCGATCTATGTGCTCGACTACGGCAAGACGATCGCCTACGGCACACCCGCTGAGATCCAGAACAATGAGCGTGTCATCCAGGCGTATCTAGGAGTTGATGAATCATGAGCATATTGGAGATACGGGATCTGTCGGTGCACTATGGCGGCATCGTCGCCTTGGATGGGATCAGCTTCAGTGTTAAAGAAGGGGCGATCGTCACCCTCATCGGAGCCAATGGGGCAGGCAAGTCGACGACGCTGCGCACCATCATGGGCCTGGTACATGCTGCAGGCGGTTCGGTCCACTACCGCGGAGAGAAGATCACCGGCCTCGATACCCGAAAGATCGTGGAGATGGGCCTGGTCCTGGTGCCGGAAGGGCGGCGGGTCTTTCCTAACCTCACGGTCTTGGAGAATCTGAAGCTTGGCTCGTATCTGCAACATACACGCCATGAGGCGAGAAACCTTGAGCACGTCTACGACCTCTTCCCACGCCTCTTGGAGCGCCACTGGCAGCTCGCCGGCACCCTCAGCGGAGGCGAGCAGCAGATGCTGGCCGTCGGTCGAGCCTTGATGGCAAACCCCACGATGGTGATGATGGACGAGCCATCCCTTGGCCTTGCCCCTTTGGTGGTCAAGGATATCTTCTCCATCATCCGACGCATCAATGGCGAGGGTGTCACCGTCCTGCTCATCGAGCAGAACGCCAACGTCGCCCTGCACACAGCCGACTACGGCTATGTGCTGCAGACCGGATCAATTACTTTAAAAGGAACAGGCACAGAGCTGTTGGAGAATGAAGAGGTGAAGGTAGCGTATCTGGGCAAGACGCGGTAAGGTATGTCCAGTCGTCGCTGATCTGGCGCACCTCTTTCGTATTACTTGCCATACAGCTATGCTAGGTTGCCTCTTGTGCTGCTCATGTTGGCTGAGGAATGAGCATGAATATGTGACGTGTGCAAGTAGTGCCTGTGAATGGTAGGAAAACAGGACGAGATACATCACCTCTGAAGGATTGAGAACGTAATCTGTGGGCGAAGTGTGTCGATACTGTCATAGTGGGAGATACTGAGTTTGCCGGTGGCTTGATCTGATCAGCATCGTAAGAGGTGTAGCAACTCGCCTGATGTGCCAATGGCAGAGCTATCCCTGCTCATGTAGCCTGCGATATTCACTTGGTGTGATACCTTGGTCGAGCTTGAACCGCCTCGTGAATGAAGACATATTATAGTAGCCGACTTTTTCCGCGATATCTTTGAGAGGCATGTCGGTCTTTTCAAGAAGGATCCTCGCCGTCGATATTCGATAGCGTAGCGTATAGTCTATGACATTGTGACCAGTTGTCGTCTTGAAGTACTTGCTGAATGCAGGTAGCGTCATGCCGAAGTGCTCGGCAGTTTCGTAGACTGAGAAGTCACATCGCAGACAGTTGTCATTGAGGTATGTGAAGACCTCATCGATGGAGTTAGCGCTCTCTCGTGCAGTCTGTAGGTGGTCACTCCACTCTTTGATGAGTTGGATGATTTGCTGGGCAGTCTCCATACCCGACAATTCTATGGGGTTGGTTGCCTCGTCGCTGAGACCAAACTCATTGACTAGGTGGATGAGGTTCAGGCAGATGCTCCGTATCAGGTGCAGGGGCAGCTGCTGGGTCTCCATGAAGGCGATGATCTCATTGACTTGAAGTTTGATCTCCTCTTCATTCCGCACCAAAAGCGTGTTGTGTAGTGCCTCGAATTGGTGATGGGGGTATCGGATATACGAGTGTTGGCTCTCATCGAGGTTGGCGAAATACAGAATGGCACCACTGCCTTTTGAGAAATGGTGCTCCAGGGCACTGTCAGCTTCGATGTATGAGCGGAAAATGGCTTTTGTCCCTTGGACCTCAGAGCCGACACCGATGGTCACAGCATTGGCGTGGTGATGGGAGAGTTCTCGTTGGATCGATTGCAAGAAAGAAGCCTCGATATGATGGCCGTCTTCGAGATTGAACAGGATGATCACCTGCTGAGGATTGAAGGGGTTGATGACATGGAGGGTGTGAATGCCCGCCTCCTGGGGGAGGGTGTTGTCAATACGTGTTGGTTCATTGCCTTGAAATAGCAGCAGAGCTACAACAAACCTGTCCCAGTAGAGTTCCAACCCTATATCGGCGCTATCCATGTTGAAGTCCGATCGGCTATCGTACCTGCTGGTTATCAGTCGATACATCCGCTCTGCTCTCACTGACGAGAGCGTATCCGCCAAGCGATTTGAAATCGCATCATACTGGTCGGAGAGAAAGTCCATCGCACTGGTGATGGTTGACAGTTCGTTACGCCCATCCACTGAAGGCAGCAGTTGTCGTGCTCGGTTGTTCAGTACTTTCAGAGGTCGATAATTCACGGTTTGCAGAAGCGTTATGACCACCGCTGACAAGGCGAGCGTTATGATGATGGTGGTGACGAAGTCTCGCTGTAGGGCTTGGACTTGGCTGAATGTATGCTGGTGATGGGGAATTTCGGCTACGTACTGCCATGCACGGCTGAGACGAGTACGTCTTACGACAGAGGGATTTCCCTCCGTTGCCGATCTATTGCCGTATACTGTAGTGCCGTTGCTATCTTGGATGCGTATGGTGGCGTCGTAGCCGAGAAGGCGTTGACTTATCAGGCTTGATACCGTGTCTTCTTTGACTTGGAAGATCGCGCTGCCGGCTCGTCGGTTATAATCCGTGTACAGCGGGAAAATGAAGAGCAGTGAGCGTTGGGCCTCACGGCTGACTCCGAGGTTGCGAATTGGTTGGCTTGGGATGCAGGTCATCCGTGGCGTGTCCAATAATCGTATGAAGTCATCATGGCTCATCTCGACTGTAGTGAGCACTCGGTCAAAATATGAGCTTTTTTCACTGGTTGTTGATGGGGAGAGTACCCAATCACTGTTGTCGAGCATGAGTATGATATCGGAGAGGAAGGGGTTTGCTGAAGTGAAAATGGAGAGGGTTGTCATCACTGGAGCAAGATCCATGATCGAGTGAGCCTGTGAGACCGCCTTGACTGTTCCCATCAAACTGAGCTGGCCAACGATGTACTCCATATTGGTAATTTGGTTTTCAAATGCGGTGGCCATTTGGGCTAGTTCAAGGTCGACGGTCTCAAAGATCTCATCGTAATATCGATTGAGAAAACGCATCGAGTAGAAGGAACTGAGTACGATCAAGGGGAGGGCAAGGATGATGAGATAGGAGAACAGTGACCGAATGAAGATGAAGCCGATCTTTGTTTTTCGTGGTTGCTGGTTCACTCTATAACTCCAATGTAGCATATTTTATGGTAAATCCGATGGGGACGCAAGCAAAGAATATTTCTAAAATTAAAAATAATTA
>LVBE01000123.1 GCA_001603105.1 Spirochaetales bacterium Spiro_03
TGTGTATAAGAGACAGATATTAATCGCCATATTGAATCAACGGTACAAGAGTACGCCAAATCTTTTCCCATTGTCCTTATCACCGGAGCGAGGCAAGTGGGGAAAAGTACTCTATTGGCTCATGTATTTGAAGAGCTGGAGTATATTACCTTCGATGACCCGACTCAAGTCGTATCTGCAAAAAGTGATCCAAAGCATTTTTTCTCACTCATTACCCCCCCAGTCATTTTTGATGAGATCCAATATATCAGCGAGTTATTCTCATACATAAAAATGGAAGTAGACCGACGCAGGGCGAAAGGGCTCTATATCATGACCGGCAGCCAACAGTACGCCCTCATGCAGAACGTAAGCGAGAGTCTTGCAGGGAGGGTGGGAATCCTGAATCTGCATGGACTGTCGCTGCGAGAACAATATGGTGATACATTCACCGAGCCTTTTGTCCCATCAAAAGAGCAGATCATGCGCCGAAATGTGCAATACACCATTGGACGGGATGATTTGTGGAAGATCATCCACCGTGGTTCCTATCCTGATCTGGTGAAAGGGGACGTGTCCAGGGATATGTACTATGGCTCATATGTGAAGACATATATTGAGCGAGATGTCAGGTCGCTGACGCAGGTTGGAGATGAGTGGCAATTCACTATCTTCATGACTGTTCTTGCCAGTAGGACAGCCTCTGTTGTCAACTATACGGACATCGCAAAGGAAGTGGGGGTCAGCGCCCCCACCATCAAGCGGTGGATCTCCATCCTGATAGCCGGCGGTATTGTCACGCTCCTGCATCCGTGGTCAAGGAGTATCGAAAAACAGATGACGAAGACGCCCAAGCTCTACTTTCTTGACACAGGGCTGGCCAGTTGGCTTGCCAAGTGGCGCACTTCCCAATCGCTGGAGGGAGGAAATATGGCCGGAGCCTTTTTCGAGACCTTCGTTGTCAGTGAAATCATCAAGAGCTGGCACAATGCAGGACGAGAACCAACATTGTATTTCTATCGCGACAAAGAGGGCAAGGAGATCGATCTTTTGATCGAGGACGGACAGACTCTCTATCCCATCGAAATCAAGAAGAGCGCCACGCCCGCTAGCAGTGCACTGAAGAACTTTGGCGTGCTCATGAATATCGATACAGAGATTGGGCCAAAGACGGTCATTTGCAGTATCGATAAACCGGCCTTCCTTTCCAAGGACGCTATAGCTCTTCCTGTGTCGTATATTTGATGGGTTTTCTTGAAACTTGAACATTCGCACAGAATAGCACCGGTGACGGCGTGAGACAGCACCGGTGCGTCGCTAGTTCAGCACCACCTGAATCAGGCAGTTCCTTCAGAGTCCGCCTTGTCCTTCATTCCCATAACTTCTCTCATATTGAGATCTCCGGAACTGAAGAAGACTGATTCATCAATGGTCCTGTCGGTTATTGCATCTGCCTGAGGTCCCCCTCCCAATCGAGGTAGCCATTCAGCCGGAGCGAGTTGGGTACAGAATACCGTGCTCTTGTTTTGGTACCTCGATTCAATCAGCTCAAACACAAAGGAGACCTGTTTGTCGTCGAGATTGGAGGACATCCACTTGCCAATGATGAGAAGGTCGTAATGTTGCAACATTCGGACCAACTTGCGCCGTCCGCCGATTCGCATTTCCTGAAGGCAGAAATCCTCGAGGATTGTGGGCATCCGGTAGGACCTGACCTTGTAGCCACTTTTGCAGGCTTGCTTGCCGATCGCGTAGATCAGACACAACAGCGACTAGTGTACACTACGATGTCGTCGAACTCGAGGGCCAGGGCGAAGCAATCCCGCCTGATCGTGTCGATTTTGTTCATGACGGATTATGCGAATAGCTGCTGAACAGTTCGCTGAGTCACATCTTGACATATCGGATAAAATCAGACATATTGTATCCATATAATAACAAATGGATACAATAGGTATGGGAT
>LVBE01000124.1 GCA_001603105.1 Spirochaetales bacterium Spiro_03
GCATCGGTTTACAATAACATCCTCTCCAATCGAGTGGTGATGAACTTCAGCCAGGAGAATGTCACCATTGACAAGGTGCTCTCCAGTTTGGAGACGCTGATCAAGCACGGCTCATTCAAGGCGGATGCGATTCTCTTTGATGGGTATAAGCTGACCATCGCCACCGAGGATGATGTGCGCAAGATCAAGGCATTCGCCCAGGAGATGGACCTTGAGGTGTGGTTCAGCGTCTCCCCGGTCCGCGCCGATGTGACGTACGACCAGTATGGCGTTCCTAACACCATGCTCAAGTATGTTGACCTCATCGATGTGCTCATTGGCCTGATCTACAATGAGGAGCGTGACAAGGTGGTGATGACCGCTGTCAAGGCACAGGGGACGATGATGGAGAAACCAATGGGTGTCTCCCTCGACCCCAAGACGATGTTGATCTCCAAGTAACGAAAAGATGTTCAGTGTACAGGCCGCCGCAAGGCGGCCTGTCATCGTCATAGCGTGTACATCCCGCCCTGTTGTGCGTGTAACGGAATGACACGGCGGTTCTCTCCGCTCATTCCAGCAGGCACCCCCTGGCTGGTCAGCTGGATGCGCTCTGGATGGGCGATGATCCACTTGTTGCGAGCTTTGCCTCCACATCGGTGCTTGCTCGCTTGATGGCTTTTTCGGTCTCTTGCAACTCTTCGTTGGTCCCCTGCGGCAGGATGATCAAGGTGTTGGGGGTGACTCAGGGCAGGTAGAGCGTGGCTCTGAACTCACCTTTGTCTTGCAAGGCTTTGGTGGTGTAGAGGACCACCACCGGCCGATATGGCTCCATACCATTTCTTGCGAACCTGAAGGACTTAAAATGGGAGAGCCATAATCTTAAGAAATAGGCTCTATGAACGCAAAGAGCCGGATTGAGACGCTACTCTCTGCATTATGTATTGCGAGGGAAGCAAAAGAGAACCGCAGTATTTCAATTATTTTCAAGGGAATAAGCTCAAGAATCTTGCTCGAGGTGGTACAGGCCGATTCTCAGGGTAATAACTCCCCGACAGGACTCTATGAACAGGCGTGCAAGGACGTGGGGGATTATGGTGCAGATACCCTTGCCAAATATGAAATGGGAGAGGGGGATCAGCTGTGGTTTGTCATCGACACAGACCAATGGGACTCCCATATTTCACAATTGAAACGCTCATGTGAAAGACGACAACGCTGGTACGTAGCCCAAAGCAATCCCTGTTTTGAGGTCTGGCTCTACTATCATTTTTTTTCAGAAGATGCGACATCGCTTGCGTTGGCCGACTGCTCAGCCTGGAAGAGCCATGTGAACCAAAGGGTAGTGGGCGGGTTCGACAGCAGAAAGCATCCAATCTATATCATAGAGGCCATTACCAATGCGAAGAAATGGTTTTCTGCTCCCAACGGAGTCGTAGCATATGGTTCTACCGAGATGTTCAAATTGGGGGAAATCATCTATTCGATGGCAGCATCGGAGGTGCTGAAAGCGAGGCGGATGCTTCGATTGTAGTCGTGTACCCCCACGACTAGTATGATCAGGGCCGTGATAAAATCTGAATATTAGGTCCCTTGCTGAGCGCTCATTGAGCGTGTCAAACACTTTGGGAAATATTTTTAAAAGAGGAGTGCAGGCCGCCGAGAGGCGGCCTGTGTTGCGTGCGGAGCTGACAAAGGGCTTGACAATTGGTGAAGATTATGTACTCTTAATAAAAGAGTACTCTTTATAGGAGAATTGATGCTATATGAAGCGCTTGATGATTGGATTGGTTGTACTGTGGTTCTTCGCTCTGGTCCCACTGGGTGCAGCTGACAGACCGATGGCTTTGGCCATGTCCGTAGGTCAGCGGGGAAGGGATTTCTCCCTCGGCGTCGAAGTTGCGTCTCCATCGCTGTTCGATGGGCTTGTGACCATCCACGTCGGGGCGGACGTACAGTACAAGGAAGGAAGTGTCAATGGCGGTGACCAGCAGTGGTATCCGTATGCGCTCACCAGTGTAGGGCTTCAAATAACCGCGGCCCGGACCGACTGGATGCGTCTCTACGCAAGTTCGGCAGTGTTGGTGTTTGTACCCAGTCCTGAAGTAGGTTCGTCGTGGCATATGGGTGGGTATGGCGGATTTGGGTATGAATTTTACTTTGCCTCGCAGGGCAGCGGGTCCTACTATCTTGAGATTGGAGGGACCGGCACTACTGCCAAGGCGAGCGCCTTAGCGCATGCGCCGTCCTTGGGTAATGGGCTGACAATCAAGGCGGGGTGCCGATTTCCGCTTTGGTAGGAAGATTGGTGGGAGGGGTCATGAAGGAAAAACAAGGAGATTTGGATCGGGTAAAGCTGTCCGCCCAGCAGAGCTTGGCGTACATCAGGAGCGTTATGGAGGAGACACGGAATCTGGCGATGGACTATAGCTTCTATTTCATCATGTTCGGTACCATTGTTCTCTTCGGCACGATGGTAAGCTATCTCTTGGTCGCACTGTCCCGGTGGACCCTCATTCCCTGGATGTGGGTCCTTGTCATGGCTGTAGGGATGGCCGTGGCGATGTTAAGGTCACGGAGAATGAGCAGGCAAGTCAATTTGCTCATACGTCGTATGTTGGTTGTCACCTGGTCGATGGTACTTGTCATGGTCGTGGTCTTGTGTCTATCATTCGGTTTAATTGGATTGTTGAGCCTCTCCATCGCTCTAGCGATAACCTCTGCCTCGATCGGGATGGGGTATGCCATGAGCGCCGTGCTTGGAGGCTCCATCACCCTGGGTCTCCTCTCCCTGCCATGGTGGATCGGTAGTGTACTCATTCCTCTGGCCGGCGATTGGTATGGTCCTGCGATCATGGGGGCCCTCACCCTGTTTTTTGAACTCATTCCTGGAATCATAATGAAACGGAGAAGCATCGATGCCACACGAAAGTGATGAAGAGAGTTCAACGTTCGACCATAGAAGGTTGGATACCGTGTTGCACTCCCGTTTGCGGCTGGCTATCGTCGCCGCGTTGGCCAGCTGTGAGTTCATGGACTTCACGACGCTTCGTGATGTCGTCAAGGCCACCGATGGGAACATGACAACCCACCTCACCAAGCTTGAGGAGGCGGAATACATCAGTATCCAGAAGGAATTCGTGGAAAAGAAGCCGAGAACTTCGATTCGTTTGACCGCGAAGGGCAAGGAAGCGCTCTCTACATATTTGACCATCTTGGATGGGTTTATCGGAACTCGGCGCTGAACGACTACGGTGTAGACTGCTCCGGGTCTGAAGGCGGCCCACCGCTTTGATGAAGGACGTACCTTCGGCGCCTGAATAAGCAATCGCCTGTCCAAGATCGGTGCAACGAAGCTGCCCATCATGGTGCTGGGGCGTGAGCATGAGCATGCGCCGATTGAGAGACGTATCAGGATACCGGATATGCACTCTCGATTTTCTGTAGCAGAGAGTTCCTGTTGCCCCTCTCAGTACAGAAACGGAGCCGCAGCCTTGAGCTGGGAGCGGGGGATGAAGAGCTCGATCAAGGCCCGGCTCTCACGCTTGATGATCAGTAAGGTAGTGTCGAGCGTTCGTTTGATGAGGCGGTAGAGGTCGCTCTCTTGTTGGGTAGGCTGGACGGTGGTCCCTTCGTACGCCTGTCGGTCCTTTGCGCTTGCGCTGAAGGCGGAAAAGTCCCACGCATCTGGATCGTAGGTGGTCTCCAAGAGCTCCTCCTGGGTGTCGGGAAGGCGGTGGAAGAAGTCCAGGCCGGTGACCTGTTCCACCTCTCTGACCGTGGTGGCAAAGCTTTTGAGGTCAGCCTTTGATCCCTCGTTTGGCAGGATGAACCCGATCGCCTTCAGAACTGGCTCCTCGTAGTCGAGGATGACCTTGTAGTAGGCATTTGGCACCGACACCTGATTCTTTCCGATGGTTTTGTACGGGCCGTCGGTGAGTACTGGACCGGTCACCACATAGACGGCACCCTCTGTATCGGCGAAGTTTCGAACCGTTGCCTCCAATTGTGACCATATTCCCCGGTTGAAGGCTCCCTCTTGCGGGCTCATGTTGCTGAGGAAAAAGGATGCACTCATCGCCTCCTCCGACCAGGTCAGGTCCCCTGCCGGGATCAGGTGGCCTCGGTCATAGCCACTGCCACGATAATCGGCGAGTTCAGCAGATCCGGTAGGAATCGATGGGTCGGCTCGAAAGTTGTCCTGGCGCTTTGCGCTTCCATAGAGTTCATCACGAGTGAGGTGGTACGCAACCCACCGGGCTTGTTCATGCTCCTCATCGTAGAGGAGGGTGAAGCCTGGGTGGGTGACGACGATCTCCGATTCGTCGTATGCAGGCAACTCCAGATCCGGAATATAGGAGGAGCCGGAGGCGAGGTACTCAGCCTCAGTGGGGGCGAATATGATCGAGAGAACCCACAGTACCACGATGAGAGCTGCCAAGAGGAGCAGGCGTTTGCCTCGCTTTTTGGCCTTGGTCGCCTTGTTCTTGCTCTGAGCCGGTCGTTTCTTGGTTGCCATAGATGCCACTCCTTGGGCGTGAGTATAGCCCAAAGAGAACGCGTGTGTGAACCGAACCCTCTTTTCACGCCTCAGATGATGGAGTATGGTGTTCGGTAATGAAATACCTCGCCCAGCTTGCCCTGATCTTCGCCCTCTGCCTTGTCGGCGATCTTGTCGCCTACCTCTTGCCGGTCCCAATCCCCGGCAGTGTCGTGAGCATGCTCTTGGTGTTGCTGCTCTTGGTCAGTGGCCTACTCAAAGAGGAGCATTTGGGAGAGAGCGCTGACTTCATGCTACGCAACATGACGTTCTTCTTCATCCCCCCAGGCGTCTCGATCATCCGCTATACTGCGATCATCAACTCAATCTGGTGGCAGTTGATCCTCGTCAATATCGTCAGTGTCATCGTTTGCTTCGCTGTCTCCTCCTGGACGGTCATGGCTGTCCTATCCCTGCAGCGAATGGTAGGAGGAGGTCGCCGTGGCTGAGATCCTTTCTTCTCCGCTCTTTGGTATCGCTCTTTCGATCGCAGCATTCAAGGTAGGACTCTGGGTCAACCAGAAGATACGCAACCCGATCGCCAACCCCCTGATCATCGCCATGACCATCGTGGTGGCGACGCTGACGATCTTCAAGATCCCCTATGACTACTTTGAGCAAGGGGCGTCCTTCATCGTCATGTTCCTCGCCCCCGTCACTGCCGTCCTCGCCCTGACCGTCTATCGTCAGCGCTCGATCTTGCGCTCGGCGTTCTTGCCCATCGTCATCGGCACCTTCGCCGGCTCCCTCGCTGCCATGGGCAGCGTTCTATTCTTAAGTCGCATCCTGGGCCTCAATGACGCAGTGGTGGCTAGCCTCATCCCCAAATCGGTGACTACCCCGGTGGCGATCGCCCTTGCCGAGCAGCTAGGAGGGCTTCCCGCCCTCACCATCGCCAGTACCGTCATCACCGGTCTGAGCGGAAATCTCCTCGCCCCGGCTATGATCAAGGTCTTTGCAGTAAAGGATCCGATCGCCCAGGGGGTAGGCATCGGCTGCTGTAGCCATGCGCTTGGGACAACCAAGGCGATGGAGATCGGGGACGTGCAAGGAGCGATGAGCTCAATTTCAATCAGTTTGAGTGCGCTTTGGACGGTGGTGTTGGTCCCGTTGCTGTTTTGAGGCAACGATTTTTCCCATCGGCACAAATCCCTCACCAAGGGCTTGGTAGGTCTCATGGACGAACATGAAGGCCGACGGGTCCTCCTCGTGTACGATCTGGGTGAGGTGGGTGATCTGTTGGTTGTGGACGACCGCCAGCAAGATCGGCCGCTCACGTTGGGTGAAGATGCCGATTCCTGTGATAAGGGTGCCGCCGTGGCGTAGCTCGGCGATGATCCGCTTGCCGATGGCCTGGTGATGTTCGCTGACGATGTAGGCAGTCTTGGCATACTTGGTGCCGAGGTTCATGACGACGAAGTTGACCATCTGCCCAGAGAGATAGAGGGTGATGACGGCAAAGAGCGCCCGCTCAAGGCCGAAGTTCAGTGCCCCGAGGATGATGACCAGCCCATCGGCGACAAAGAGAGCGGTGCCCAGAGGCAGGGGTGTGTAGTGACTGATGATCTGGGCGATGATGTCGGTGCCGCCGGTGTTGGCGCCGCTACGCATCACGATGCCGATTCCGCTGCCTAGGAGCACCCCGCCGAAGATCGCAGAGAGCAGGATGTCCATCCGATCGACATACGGCAACACTCCCTGGTAGTGGGTGATCTGGCCAAAGAGGCTCACCCACGCAGACAGCAAGAGTGTGCCGGCCAGGCTCTTTGCCCCATAGGTTTTGCCAAAGATCCTCATCCCAAAGAAAAAGAGCGGTACACTGATGGCGAGCATCATCGCCCCGGTATCCCACCCGGTACGGTGGTAGATGATCGTGGCGATGCCGTTGACTCCACCTGAGGCGATCTTGGCCGGCGTAATGAAGAGTGCGATGGCCAAACCGGCCACCGCAGTCCCTACGACAAGGTATAGAATTTCACTGACAAGGCGTGCATATGAGCGGCTCATGTGCAGAGTATGCGCTACTATACGTGCGCTTTCAAGGTGCTTCTGACCGCTCCCTTGCCAGCGATCATGCTGGTAAAGTATGAGAGCACGATCGGTGCCATCCCGATCTCCACCAAGTCCACTCCCCAGATCGACGCATCCTTCAACAGGCCTTGCAATCCATCAAACGGACCGGTGTCACCGATCTTGATCGACTTAAGGTACGCCTGGGCTTCAGCAAGGCGTGGATCGGGGCTGGGGGTGAACGGATCGAGGTTGTCATCGAGGGCCATCAGGTAGCGCAGCCACCCGGCATGGACGAGCGGGATCATCTTCAGCGTACTGACATCGAGCTCTGGGTCTGCCAGATATGCCTTGATCGTCTCTCCGAAGCGGATGGCCAGCTTCTGGCTCGTGTCAGTTGCAATCCGCTGCGGAGCATCGGGCATGAAGGGGTTGGGGAAGCGGACGGTGAGCACCTCTTCGATGAATGCCTTGGGATCGAGGATCTTCGGATCGACGACGACTGGCATCCCTTCATCGTAGCCAATGCGCTCGACCAGGCGCTTGAGCTGGGGGTCTTGCATCTCTTCACTGATGAGGGTGTGGCCGAGCAGGCAGCCAAAGATTGCCAATGCGGTGTGCAGGGGATTCAGGCAGGTAGTCACCTTCATCCGCTCGACCTTGTTGACCGTCTCGCGGTCTGTGAAGTAGACGCCGGCTTTTTCGAGGGCGGGCCTGCCATTGGCGAAGGAGTCCTCGATGACCAGGTACTGGGGTGCTTCGGCATTGACGAAGGGGGCGGTGTAGGTGTGTTTGTCAGTGATGATCAAGGCGGTGTCCTCAAAGCCGTCAGATTCGAGCATTTTCTTGACCGCCTCATCGGGGCGTGGGGTGATCTTGTCGATCATCGACCATGGGTAGCTGACCTGTTCCTTGAGATAGGTGACAAAGCCCTCGTCGACGAAGCCTCGGCTTTGCCATGCCTCACCGATCGTCTGGACCGCAAAGGCGAGTTTTTCGCCGTTGTGTGAGCAGTTGTCCATGCTCACCAACGCCAAGGGCCCTGCTTGGGCGCGGTAGCGCTCATGGACGAGGGCGGTGAGCTTGGCGATGAAGACCGAGCTCTTCTCAGGGCCGGCCTCGATGTCCTTGGCGACGGCGGGGAAGAAGGAGCCATCGCCTGCGTGCAGCGAATACCCCTTTTCGGTGATGGTCATGCTTGCCATCTGCAGGCTTGGTTTGGTGAAGAGTTCCTTGAAAAAGGCCCACTCATCGCTGAAGCTTGGGTCACACTTGTGGGCGTTGGCGATCGAGGCGATGACCTCTTTGGCGATCGATCCATCGCTGTTGAGCGTAACCATCAGGGTGAGGTTGTCATGTTTGGCAAAGACTGTATCGATGATGTCGTAGTCAAAGCCCTCACCGACGACGATGCCGCTCTTGGCAATGCCCTTCTCAAGAAGGCGCTGCTGCAGTGCGGCAGGGAAGACACGAAAGATGTTGCCAGCCCCAAAGTGTACCCACTGGGGGTTTTTCTTCGTCTCTTCGATCATGGCGTTGCGATCGAAGGAGGGGAGGGTGTAGCCAGCGCCCTGCCATGGGGTTCGGTCAGTAAGTCCGGCATCGGTCAATTTCATGGTATGCTCCTATTTTGCCGCCGCCCTGAAGAGGGGTGCAGCTTGCTTGGTGAAGTAGTTAGGATAGCGGGCGACGATGATCTCAGTCTCCTGCAAGAGTTTTGAGAGGTGGTTGTTTTGCAGATTGAGGATGGTGTCCATCTGCTTGTCCCGCAGCGCGGTCACCATCTGTTGGTGCTCGGCGATGATGTTGGCGATGACATTCTTCTCGTAGAAGGATAGCAGGCGGATGCGGTGGTGGTTGCCCCCCTGAGCCTTGATAATCCGCCAAATCCGCCCCATCCCGATCGCTTCGAAGATTGTCTGGTGGAAGGCGTCATCGGCTTCGAGGAAGGCGATGAAGTCTCCCTTGGCCATCGCTGCCGTCTGCTCTTCAATGATCCGCTCCATGGCATGCCAATCCTCCTCCTTGCCTTGGTAGATGAGCTTCTTTACAGCGCTCTCCTCAAGGCTCTTGCGCAAGAACCGCTCCTCTTCGACCTGTTTGAGGTTGATCAAGGAGACGCGGGTTCCGCGCTGGGGGAAGATGTCGACGAGGTTGTCGCCTCCGAGGCGCATCAGTGCATCACGCACCGGGCTGCGGCTGACTTGCAGCTGCTCGCAGAGCAACTGCAGGTTCAGCTCCTCGCCAGGCTTGAACCGCAGCGAGAGGATCTCCTCTCGCAGGGTTCGGTAGATCTCCTCGCTGGCTGTGGTGCGAACGAAGGGTGTCATGTTACTTCCTCTGATCCGCCTTGGTGATCGCCTCGTAGAGACCAAGGATATACTGGGCGCCGAGGGCACGGTCATAGAGCCCATAGCCGGGCATGGCTACTTCGCCCCAGATCATCCGCCCGTGGTCCGGGCGTGCCGGGCCTTCGAAGCCGATGTCATACAGTGCCTTGACGATCTCGTAGAGGTCGAATGATCCATCACTTGAAAGGTGTGCGGCCTCCTCGAAGACCCCTTCCTCGAAGTGGTGGAGGTTACGGATGTGGGCGAAGTGCACCCGACCCTTCAGAGCCCTGATCATGCCGGGCAGGTCGTTGTTCGGGTTGGTCCCGTAGGAACCGGCGCAGAAGGTCACGCCATTGAACGGTGCATCGACAGCCTTCATCAACTTCTGGATCTTCTCAAGCTTGGTGATGATCCTCGGCAGTCCGAAGACCGGCCAGGCAGGGTCATCGGGGTGGATCGCCATCTTGATGCCGTACCGCTCACAGGTCGGCTGGATTCGCTTGAGGAAGTAGACAAGGTTGTCAAAGAGCTTCTCCTCGGTCACATCCTTGTACGCATCAAAGAGGTCCTTGACCTTGGCAAGACGCTCAGGCTCCCAGCCGGGCATCTCAAAGCCCTGGCTGCTGGCATTGGTCTGGTCAAAGAATGCCTTCGGATCGATGGTGTCAACGATCTTCTGGTCGTATGCGAGGACGGTGGAGCCGTCGGGACGCATCTTGGCCAAGTCGGTGCGGGTCCAGTCAAAGACTGGCATGAAGTTGTAGCAGACGGTGGTGATCCCTTCCTCTCCAAGGGCTTCGAGGGTAGCGATGTAGTTGTCGATCCACTTATCCCGGTTCTCGTTGCCGATCTTGATGTCATCGTGGATGTTCACGCTCTCGATGCCGAGGATCTTCAATCCTGCAGCCTCGACTTCGTCTTTGAGCGCTTTGATCCGCTCACGTGGCCAGACTTCCCCTGCAGGGATGTCATAGAGGGTCGTGATAACTCCCTCAACTCCGGGAATTTGCCTGATCTGTTCAAGGGTGACGGTATCGTGCTTTGAGCCGAACCAGCGTAGGGTCATGTGCATCATGGTAGGGTCCTCCATAGGGTTTATGGTGATACTCTAACATACTAATATATCAGAAGCAAGAGCATCACCTGCTCTTCGCATCAAAATGGGATGGAGAACGTTCCTGACCCTGCCCGACATGCATGAGCGAGTGTGTGGTTTTTTCTCCTCTTTTCTAGCGTCGATCGCCCATGATGAGCATCGAGGAGGTGCGATCGAGAAAGAGGGTGCACTCGACCTTGGTGCGAAGAGCCGATGCCGGTGAATAGGGGGAGATCTGGTCGTAGAGGCACATCGCCACCGCCCGTGCCTTACGTTGGTCGGGAACCGAGCAGATGATGTGGCGAGCGCGAAGCATCTGTCTCACCGACATCGTGATGGCTTGGGTGGGTACTTCGGTAAAGGAGGAGAACCACCCCTCACCGACTTGTTGGCGGCGACATCGTTCATCGAGGTTCACGATGATGTATGGGTCGGTGGTGTTGAAGTCTGCAGGTGGGTCGTTGAACCCGATATGCCCATTCTCTCCGATGCCAAGGAAGGCGATGTCGATCGCTTGGTCTTTGACAAGGCCATTGAGCCGCGCCACTTCACCATTCAGGTCCGCTGCATCACCTTGCACATCATAGTAGGCCTTGAGGGTATGCACCCGCTGCACGAAGCGGTTTTGCAGGTAGTGGCGAAACGAGGAGGGGTGTGAGGCAGAGATGCCCACATATTCGTTGAGGCCGAAGGCGGTAACCTTCGACCAATCGAGGTCGGCTTGGCCGAGGTGGGCGTACAGGGAGAATTGACTGAGACCGGTGGCGACGACTATCGCTGCCTCACCGCGCTCCTCGATCGCCTCGCGGATGAGGCGGATGCCGAGCTTTGCGGCTTCAAGGCCCATGTCGTGTTTGTCCTCGCAGATCGTGATGCGCACTACAGGAAGGCTCCTTCGAGGCTGGGGTGCATGAGGTTCCACGACTCTGTTGAGAGGGTCAGCTGCTTGGTTGCGTTACGCGCTTTGTACGGGGAGAAGTACTTTTCCAGGCTCACCGACTCACCGGCAAGGTTGACGATCATCTTGGTATAGTGGAAGCGGGCCATCTGGCGGCTGAAGGCATCGAAGAGCAGCCTAAAGAGGCCGAGGCCGCGATAGGGCTTGGCGACAGTGAAGAAGGGGACGTGTACCACCCGCTCGGTTAGGGGGATATAGAGGAGGATGGCTGCGAGGCTGTCGTCACAGGCGCGGGCGATGAGGGCGTGTTCGGTGCGGTCACACTCGAGCCTGCGGCTCAAGAGCAGGGCCCCGATTCTATCCTCCTCCGATCCTTCGCTCATCTCGACAAGTGTTGCCTGGATCAGGGCGTCCATCTCATCGGTCAGTGGCCCTTCGTAGATGTCGTAGGAGAAGTCCTCGAGCAGGATATCCTCGGCATATTCGACCGGTTCGGGATCGAGGTGCTCGAGTGTCAGCGCCCCTTCGAGCTCGCGGTACCAGCTGACGACAACACGCTTTAACTGCTCATCCTTGAAACTATACCATTTGCGCTCGAGGATCGGCTCTTGTGCGAGCTCATCTTTGAACTTGCGAAACACACCCTTGCCGCTCTCAAGCGCACGGATCAGATTCTCTTGGACTCGAGGGTTGCGGATCTTGCTGACAAACTTCTCCATGAGGCGAAATCCGTCAGCCGGTGTCCAATCTGGGATAGGAAGAAACCGTGAGGAACTCTCGTGTTCATCCTCTTCAAGGATGTATCGCATCTCATCTTCGCTGATCAATTGTTCGTCTTTGAGGTCGATGAAATAAGAGGTGACTTGGTCTTCCATTGAAAAGATGATCGAATCAAGCAGCGCCTCGCTAAGATGGGGCATCTGGTATGGTGTTGATGAATCGTTCATGTGTTCAGTATACGGGACTGGGCAGAGTGTGGCTAGCCTTCGGCGTTCTGGGTGTACCCTCAGTTGACAATAGGGACAAAAGATACGAATATTATCGCAGTGATTTGTATTACGAAATGAGGAGTATATTCATGAGCATTATTGAGTTTATCGAGGCAAGAGAGATCATCGACTCCAGAGGAAATCCCACCGTTGAAGTGGATGTCATCCTCGAGGATGGTTCGATGGGCCGTGCGGCAGTCCCCTCTGGTGCATCCACTGGTGTCCATGAGGCCGTTGAGCTACGCGACGGTGATAAGAGCCGGTTCGGTGGCAAGGGTGTACTGAAGGCGGTTGACAATGTCAACGACGTCATTGCTGCTGAGCTCGAAGGCATGGATGCCCTTGACCAGGTTGCGATCGACCGTGCGATGCTCGCCCTCGATGGTACTCCCAACAAGGCCAAGCTCGGCGCCAACGCAATCTTGGGTGTGTCGATGGCTGTCGCCCGCGCCGCTGCCGAATATCTGGGTCTGCCACTGTACAAGTACCTAGGTGCCTTCCACAGCTGTGTCCTCCCTGTTCCGATGGCCAACATCCTCAACGGTGGTGCCCACAGTGACAACAAGGTCGACTTCCAGGAGTTCATGGTCATGCCGATCGGGGCTCCAAGTCTTCGCGAGGGCCTACGGTGGACCGCTGAGGTCTTCCATGCCCTGAAGGCAGTGCTCAAGGCAAAGGGCTATAACACCAGCGTCGGTGATGAGGGTGGCTTTGCCCCTGACCTGCAGTCCAACGAGGAGGCCCTTGAGGTCATCATGCAGGCTATCAAGGATGCTGGTTACACCACCGGCCGCGATGGCGACTTCATGATCGCCCTCGACCCGGCGGTCAGTGAGCTCTACGACTCCAAGACCAAGACCTATACGCTGAAGTGGACCACCGGTGAGAAGCTCACCAGTGCTCAGATGGTAGACCTCTGGGAGGATTGGGCGAACCGCTATCCGATCATCTCGATCGAGGATGGCATGGATGAGGATGACTGGGAAGGGTGGAAGATGCTCACCGAGCGCATCGGAGACCGGGTCCAGCTGGTCGGAGACGATCTCTTTGTCACCAACGTCGAGCGCCTGAAGATGGGCCTTGAGAAGGGCGTAGCCAACTCAATCCTCATCAAGGTGAACCAGATCGGTACCCTCACTGAGACCTTCGAGGCCATCGACCTTGCCAAGCGCAACGGCTACACCTCGATCGTCAGCCACCGCAGCGGTGAGACCGAGGACAACTTCATCGCAGATCTCGTTGTCGCCCTGGAGACCGGACAGATCAAGACCGGTTCGATGAGCCGTTCCGACCGTCTTGCCAAGTACAACCAGCTGCTTCGCATCGAGGACTACCTCGGCGATACTGCCAAGTATGCTGGACGGGATGCATTCCGCGTGTTGTAAGTCTTGCAAGGTATACAATGATTCAGGCCACCGGACGGTGGCCTGAATTGTATGCTGCATCTCTCTGCTACTTGGTCTGAGCAGCATAATACTCGTTCAATTCCTTGGTTATCTGCGTGCCTCCATTCTTGTACCAAAGGTCGACGAATGTATCCCATTTGCTGAGCGGGTACTCTCCGATGATAATCTTCACTGCGTATTCGAGCCACAATTTCTTGAGCTCAGGGCCATATTCAAGCTGAGCCGGTGATTTGTAGTACGGGATTGCAGAGGTTACGCCATCATCGGCAGAGATCTCCAGAGCCTTCCAGGCAAATTCAAACATATCCGGATCTTTTTGGATTTCATCGAATGCATACTGGCGGAACTCTTCTTCACTCCATGGAACGAAGGTCAAATGATACAGGCGCCGATAGATGTAGGTATCCAATGGGATTTCTGGGTTCCTTATGCGAACACCGTCTTGGACCGTATAGTGCTCGCCTTCAAACCCGTAGTCGTAGTTTCTGCCTACCGGACCGAAGACCCAGTCAAAGAGCTTGACTCCCAGTGAAGGATCCTTGGCGTCGATGGTAATGAAATAGACCCCTTCAGCAAGTGACAATGTGGCAGAGTTACCTTTATACCCCTTGGGCCCGGTGGGTGCATGAATCGGCTTCATCAAACCTCCGACCATGTTTGGCACCCCGGTATTGTCAATGATTGATTTGGTGCGCTGTAGCGGCTCCCACCACGATCCCTGCCACACCCCAACCTTGCCTTGGTAGACCCGCTCCATCCATTGAGTATTGTTGAGCATGTAGAACTCAGGATCGAGGATGCCCTCTGCATACAGTTTGTTCAGGTAAGACAGTGCATCTTTCATCTCCGGACGAACAGCGTTATAGACAACCTTGCCAGCTACCTCAGACCACATCTCACCGTCTGGTATCACGCCGAAGGCTCCGAAGATAGGATCTAGGCCTAGCAGTTCATCGTTCTTGATGTATGCACTGATGCCCCAGGTATCATTCTTGCCATTGCGGTCAGGGTCTTCGTTCTTGAACCGCCTGAGCATCGT
>LVBE01000125.1 GCA_001603105.1 Spirochaetales bacterium Spiro_03
TGTTTACAAAAAGGCTGATGTGCGGTATAGTGCCTCTCATACCACACCGGCCCATATTGGAGGTACTAGAGATGAAACGCATACGCACACTTCTGTTGGTTGTCCTTGCCCTGGCAGTGATCGCCCCCTTCTCCCTCGTCGCAGGTGGCGCAGGCGAGAGCAAGGGTGCAGGGTATCGGATCGGGGTCTCCAAGCTCTTGCCCCACCCCGCCCTTGATGCCGTGGAGCAGGGCCTGCAGGACTACCTGAAAACCACCGGCCTTGCTGTCACCTACGATCTGCAGAACGCCAACGGAGACATCTCGACGGCGAGCTCGATCGCCCAGAAGTTCAAAAGCGACAAGGTCAGCGTCGCTGTCGGCATCGCAACCCCCTCTGCCCAGGCCCTTGCCCAGGTCTTTGGCCCGAGCAGCTCTACCCCAGTCGTCTTTAGCGCCGTAACCGATGCGACTGAAGCAGGCCTTGTGGCAGCCAACATCGCCGGGGTTTCGGACATGAACCCGGTTGAGGAGCAGATCAAGCTTCTGATCGATATCACCGGAGCCAAACGCATCGGCAACATCTACGCAAGCGGTGAGGCCAACGGTGTCGTACTGATGGAGATGGCCAAGGCCGCCTGTGCCAAGTTTGGTGTAGAGTTCGTCGCTAGCGCCATCAGCAACTCAAGTGAAGTGAAGATGGCGGCCCAGTCGATCATCGACCGAGTCGACGCCATCTACATCGCCACCGACAATGCCGTCATCAGTGCCCTGGCCAGCGTCGACGATGTGGTCACCAAAGCCAACAAGGTCCTCTTTAGCGCCGATCCCAGTGGAGTCGAGGGGCTGAACGTCATGATCTCCTGGGGCTTTGACTACTACAACATCGGCGTCGAGACCGGCAAGGTCATCGAGCGGGTGCTCAAAGGCACCAAGGCCGGAGACATCGGAACAGTCTTCATCACTGACCCGACGAAGTTTGAGCTGTGGTTCAACCTTGATACTGCACAAAAGCTTGGCTATACTATCCCGCAGTCATTGCAAGAGGCGGCAGCGGTTCTCATCAAGGATGGCAAGAAGATTTCACAGTGATCTAGCGTGAACGAATTCCGCCGTTCTGCACTGGGGCGGCGGATTTTTTTCTGTGTTGAGGTATGCATGATAGAAGGTATTTTTGTTGATGGGCTGGTCTTTTCGATCATGGTCATCGGAATCTTGATCTCCTACCGGATCCTGAACTTCGCGGACTTGACGTGCGATGGATCGGTAGCTACTGGAGCGGCCATCGCGACGATGGCCATCGTCAACGGCTTTCCGATCACCGCAGCCCTTCTCTTCGCCTTCCTCGGCGGGGTGGGTGCCGGCATGGTCACCGCCGCGATCCACAACAAGCTCAAAATCCCTGGCCTATTGGCCGGTATTTTGACGATGACGATGCTCTACTCCATCAACCTGCGGATTCTTGGCAACAAGGCAAACGTGCCGCTTCTGCGTGTCTCAACGCTCTACACCAAGCTGCCGCTCTTCTTTGGCTTCATGGCCCCAGAGTGGGCGTCGCTGGTAGGCACGTTGTTGGTGGTTCTCTTTGTGAAGATCATCGTCGATGTATTCTTTCGCACCGACTTGGGGGTCTCCATGGGTGCGATGGGAGGCAACGAGCAGATGGTCATCAGCCAGGGGATCAACCCTGAGGTGCTCAAGCTGATGGGCATCGGCCTCTCCAATGGCTTGATCGCCCTCTCCGGTGGGCTCTTGGCCCAGTATCAGGGATTCGCTGACGCAAACCTCGGCCAGGGCATGGTGGTCCAGGGCCTTGCAGCCATCATGGTCGGTGAGTTCCTCTTCTCCAGCAACCGCATCAGCCTCTTGACGCTGAGGGCGATCCTCGGTGCCATCATCTACAAGGCCCTGATGTTCTTCGGACGCAAGTACGGCTATCTGGTCAACATCACCCCAAACGATTTCAAACTGTTGACCGGCATCCTTGTCATCGCCAGTCTCTTCATCGCCCAGACACGCAGCGCCGCTTCCTCCGCTGGAGCCAAGCGCAAGGCGATCGCCCGCTCAGAAGGCAGGCGCACAGCCAAGGAGGAGGTACCCCATGCTTGAGCTCACCTCAGTGACCAAGGTCTTCTACCCTGGCACCGTCAATGAGAAACTGGCGATCGATGGTGTGAACCTGCACGTCAACAAAGGCGATGTCGTGTGCATCGTCGGCTCGAACGGCAGCGGCAAGTCCACCCTCTTCAATCTCATCAGCGGCACCTACCCGGTGACCGCCGGCAAGATGGTCTTCGATGGCGCCGATATCACCAGCAAGCCGGAGTACCGGCGGGCCATGACCATCGGGCGGATCTTCCAGGACCCGACCAAGGGGACAGCTGCGAACATGTCCATCGAGGACAACATGATCACCGCCGAGACAAAGGGGATGAAGGGGCTACGCATCAGCCTCAACAACGAGAAGAGGCAGCAGTATCGCCGCCTACTCTCCCTCATCGGCCTTGAGGACCGACTGAAGGACAACGTCGGTCTGCTCAGCGGCGGACAACGCCAGGCCCTCACCTTGCTGATGATGGTGATGAGCAGGCCCAAGATGGTGCTGCTTGATGAGCATACCGCCGCCCTCGATCCCCGCAATGCTCAGACCGTCATGGACCTGACCGAACGGTTTATCGCCGAGTACCAGCTGACGGCGATGATGGTCACCCATAACATGCAGTTTGCCATCGACTTCGGCAACCGACTGATCATGATGGATGAAGGCTCGATCATCTTCGATGTCAGCGGTGAAGAGAAGTCCAAGCTGACAGTCGAAGCCTTGGTCCGCCTCTTCAAGGACCTTCGCAACAAAACCTACGCCAATGATGCCGGTCTGCTCACCAAGGCATGAGCCGAGGCCTGAGCGGCGCATCAGAGGCTACACCACGATGAGGACAAGCCTGTGAGCAACCTTGAGCCCGATCGGGTCGTACACATGTTCGATCGTCGGTTCTTGACTCACCTGATCATTCCCTTGGTCATTGAGCAGCTTTTGGCCGTCTCCATCGGCATGGCCGATACCGTCATGGTCGCCCAAGTCGGGGAGGCGGCGGTCAGCGCCATCAGCCTCGTCGACGCGATCACGATCCTCATCGTCACCCTCTTTGCCGCCTTTGCCACCGGAGGGGCGGTCGTCGCAAGCCAGTACCTGGGGCGCAAGGACCATGCCAGTGCCAATGGCGCTGCGTCGCAGCTGCTCAGCCTCTCACTGATCGTCTCCACCGCCCTGCTCATCATCTGCATGCCACTGCGCCGGCCGATCATCTTTCTGATCTTCGGCTCCATCGACGCTGATGTACTCGCACTCGGTTCGACGTACTTTCTCTACATCCTCGCCTCACTGCCCTTTCTGGCAAGCTACAACGCCTGTGCGGCCCTCTTTCGCTCGATGGGCAATAGCCGAGTCTCGCTGTGGGTGAGCGTGGTGATGAACCTCTTGAACATCGGCGGCAACGCCTACTTCATCTACGTCCTCGGCCTCGGGGTATCGGGGGCCGGGCTCTCCACGCTGTTGAGTCGGGTCATCGGAGCGGCCATCATGCTCACCTTGATCACCGGCACACAGCACACCATCTCGATCCGGTCTTTGAAAAGCTTGAAGTGGCAGCCTGAGATGGTCAGGCGGATCTTGCGCATCGGCATCCCCAATGGCATCGAGGGCAGCGTCTTTCAGATCGGCAAGCTGATGGTCCAGGGTTTCATCACCGTCTTCGGCACCGCCTCGATCGCCGCCAATGCCATCTCCTCGTCAGTGACGTCGTTCATCAACATCCCCGGCGGAGCGATCAGCCTCGCCTCGATCACGATCATTGGCCAGGCGGTAGGTGCCCGACGCCACGATGAGGCTCTCTACTGGGGCAAGCGCTTATTGCTAATCTCCTACCTGGCGATGGGCTCGCTCTCGATCCCAGGCTTCATCTTCGCCCCGAATGTCGTACACATCTTCAATCTCTCAGCCCAAGCGAGCGAGATTGCCATCGTCGTGATCAGGACCACCATGGTCATGGGAGCCCTCTTCTGGTCACCAGCATTCGCCTTGCCGAACTTCTTGCGTGCCGCCGGCGATGCCAAGTATACGATGGGCGTGTCGATGTTCAGCATGTGGCTCTTCCGCGTCGGCGTCAGCTACATCCTGGCCATCGGCCTACGATGGGGGGTCTATGGGGTATGGATTGGCATGTACATCGACTGGATCTGCCGCTCGACCTTCTTCACCCAGCGCTTTCTGCGTGGCAAGTGGAAGACCAAGACCCTGATCTAGTCCTCAAGACGCTGATACAGCTTCTCCAGTGAGTAGAATTGGCGCATCTCACTGTTCATCAGGTGGATGACGATATCCCCACAGTCGATGAGTTCCCACCCCTCTCCCTCAGGGTTCTTGTGTCGGTTGGCAACTGTCAGGCCCAAGTCATTCAGCACTGCCCACATCTGGTGGGCAACACCTCTGAGGTGTGCACTGCTCGTAACCGTTGCTATGACAAAGCAATCAGTCCACGAACAGCCAGGCCTCAGGTCGATGACCGATACATCGGTGCATCGATGCTCCTCTAGGAATGTCGCGATCGTCTGTGCTGTAGCCAGTACTGTATCGTTCATGCGCTCTTATCTCCTTCTCATATATCGTCTGACCTCATCGATGTAGCGCTCTAGCCAAGAGTGGGTGACCTGTTGGCTATCAACACGAGCTCTGAGGTCAATGAGCTGTGCAGATCGCATGCGTTTCAACATCCCTAGGCTATCGCTTTCGACGCTGACGAGGGCCAGTGTATCGACCAGACGGGTTTTCCTCAAGCCGGCGGCGCCTGATCGCAGTGCATCCAGGGCCCGCTGTCCGTCGACCGCTTCGCTGCCGCCGGTAACGGAAGCAAGGTTGACTACCAGGTGCGAGAGTTCGTCCAACGCCTTCTCTTCGACATGGCGCACCGCAATGCCTTCGAGCAGGGCCGGATCGAGAGCATCAAGGAGCACTACCGCCATCGCCCGCCCCTCAATGATGGTGATGACGCTCTCGCTCTCGGTCAACACAGCGTTGAGGTGCACCTCTGGGGTGCACGAGATGAGTGCAAGAGCCAGCAGCAGGGCAGCGAGAGCCTTGGTCTTCATGATCGTAGCCGCTTCAGAAGGTCGTGGTAGAGCTCATCGCTTGCCAAAGCTATGGGCAAACCTTGGCCTCTCCTCCACGTTCGGTCGCACTCGACGATGGCCAGGGTAAGCGCCTCAATCGTCGGCTCACCCAATAGGCGCACACGCTCGCGCTCTGTGAGGTGGGTTCGGTTGATCTCAAGGTAATCAGAGCAGTAGAGCAGCGCCCCCATCACCCCCATCGCTGTGCTGCCCAGGCTATGGTGACGGATCGC
>LVBE01000011.1 GCA_001603105.1 Spirochaetales bacterium Spiro_03
CCGTGCTACGATTAGCGAGCGAGGAGTTACAATGGGACAGCGTGGAGAGGTTTTTTCAACGCGGATGGTCAAAAATGACCGTACGTATTTTTTTAATGTGAAAGAGAACATCTATGGCGATATGTTTCTCAACATCGTTGAGAGCAAGGGCAGTGCCGACAGCGATCGGTTCATCCGTCAGTCAATCGTCATCTACCAGGAAGATCTGGGAGAGTTTCTCAAGGAGCTACAGAAGTCGCTTGACTACATCAAGCAGAACCGCTAAAACAGCTCACCCTGCACGATCGAGAAGGATCTTCGATGGATGGGTGACAGCCCATAGGTCGCACAAATCTGACGATGCAGTGCGGTGGGATAGCCCTTGTGGGCTTCAAAGTGATAGAGCGGCCACTTGACACTGGCCAGGCGCATGATACGGTCACGCGTCTCTTTTGCAATGATCGAGGCAGCCATGATGGGGGGGATGGTAGCATCCCCCTTCACTATTGCCACAGTGGGGCAAGGAAGCGGAGGGCACCGGTTGCCATCGATGAGCGCCTGAGCGATCGGAAGCGGGATCTTGTCGTAGGCGCGCCGCATCGCCAGCATCGTCGCCTCAAGGATGTTCAGCCGATCGATCTCTTGGGCGGTAGCCAAGGCGGCGCTCCAGCACAGCGCCTCCTCCTTGATTAGGATTTCAAGGCGGGCGCGCCGGTTTTGGCTCAGCTTCTTTGAGTCGTCCAAGAGGTGGATGGGAAAATCAGGGCCGAGGACGACGCAAGCGGCGACCACCGGACCGGCGAGCGGACCACGGCCTGCCTCATCAATGCCACAGACATACCCATCCTGCATCGCCTCTTCTTCCTCCCGTTTGTTTCATGCTATAGTTGCCCATACTACTGCGTCAAGCAATGTGAGGGTACGCTTTGTTTCTGAAAAGCCTTGAGATCTATGGATTCAAATCATTCGCCGACAAGGTGAAGCTTGACTTCTCCAGTGGCATCACCAGCCTGCTCGGGCCCAATGGCTGTGGTAAGAGCAACATCGTCGACGCCATCAAGTGGGTGCTCGGTGAACAATCGACCAAGACACTGAGGGCAGGGCGGATGGAGGATGTCATCTTCAACGGCACCGACAGCCGCAAGCCGCTGCAGGTCGCCGAGGTGACGCTCACCCTCTCCAACGAGGAAGGCCACCTTCCCATCGATGAGAGTGAGGTTGAGCTGAAGCGGCGGATCTTCCGTAGCGGTGAGAGTGAATACTACCTCAATCGCCAGCGGGTGTTGCTGCGTACCATTCGTGAACTCTTCTTCGATACCGGGGTAGGCAAGAGCGCCTACTCGATCATGGAACAGGGAAAGATTGACCAGATCCTCTCCTCAAGGCCAGAGGACCGGCGCTACATCTTCGAAGAGGCTGCCGGCATCTCCCGCTTCAAGGCCGAAAGCCTTGAGGCGGAGCGTAAGTTGATGCGAACCGATGAGAACATCACCCAGGTTGAGACGGTGCTCAAGGAGGTGAAGCGCAGCTACGATACCAAGAAGGGCCAGGCAGCCAAGGCGGCAAGCTACCGCGAACTTAAGCGCCAGCAGTTTGCATTGGAAGTTGATGTGCAGCTCTCGACCCTACAGTCGTACGTCCTGCTCAAGGAGAAGCGACAGGCAGAGAAGGAGCAGGCAGACCGCGACTTTGAGGCAAGGCGGGCTGACCTCGCAGGCTTTGATGAGCTGATCGCCCGCCTTCAGGAGCGCGTGCGCAGCCATGGATCTGAGCGCATCTACATCCAGACCGAAATTGAACGCCTCTATGAGTCCAACAAGGGCAAGGCCGATAAACTTCAGCTGCTCAGCGGTCGGCTGCAGGACTTCTTGTTACAGAAAGAGCGCTCAAGTAGCGCAGCTGAAGCGATTCTGGAGCGCATCGAGCGCGACCGTACCCACAGCGACGAAAAGCGCAGCGACATGCTGTCTGCCAAGGAGGCGATCGAACGCCTTGAGAGCGAGATCGCCAACGGTGAGCGCCAGGCTGAGCACACCCGTTCAACCATCGCCCATCAAGGGCAGCAGATCATCGCCCTTGAAAACGAGAGTGCGGCCTTGGAGGTCAAGATCGATGAGCTAGCCTCCACGATCAAGGACCTTGGGGACATTATCGTCATCCAGCTCGAAGAGCGGCTACAACAGAGCGGGTATAACCTGAGGCGTAAGGGCGAAGCACAGGCAGCGCTCGTCGAGGCCATTGAGGGCTTGAAGCGCAGCATCGGCGAAGAGTGCCGATTTCTTGAACGGCTGGGCAAAACCGATCTTTCATCTGCTGACTTATTGCAGCGCGAAATCACCTTCCACCACAACAGCAGTGCCATGGTTGGACGCATCACTGACTTGCTCGGCGAATATGAAGGGATGTTGCCCTCCTTCATCGATGAGTTGATCGCCCCTGAGGGGATCATCAGCGAGAAGCGCAGATGCGATGAGGAGATGGCCAGCCTACGGCGGCAGACGGTCACAAACCGGGATCGGATTCGCGCACTGCGAGAGGACAACGAGCTGTTGGCCCTCGACCTTGAGCGTTCGGTCGCGCTGATCGCCGACGGGCGGGTAGCACAAAATCAGCTCAAAGCCCAACGGGAAGCGAGCCGGAGCCTGATCGAACAGCTGCAACGCAGCATCACCGAGCAGGAGTACCAGTACAAGGATGCTCTGTCGGTGGCCCAGGGAGCTGAAGAGCGGATTTGGGAGACCCAGGAGGACATTCGAAGTGTCGAGGTTGAGGTTGAGCAGACTCGCCAGAGGATTGACCAATACAAAGAGGATCTCAATTCCCTGATCGCGGTCATCGATGGCCTCAGCTCCGAGATTGGGCAGAAGGTGTCACAAAAGGGAGACAGCCTGGAGGAAGTACAGAATCTGAGAACCGAACGGGAGAAACTGACTCTGTATATCCAACAAATCGATGAGAATATCAGTGCGATCTTCACTACCTTCTTCGATGAATATGGCAAGAGCCTGAAAGAGTATGAGAAGCGCCTTGAGGAGCCGATCGAGGATCTGCCGATCTTGCGCGCACGCCTTGACGATGTGCGACGCCAACTCAATGGCATGGGCTACATCAACCAGATGGCAGAAGAGGAGTTCGCCGAAGTCAAGGAACAGCACGATTTCCTCACCAAGCAGCTCGGAGACCTCATGAAGGCAAAGGCTGACCTTGATGAGGTGGTCACCAAGATCAAGGTCGAGAGCGAGGAGCTGTTCCTCTCCAGTTACCGACAGATCTCACAGAACTTCCAGGCGATGTTCCGCCGTCTCTTCGGCGGTGGACGGGCCGAGCTCTCACTAAGCGATCCCGATAATGTGCTGGAGAGCGGCATCGACATCCTCGCCCAGCCGCCGGGCAAGAAGCTGACGCACCTGACGCTGCTCAGCGGCGGAGAGCGCTCGATGACGGCTGTTGCGCTGCTCTTTGCCACCTACCAGGTCAAGCCATCCCCATTCTGTGTCCTCGACGAGATCGACGCTGCCCTCGATGACCGCAATATCGGCTACTTCCTCGCAGTGCTGGAGGAGTTCGCCCAAAAGAGTCAGTTCATCATCATCACCCACAACAAACACACGGTGATGGGAAGTCAGACTCTGTTGGGTGTCACCCAGATGGAGCCGGGTGTCTCGACGATGGTCGGCTACAAGATCGGCCACTTCGATAGTGGGGATGTCATCCTCAATGAAGAGAGTGAAGCTGTCGATTTTGACGCTGATGGACGGCGGGTCACTACTCCTTGACAGGTCGCTCGCTCTACGGTATAAGGTATGACTTGGGCACGAGGCCCGACAGAGAAGGGTAATGTTTGATTCAATAAGCGATAAGTTCTCCTCCATCCTGCGCACATTGGGTGGAAAGTCCAAGATCACAGAGAAGAATATCCAGGACGCCGTCGAAGAGATCAAGATGGCGTTGCTTGACGCCGACGTCAACCTGCGCGTTGTCCGTCGCTTTGTCAATGCAACCATGGAGGAGGCGCTTGGGGAGAAGGTCCTCAAGGCAGTTGACCCTTCCCAGCAGTTTGTCAAGATCATCCACGACCGTATGGTTGCCCTGCTCGGGGACGAGGAGAGTCAAAAACTCTCTTTGCGTGGCCCCGATGTCACCTCCACAATCCTGATGATGGGGCTACAGGGCAGTGGCAAGACCACGACCGCGGCCAAACTTGCGCTCAGGCTCAAACGCGAGGGGCGACGGGTGATGCTGGTAGCCGCCGACCTGGTCAGGCCCGCCGCCATCTTGCAGCTGCAAGTCCTCGGTGAGGCCGTGGGAGTGCCGGTCTTCGTCATTGACGGGGAGAAGAACCCTGCGAAGGTCGCATCCGAGGCGCTGAAGCGCGCCAAACGTGATCAATTTGACACCCTCATCGTCGATACCAGCGGACGGATGCACCTCGATGAGACGCTGATGGACGAGATTGTGCGCGTGCGTGATGTGCTCTGCCCTGATGAGACGCTCTTTGTCGCAGATGCGATGACTGGTCAAAACGCTGTCACCATCGCCCGCGAGTTCGAAGAGAAGGTGGGAATCAGCGGAGTTGTCCTCTCCAAGTTTGACAGTGATACCCGCGGTGGAGCTGCGCTCTCGCTGCGCTCGGTGGTAGGCAAGCCGATCAAATTCATCGGAGTGGGTGAGAAGGTCGACGACCTTGAGCCCTTCTACCCTGACCGGATCGCCAGCCGGATCCTCGGCATGGGCGATATCGTCACCCTCGTTGAGAAAGCCCAGGCTGTTTATGATGAGAAAGAAGCGCTCAAGATGCAGGAGAAGATGGCGAAGAACACCTTCGATCTGCAGGACTATCTCGATCAGCTTAACTCGATGGATAAAATGGGCAGCATTGAACAACTCATCGAGATGATTCCCGGTGCCAAGGGCCAGATCAGTGAAGATGACATAGACCAAGCCGAAATGCGCCGGGAGAAGGCGATCATCCTGTCGATGACCTATGCTGAACGGGCAAATTACCGTATACTTGGACCGACTAGGAGAAAACGGGTCGCCGCAGGAAGCGGCACGACGGTCAGCGATGTCAATCGCCTGATCAAAAAGTTTGAAAAAATGCGACTTACGATGCGTAAGTTGACTAAAAATAAGAAGTACCAAGCTGAAATGCTGAAGCAGATGGGAATGTAGAGTTGAATTCGCAGGAGGAATTGAGATGAGCGTACGCATGAGATTGAAGAGATTCGGCAGCAAGAAGAGACCTGACTATCGCATCGTGGTGATGGACAGCCGGACCAAGGCGCAGGGCAGGACCCTCGACGAGGTCGGCCAGTACCACCCCCTCGCTGCAAAGGAGCAGCAGATCATCCTCAAGGAGGACAAGGTCCGTGACTGGTTGGCCAAGGGTGCACAGCCCAGCGATACTGTCCGCAGTCTCCTCAACAAGAGTGGTGTGCACGTAACCAGAACCACCCAGCAGTGACCGGGAGTAGGTTGTGGAAAAAGAGTTAGTAGAATATATCGTCAAATCGCTGGTCGATGTGCCCGACGAAGTCTCCATCAGTGTGGTCGAGGGTGAGAAATCCACGATCCTGGAGCTTAGGGTGGCCAGTGAGGATGTCGGCAAGGTGATCGGCAAACAAGGCCGGATCGCCAAGGCCATCAGGACGATCCTCAGTGCCTCTGCCACCAAGAGCGGCAAGCGGGCGGTGTTGGAGATCCTGGACTGATCTGATGGAAGACCCGTTGATCTGGACAGCGACGATCCGTCGACCCTTCGGTGTCAACGGGGAGGTGAAGGTCCACACCCATAACGATGAATATGGCCACCTTGCATCGCTCAAGGTGGCTGTGTTGCGTTCATCGGATGGGACAGAGCTCACCGTACGTGTGACAGGCTTTAGGGTCGTCGGAGGAGAGCCGATCATGCGCTTTGCGGGCTATGAGAGCCCTGAAGAGGCGCGAGCGCTCAATGGCATGCACCTGTTGGTACGGCGCAGTGAGGCTACGCCGTTGAAGGGCGGTGAGTTCTATACCGCCGATTTGATCGGCTGCACCCTGTACGATGGGCCTGAGAGCCTTGGGGTGGTGGTCAGCACTGTTGATGGGGCACAGGCACTGCTCTTGGAGGTTAAGAGAGCCGACGGCTCTCTCGCCCTCGTGCCCTTTCATGCCCACTATATCGGCCACGTCGATCCAGAGCGCCACTACATCGAGCTACTCACCCCATGGATCCTCGCATGAAGATCACCATCGTCACCCTCTTTCCTGAGATGGTGGAGGGGTTCTTCACCAGCTCGATCATGAAGAAGGCCGTAGAGAGATCTTTGATCGACTACCAGGTGGTCAACTGGCGGCGCTTTGCCACTGACCGGCATCAGAGTTGCGACGACATCCCCTACGGCGGAGGGGCCGGCATGGTCATCAAGAGTGAGCCGATGTTCAAAGCCCTCGATTGGCTTGGGGCGAAGAACAAGCGGGTGGTCTATCCCTCGCCGTCGGGCAGGCGCTTTGACCAGAAGTGGGCCAAGACCCTCGCCCAAGAGCCGGAACTGATCTTCATCTGCGGCCACTATGAGGGGCTCGACCAACGAATCATCGATGAGTACGTCGATGATGAGATCTCGATCGGTGACTACGTTATCAGCAGCGGAGAGGTGGCCAGCCTGGTCATCATCGATGCGGTCTACCGGCTCATCGATGGGGTCATAACAGCTGACTCACTTGATGAGGAGAGCTTTGAGGGCGGACTGTTGGAGTACCCCCACTATACCCGACCTGCAACCTATTGCTCAAAATCCGTCCCTGATGTATTATTGGACGGACATCATGCCAAGATAGGGCAATGGCGACTACAGAAACGGCTAGAGCGGTCTATGGAACGACGGCCGGACTTGCTGGATGAGGCGAATCTTGACGCTGCCGGCAGAAAAATTTTAAATGCATTGATAAAAGAGAGTGCGAAGGGGACCGTAGACGATGGACGTAATGAGAGCTATTGAGTCACAACAGATGAAAGAAAATGCTGAGAACTTCAGCGTTGGAGATACCGTAAAGGTCTATTTCAAGATCGTTGAAGGCGCCACTGAGCGTGTACAGATCTTTGAGGGACTGGTCATTGCCAAGAACAACGGGGGCATCAGGCGCACCTTCACCGTACGCAAGATCTCCTATGGCGTCGGCGTAGAGCGAATCTTCCCGCTTCACTCGCCACGTGTGGAGAGCGTGGAGGTTGTACGCCGTGGGCGCGTTCGCCGGGCCAAGCTCTACTATATCCGCAAGAAGGTGGGTAAGCAGGCGAAGGTCAAGGAGCTCATTCGCAAGAAGAACGCGTAAGGCGGCTGTCGAGCGATGGAGGGGACGGGATTCCGTCCCCTTTGTTACGCTTGCCCGCAAGAGCTTAAAGCAGTAGGCTGTACACATGGAAAAAGAGAAGCGAGAGAAGCGTCAACGCAAACGATCGGACAAACGGTCACGACAGAAGCGTAAGACGCAGCAGAATCAAAATGGAACGCAGAAGGCCCCAAGCAGCCTGCTGCCCCAGATCAAGGTTGGCACCCACCGTAGCAGCCTGCCGACAGAGGAGGCGAAGAAGGTGGTAGAACCTCAGGATCTGTGTGTACTCTGCCAGCAGCCGATCGGGGTCATCGCAAGCGCCCTTACCGCCCCTAAGGGAGGCTATGCGCACTTTGACTGTGTGCTGCAGAGTCTGCAGGGCGAGCGTCGCCTCGGTGAGACTGAGAAGATCAGCTATATCGGTCGTGGCACATTTGCCGTAGTCCGCACCGAAGCCGATGGCTCATTCACCTTTGTCGAGCGAATTGCGTGGGAGAGCCCGCAGGCATTCGATGCCATGAAGAAGTACGTGGAGGCGAACAAAGCGTGAACGAGAAGCGACGAGTAGCGATGCTGCCCGGGTCCTTTGACCCGCCATCGAATGGACATATCGATATCATTGAGCGCAGTGCCGCCCTCTATGACAAACTCTTTGTGGTCGTTGCGGACAACGTGCAGAAGAAACCGCTCTTCACCCCCGTCGAACGTATGGAGATGCTGCGCCAGATTCTGGTCAAGCACCCCAATATCGAGGTGGTCAGCTACCAGGGCTTGGTCGTGGACTTTGCCCGCACCCATGGGGTGGGGGTGATGATCAGGGGGGTGCGGGCACTGGTGGACTTTGGCTACGAATTTGAGCTGGCGATGACCAACAAGCAGCTGAACCCCGATCTTGAGGTGCTCTTCATGCCCACCAGTCCCAAATATTTCCAGTTGCGCAGCAGTGCGATCAAGGAGATGGCGGCCTATGGGGCGGACATCAGCCCGATGGTCCCTCCCCTGGTCGTGGAGATGATGAGAAAGCGAATCAAGTTGTTGACGCTTTAGGCCTTTTCCGTTATTCTTCAAATCGTGTCAAAATTTCGTGTAGTGTAAGAGGATAAGAACAATGGCAACACCCAAATATAAGACTTCGAAAGCACGGGCCGCGAGCCGCAAGGCAGCCAATATGAAACTTTCTGCGCCCACCCTTTCTCGTTGCACCACCTGTGGAAACATGGTTCTGCCCCACCGCGTATGCCCCAAGTGCGGCTTCTATCGTGGCGAGCAGATCTATGAGATGCAGGATAAATAACCAAGACAAACAGATTCAGGAGTTACGCTATGGACAGCAAAGATGTATTTGAGAAGGTAAAGGCGTTGATCGCCGAGAAGCTGGAGGTCGAAGAGACCAAGATCACGATGGATGCGTCCTTCCGCAAGGACCTCGGTGCCGATAGCCTGGATACCTATGAGCTCGTCTATGCCATTGAGGAGGAGCTTGGTGTCTCCATCCCCGATGACAAGGCAAATGAGTTCGAGACCGTTAAGGATGCTGTAGACTTCCTCGCAACCCAGCTCTAAGCACCACCGTATGGAGAGCAATCTCAGAGACACTGCTCCCGCCCTCTCGCGTACACGAGAGCGGGAGCTTGTTGCATTCATTGGCGCCAACGACGTTCCGATCAAGGATCTGCGCCTGTTGAACCTCGCCTTCACCCACCGCTCCTATGCCAATGAATCGGCGCAGATGGTAGGCAACAACGAACGCCTTGAATTCCTTGGGGACTCGGTATTGGGCATCTCGGTTGCTGACTTTCTGATGCGCAACCAGCCTGAAAAAGCGGAGGGTGACTTCTCCAAGATCAAGAGCGCTGTCGTCAGTGAGGAGAGCCTTGCTGTGGTGGCGCTCCGACTTGGCATCGATGCCCTGCTCTTGCTTGGGCGCGGCGAAGAGGGGACCGGTGGGCGTAAAAAACGGGCGATCCTCGCCGACTGCATGGAGGCGATCTATGGTGCCTGCTATCTCGATAGCGGCTTTGAGGCGACCTATCGCTTTGTGGTGGCGGTAATGGAGCCCCAGATCCGCCTCGTACTTGAGGAGGATTGGGCCCTTGACTACAAGACGGCCTTGCAGGAGTACATGCAAAAGCACTACAAGGATGTGCCTACCTATACCCTGGTCAAACGGACAGGGCCTGAGCACAACCAGACCTTCTACATGGAAGTCGATGTAGCCGGTCAGATCTTCGGCCCGGCATCAGGGTCCAACAAGAAGGAAGCGCAGCAGATGGCGGCCAAGATCGCCTACGAGGTGCTGCTCAGGCGCCAGTAGCGCTCGGCGATCGTGGTAAGTTGCTCAACGGTATTCTGATTCGGATCATCGAGTACGGTCTCCAGCAGATAGGAGAGCGTCGATCCGATCATCGGGCCTTTGGGGATTCCCAGAGCCATCAAGGCGGTACCGCCGATAGCCAGGTCCTTGACCGAGAGGGCATCCCCTGATTTGATGATGCCTTCGATGCGCGCCCTCAGCTCATCCATCAGCGTCATGTCGACGCTGCCATGGATTGCCAGTTGGTCGGCGAGGCGGAGGGTGAATAGGTCATCGAGGCGATTGAGGCCCACGCGCCTGACAAAGCGCCTGACGGCGCTGTCACTCCAATCTGTCTCATAGTTGAACATATGGTGGGCTACCAGGTCGACGACCAGGTCGCGTGTCTCACCGCTTGTCTTCAGCCGGCCCATGATGGCCCGTGTCATCTGAGAGCCGACCTCCTCGTGGCCGATGAAGGTGTTGCGCCCCTGTCCGAGGGCGACAGTGCGGCTCTTTCCAATGTCGTGCAAAAGCGCTGCAAGGCGGACCTCGACCTTCGCCCCAAGGGCGCTAGCCCAGTGGCACGTGCTGAAGCCATGGCCAAGCACATCCTCGTGGTGCATCCCCCCTTGCTCGATGCCGTCGCCTTCCATCACCTCAGGGAGGATGACGGCAAGCGATCCGCTCTCTTTGAGGTACTCAAGTCCTTTTCTGACATACGCACCTGTCAACAGCTTGAACAGCTCGTCACGGATCCGCTCACCGCTGACAGCCTTCAGGTTGGAGGCCTTTGCCTGCATCGCAGCAAGCGTGCTCTCCTCGATGTCAAAGCCAATCTTCGCCGCGATGCGACAGGCGCGCAAGATCCTCAGCCCATCCTCATCAAAGCGTGCCACCGGATCTCCGATGGCACGGATCAGACGCGCATCAAGGTCGCTTCTGCCTTCGACCAGGTCGATGGTCTGGGCGGTATTGCAATCGACGGCGAAGGCGTTGATGGTGAAGTCTCGCCGCTTCAGGTCCTCTTCAAGGCTGGTGATGAAGTCGACGCTGCTGGGATGGCGGTTGTCGAGGTAGACCCCTTCGCTACGGAAGGTGGTCACCTCATACACCTGGCCTCGATAGTGCACCGAGACGGTGCCGTGATCGATGCCGGTGGGGATGACCTTGCGAAAGAGGGCCATGACCTCGTGCGGGCGGGCATCGGTGGTGAAATCATAATCCTCTATGGGTATGCCCAAAAGGTGGTCGCGTACCGCCCCTCCGACGACGTAGAGGGAGAAACCGCTCTCCTTGAAGATACGGGCAAAGCTCTTGATGGTGGGGTTCAGGGGAAATCGTGCCATGAGTAGACAGTAGCGTCTGAGGCTATCTAGGTCAACGTGTCGCATGGCCGAGCAAGGTTGTCATTTATGACGGATATCAATAGAATGGCACTGATAGTCCGAAGAGAAGAGGGTGGGGTAGTATGTTTCAACCTGTACATGCAAAAGTAGAGTTTCCGAAGATGGAGGAGTCGATCCTCGCATTTTGGGATCAAAATCAGATCTTCAAGAAATCGGTTGACCAGCGCAGCGGCGACAACGAGTACGTCTTCTACGACGGGCCTCCGTTTGCCACTGGCCTGCCGCACTTCGGCCACCTGGTCCCGGGGACTATCAAGGATGCGATTCCTCGCTACCAGACGATGAAGGGCAGGCGGGTGAACCGCACCTTTGGCTGGGACTGCCACGGCCTGCCGGTCGAGTATGAGGTCGAAAAGAAACTGGGCATCAGCGGCCATAGCGCCATCGTCGATTATGGCGTGGCGAAGTTCAACGAAGAGTGCCGTTCCATCGTGCTGCGCTACACCAAGGAGTGGGAGTACACCATCAACCGGATGGGACGGTGGGTCGATTGGGAGAACGGCTACAGGACGATGGACACCGATTACATGGAGTCGATCTGGTGGGTCTTCAAGACCCTCTACGAGAAGGGCTACATCTATGAGGGGTATAACATCCTGCCCTTCAGTCCTGCTTTGGCTTCCCCGCTCTCAAACTTTGAGGTGAACCTCGGCGGCTACCAGGATGTCGTCGATCCGGCCATTACCGTCCGCTTTGCAGTCGACGGTGAGCCGAACACATACTTTTTGGCATGGACGACCACCCCGTGGACTCTGCCATCCAACCTTGCCCTCGCCTTCGGGCCAAACATCGACTACGTGAAGGTCCATGACAAGAGCGATGGCAGCTACTATATCCTGGGCAAAGAGCGGCTGGGTCACTACTACAAGGACTCCTCCTTGTATGAGATCATGGAAGAGCAGAAGGGCAGCCACTACAAGGGCATGGGATATACCCCGCTCTTTCCGTACTTTGCCCACCTCAAGGAGGAAGCTGGCGCATTCATCTGTGTCACCGGCGACTACGTCACCGTCGAGGATGGCAGCGGCATCGTGCACACCGCACCGGGCTTTGGCGAGGATGACTACCAGGTGCTCAAGGGTACCTCGATTCCCGTTGTCTGCCCCATCGACATGGAGGGACGTTTCACCGCCGAGGTGAGCGACTGGGAGGGAGTCTTCGTCAAGGACGCCGACAAGGCGATCATCGAGTACCTCCGGGCGCGGGGCCTGTTGGTCAAGCGCGAGAACTACCTGCACCCCTATCCGTTCTGCTACCGTACCAAGACCCCCCTGATCTACCGCGCCCTTTCCAGTTGGTTTGTCGATATCCAGAAGATCAAGCAGTTCATGCTCGATGCCAACGAGCAGATCTACTGGATGCCTGAGCACCTCAAGAGCGGGCGCTTTGGCAAGTGGCTTGAGGGAGCGCGCGACTGGTCCATCAGCCGTAACCGCTTCTGGGGAAACCCGATTCCGATCTGGAAGTGTGACAACAGCGACTACATCGAGGTCATCGGCAGCCGCGCCGAACTGGAAGCGAAGTGCGGCAAGAAGGTCGAGGACCTACACAAGCACTACGTCGATGACCTGACCTGGCCGAGCCCTGACGGAACGGGGACGATGAGGCGGATCGGTGATGTGCTCGACTGCTGGTTTGAAAGCGGTTCGATGCCCTATGCCCAGCACCATTACCCCTTTGAGAACAAGGAGTATGTTGACAGCCACTTCCCCGCCGACTTCATCTGTGAGGGACTGGACCAGACACGCGGCTGGTTCTACACCCTCACCGTCATCGCCGCTGGGCTGTGGCAAAAACCGGCCTTCTACAACTGCATCACCAACGGCATCGTGCTCACCGCCGAAGGCAAGAAGATGAGCAAGAGCGAGCGTAACTACACCGACCCGATGGAGCTGGTCAACCTCTATGGGGCTGACTCATTGCGCTTTGCGATGATGAACAGCGCTGTGGTACGGGCCGAGGACCTGAAGTTCAGTGAGGAGTCGATCAAGGACGTACTCAAGGCCCTGATCATCCCGCTGTGGAACGCCTACTCCTTCTTTGTCACCTACGCGAACCTCGACGGCTACGAGCGAGGAGAGACTCCGTTCGACGAGCTGGAGAACCCGCTTGACCGCTGGATCATCAGTGCGAGCCAGGGTTTTGTGGAATCGGTAACCAAGGCCTTCGACGCCTATGACATCCAGCGCGCCTGCTCACACTTCACCCCGTTCATCGATGAGCTGAACAACTGGTACATCCGCCGTAGCCGCCGCCGCTTTTGGCGCAGCGAGAGCGACCGGGACAAAAAGCAGGCCTACGACACCCTCTATCGTGTCTTGATGACCTTCATCAAGGTCACCGCCCCGATCATTCCCTTCACCACCGAGGAGATCTTCCAGAACCTCAGGACCGAAGAGATGTGCCAGAGTGTGCACCACGCCGATTATCCGATTGCAGACCCAGCCGAGCGTGATCTGGTCCTTGAGCGTCAGATGAGTCTGGCACAGAAGGCGATTGCGATGGGACGGGCGCTGAGGGCAGCCAATAACCTGAAGATCCGTCAACCATTGTCGACCCTCTACCTCGTCGACCGCGACGAGGAGGAGCGCTCGATCCTCACACAGATGCAGGAGATCATCGCCGAGGAGCTGAACGTGAAGACCGTGGTCATCAGCGGAGACGAGAGCGAGTTGGTCACCTACCGATCCAAGGCAAACTTCAAGGTCCTCGGATCGAGCCTTGGCAAGCAGATGAAGGAGGTCGCCTCCCTGATCGAGGCGTTCGATGGCAATCTGATCGCTTCAATCCTCGATGGGGCGACGCACACCCTGTCCTACAGCAACGGGACGATCGAGATCGACGGCGATAAGATCATCGTACAGCGCAGTGAGCGTGAGGGGGTGAAGGTCCTCAACGACGAGACGTTGACCGTAGGCTTTGATACGACGGTAACCGAGGAGCTCCTTTTGGAGGGGATCGCCCGTGAGATCATCCGCACGGTGCAGAACCTGCGCAAGGAGAGTGGCTTCGAGGTCAGTGACCGCATCGCCTTGCAATGGGATGGCGAGCAGCTCTTCGCCGAGGTTTTTGCCGTTCATGGTCCTACCATCGCTCATGAGACGTTGTCCAACTCCATCAGCTTTGCTACACTGGAAGGCGAGGCGTTGGAAGTTGCCGACATGGCACTGAAGCTCGCCGTCTCCAAGGAGTAGGATGATGAGAGGTCGGATGCGAACGGCAGCGATAGTGGGCGCAGTGAGCGTTCTGCTGCTCTCCTCCTGCGCTTCCGCCTTCGTCAAACGCCCTCCGTTGCGTCCTGCCCAGCTGATGGGAAAGAGTGGCAACATTGTCATCACCGTCGATGCCAAAAGCCAGGCGGATCTGGTAGGCCTGGCTTTCGGCGGAATCGAGGAGCTTGGCAAGAGAAGCCAGCGGCTGAGCATCGCCCTTAAGAGCGAGGAGTCCACCTACCCATTGGATCTTGAGAGGGCATCGATGTGGGCGGTGATCGAAGGTGATTATCCTGCCTTTCTGGTCAATACTGCCTTGATGTATGTGCCGAGCCTCAGGCGCGATGGTGCTGATGAAGAGCTGACATGGTTTACCCAAAAGGATGGTAGCCTCTCACTGAGAGCAGTCGGAAAGGATGCGATCCTTGTCACCGACGGCCCCTATGAAGAGGCGTGGAGCGCCTACAAGGGCAACGTGCCGCTCATCGACGAGGCGACGGTGCGCCAGATGGAGGGCTCGGATATCGCCCTGTACGCCAAACGGCCGAAGACCTTCTTCGACCTCGGCCTCGATTTGCCGCAATCGATCTATGAGATGTCCGAGAGTGTGCTGTTCTTGCTCAATGGATCGGAGGCAGCCGGGTACAAGGCCGATGCCATCATCGAGATGCAAAGCGAGAAGGATGCCTCGACGCTTTCGCAGATGGTCCGTAGCGGCTATGTCGCCACGCTACGCAAGGAAGGCAAGGCGGTCAACATCGCCCTTTTGAAGCAGATGTTCCTGCTTGATGGCAAACGCCTGCTCGTCAAAGACATGGAGGTGCCGCCCAGCGCGCTGAGCGCTCTGAAGCGACACGTCACAGATATCATATAGGACCCTGGGAGGATCACATGCCGTCATATGAGTATGAGTGTCAGTTGTGCAAAGCACGGATCGAGCTAGTCCAATCGCTCGACAAGCATGAGGCGCCGGAGGTTTGTCCCTCCTGCAACATGGAGCATACGATGACTCGGGTGAACATCCCCTCTTCTGCGAGTGCGAAAGCGCAGGACGCACCGAAGGAGTAGGGCGTGGGAGAGAAGAAAAAACGGATCTTGACCGGGGACCGGACAACTGGGAGGCTGCACCTCGGCCACTACGTCGGCTCACTGAAGAGCCGGGTCGAATTGCAGGATGAGTATGAGACCTTCATTTTGCTGGCGGATGTGCAGGCCCTTACTACCCACTTTGACCACCCAGAGCTGATCAACAGTTCGATCATCGATGTGACGATCGACAACCTGTCGGTGGGCCTTGATCCAAACAAGGTGACCTTCGTGCAGCAAAGCCAGGTCCCTTCGATCGCAGAGCTCACCGTCTTTTACTCGATGATCGTCAACGTCAACCAATTGATGCACAACCCGACGATCAAGACTGAGGCGAAGAACTATGGCTACAATGACCTGACCTACGGGTTCTTGGGCTATCCGGTAAGCCAGACAGCTGACATCACCTTCTGCAATGCCGACTTGGTGCCGGTAGGTGAAGACCAGGTCCCCCATATTGAATTGGCACGCAAGATCGTACGCAAGTTCAATGCAATGTACGGCACTTCGATAACCGAGCCCGACTACAAGCTCAGCAAGGTCGGGCGGCTCTCCGGACTCGATGGGAACGCGAAGATGGGCAAGTCGATGGGCAATGCCATCTATCTTTCAGATACTGCTGAGGCGGTCTGGCAGATGGTGCGCAGCGCGGTCACCGACCCGGCTCGGATCACCGCCACCACCCCCGGAACTCCGGAGATCTGTAACGTCTACAAGTACCACCAGGTCTTCAACCCCGATGAGGCGCCGATGATTGGCCAGCTCTGTCGGGAGGGGAAGATCGGGTGCATGGCGTGCAAGAAGCGCCTCAACGAGGTGCTCAATGAGCTGCTCGACCCCATCAGGGAGCGTCGTGCGTACTGGGAGGCACACCTCGATGAGGTGAAGGCGATCATCCATGACGGGACAGCGAAGGCCAACCGCATCGGAAATGAGAACCTCGCCGAGATCAAGGAGCGCATGCACATCAAGATTTGAGGCTATCTAGAGCGCCAATGAGGCCCCCGATGACCGGGGGCCTTTACACTGCCAATGTCAGTCAAACCACGAAAAATTGTTCTTCTTGGCCATGTCTATGGTAAAGCGTGGAAGGGTCCTGATCGGGTAGACCTCGACCGGGATCTGGTCGCTGAGCATGGGCTCGACGATCCTCCAGCTTTCGGTGATCTCCTCCATCGTCGGAAAGAGGCTCTTGTCCCCCAGCAGGATCTTTTCGACGATCTGCTCATACGCCTCGGGGGTGTTCACGCCGAAGGTCTCGCTCTGGTTGAAGCGAAAGCGCACCGGCTTGCTCTTCCAGTTGCTGTTGGGCACCTTCAGATTCATGCTGATATCGATGGTCAGTTCCGGGTGGATGGTGATGATGACGGCATTCTCAGCGATGGTGGGGTCGTGCATCACCTCGCGTGTGGTGTTCTTGAACTTGATGTAGATCAGGCTCTTGGCCTGTCGTTGCATCTTTCCGGTCCGTACGTAGATCGGGATGCCGGCAAAGTAATACGTGTTGACAAAGAGGGTGAAGGAGGCGTAGGTCGGTGTGGTCACCACCTTGCCGCTGCCGGAGCCCAGGCTCTCATAGCGCCCCATGTAGAACTCCTGGATCGGGGAGATGGCACGCAATACCTTTTGCTTTTCGATGGCGATGTCCTCAAAGGAGATCGAGGCAGGCTCGGCCATCGTCAAGAAGGTGATGATCTGTAGGATATGGTTTTGGATGGTATCTCGCACGACTCCGATCTTCTCATAGAAGCCGAGGCGCTGGTCGACGCCGTGCTCCTCATCGAAGATGATCTGGATCGACTCGATGGTCCGGTTGTCCCAGATGCGGCGGATGATGTCATTGTGAAAGCGCATCAAGAGCAGGTTCTGCATGAACTCCTTGCCCAGGTAGTGGTCGACGCGGTAGATCTCCCGGTTCGTGAACGCTTGCTCCAAGACGGTGTTGTAGCGCTTGGCGCTCTCGCCATCGAAACCGAAGGGCTTCTCCACGATGATCTTCTTCGTCAGCGTGCACTCACATGCCAAGGCGCTGTCGATCTCCTTGATCTGGGCGATGGCCGTCTCATACAGGGAGGGCTGTAGGGCCAGGTAGTAGATGAACTCCACCTCACGGCTCTCTTGCATGAGCATTTTGATCTGCTCGCTGAGGTGGGTGACGGCATCAGGGTGGGCCATGTCATAGTTGAGGTAGTGCAGGTGGTCGGTGAACGCTCTGTTGGTGCCATTTCTCAGGACCGCAGAGAGGAACTGTGAGCGGGACTCAAAGCGCCTGCCGAGGGCAAGCACTTCAAACTGGTAGCCCCTCTCCATCAGGTTCTCATAGGCAGGATAGAGCTTCTTCTCGGCAAGGTCTCCGGTGCCGCCGTACTGTATGATGATGCGTTTCATGTCAATGCTCCAGGTCGGTGATGATGGTCAGGTCAAAATCGAGGTCTTTGAAGAATGAAGAGGGCAGGCTCAACGGCCCCTCACTTGAGTATAGCATCCGCTGTAGCGCCTCTCTCTTAGATTCTCCAAAGTACAGCAGCGCTACCGGTTTACCCAAAGCCAGCTTCTCAAAGCCCCAATAGGAGAGGGTTGCCCGCCTCTTCGGAGGCTTGGGGCTATCGGAAACGAAGATCACCTCCTTTCGCCCATCGGTGGTAAAGGATCCGGGAAAGAGGGAGGCAAAATGCCCATCCTCACCGACGCCCAGATAGACACGATCAAAGGGTCTGTCACTGAGGCTCTTGCCAGGATGCGGAACCTTCAGCTGATGGCTTTCCATCACGCCGTTGTCGAAGGCATCCTTGAGCCCAGCCTCCAAGAGCGTGTCGACATTGCGCTCCCCTTCAAGGCGCTCATCGACCAGGTACAGGATGGTGCGCCGGGCAACCGATGAGCTGGCGAGCACTGCGGCGATGAGGGATCTGGCGCTTCGTCCGCCGGGTACGGCGATGTGTAGATTCCCCTCTTTGCTCTTGGAAAGGGTAGACAAATCGTCAGCGACCATGGCGCTATAGGCCTCTTGTGATGCAATGCGTAGCGTCTTCATGACAATACTGTACTAAAAGAATGGGAGAAGGGACAGGGCATCGACCCTATTGGACGCTCTTTTCCCCCTCCAGGCGCTCCTTGGCGATGGCGAGCATCAGTTTTATCCGGTTCTCCTGGTTGACGCGCGGCGCCGAAGGGTCGTAGTCGATGGCCACGATGTTCGCCATCGGCTCTCGTTCGGTTACCGCCCGGATCATGCCCTTGGCACAAATATGATTGGGCAGACACCCAAAGGGTTGGGTACAGACGATGTTCGGATAGCCCATGTGAACGAGGTCGAGCATCTCGGCGGTGAGCAGCCACCCCTCTCCCATCTTCACCCCGTAGTCGATGAGCCCCTCATTGAGCTTCTTCATCGCCCTATACTCCATCGGGACAGTGAAGGCTCCGCTCTCTGCCATCGCCAGGCGCGCCATCTTCTCGACCTTATAGAGCAGGTGCAAGACAAAGCGGGTGACCAAGGAGATGATCAGCCGCCCGCCATAGTAGGAGCGGTCGGTTACGGCATTGTCCAGGCCATAGTAGAGAAAGCCCATCACCGATGGAACGAAGACCTCGCACCCTTGCTGTTCAAGGAACGTCTGTAGATTGTTGTTGCCCAGCGGGGCGTACTTCATGTAGATCTCCCCGACGATTCCGACCTTGATCTTGGCAGTAGGCACCACCTCGATGGCGGCAAACTCACGGGCGATTTTACGGAGGTTACGCCTCATCGCCCACCCGATGTAGCCGCGGTTCTTGGCAAAGCAGCTGCCCAGGTAGTCGCTCCACTTCTTGACCAGGCGATCGGCCTGCCCTGGGTGCACCTCGTAGGGGCGCACCTGGTTGGCTAGGGCCATCAGGGTGTCTCCGTAGACGAAGGCGCTGTAGGTCTGTAGCAGCATGAACGGTGTGATGGAGAATCCCGGGCTCTTTTCCATCCCCTTGAGGTTAAGGCTGATGACCGGGATATGCTCCATATTGCACTTCTTCAGCGCCTTCTGTAGCAAAAAATAGTAGTTGCTCGCCCGACAGCCTCCACCGGTCTGGCTGATGACCAACGCCACCTTGTCCGCATCCCAGCCGCCATTCTTGACCGCATCGATGAGTTGGCCGATGACCAGCTGGGCAGGGTAGCAGATATCGTTGTGAACATACCGAAGACCTTCGCGGATTACGTTGGGACCCTGGTTGTCCAAGATCGCCACCTTGTAGCCGTGGTTGACGAAGACGTGCTTGGCAATCTCGAAGTGGGGCTGGACCATGTTGGGGATCAGGAGGGTGTACTCCTTCATCATCGCTTTGGTAAAGCGTACGCTCATAGCCCACCTCCTGCGTCAAGTGCTGCCAGAAGGCTACGGATCCGGATCTTCACCGCGCCGAGATTTGCGATCTCATCGATCTTGATCTGGGTATAGATCTTTCCCTTCTCGTGGAGGATATCGCGGATCTCATCACTGGTCACCGCATCAAGACCACAGCCAAAGCTGATCAACTGCACCAGATGGGCATCGGGTTGCTCGGCTGTCCATCGCGCTGCATCGTACATCCGGGCGTGGTAGGTCCACTGGTTGAGTACCCGCCTCTGTCTCTTGGGCATGAGGTAGGCAACGGTATCCTCACTGACAACCGCTGCCTGGCACTGTAAGAGGAGGGAATCGATGCCATGGTTGACCTCGGCATCGACGTGGTATGGCCGTCCGCTGAGCACGATGATGGGCCACTGTCGCACTCGGGCATTGGCGATGATCAGCGAGCCTTGCTCCCTGACTGCCTGCTGGTAGGAGGCAAGGGCCGCATACCCTTCGCTTGTGGCAAAGCGTACCTCAGCGAGGGTGATGTTGTAATACTGGGCCAGGATCTGATGCAGTCGCTTTGGCAGGAAGGACTTGGATGCCAAGCTAAGGTAGTCGCTGATAAAGGGGACCGCCCCATCCTTGAGGGCAGGGATGTTGTGCTTCAATACCTCAGGGTAGTATGCCACCACCGGACAGTTGAAGAAGTTGTCACCCTTGTGCTCCTTGATGTTGTAGCTTGAAGAGGGGTAGAAGATCGCATCAACGCCACGGTCGATCAGGTATTGGATATGCCCATGCATCAACTTGGCAGGGTAGCAGACCGTGTCGCTGGGAATCGTCGATTGGCCTAAGAGGTAGAGCTCCCAGCTCGAGGGAGGGGAGACGACCACCTCAAAGCCGAGGGTGGTCAGCACGGCATGCCAGAAGGGCAGCTGCTCGTAGAAGCTCAGCTGCAGCGGCAGCCCGATCGTCCCAAACCTCCCACGCCTGCTCTTCAGGGAGGCAAGGTATTGCTGCTTGAAGGCATAGATGTTCAGCGTCTCAGGCTCACTGATGAAGGAGGCGGGGTTTACGATGCGGTCGCACTTGTTGCCACTGACCAGGCGGCGGTCGGAGTCGAAGGTGTTGATCGTCAGCAGGCAGGCGTTGGTGCATCCCTTGCAGGTTCGGGTACGGCTTTGGTAGGTGAAGCTCTTCAGTTGCTCAAGGCCCAGTGTGGTGCGTGAGCGTGGAGCGCGCCTGTGTTCGTCGCGGGCATGGAGGGCGCAGCCGTAGGCGCCCATCAGGCCGGCTTGCTGCGGTCGGACGACCGTGCATCCGAGTTCAAGCTCAAAGGCCCTGAGTACGGCGTCATTGAGGAAGGTTCCTCCCTGCACGACGATTCTCTTGCCGAGTAGGGCAGGGTCGGTCAGGCGGATGACTTTGTACAGAGCGTTCTTGACGACACTGATCGCAAGGCCTGCAAAGATGTCGGAGACGGTGGCCCCATCTTTTTGGGCTTGCTTGACCGAGCTGTTCATGAAGACGGTGCAGCGGCTGCCAAGGTCCACAGGGTTCTGGGCTTCGAGGGCGAGGCGGGCAGCCTCTTCGGCGCTGTAGCCGAGGGCATTGGAGAAGGTCTGAAGGAATGAGCCACAGCCTGAAGAGCACGCCTCGTTGAGGAAGATGTCGTCGATGACTCCATCGGAGATCTTGAAGCACTTGATATCCTGTCCGCCGATGTCGATGATGAAGTCTACCCCCTCGACGAAGGCATTGGCACTCTTGTAGTGCGCCATCGTCTCAACGATCGAGTATTCAAAGTCAAAGGCGCTTTTGACCAAGAGCTCCCCGTAGCCGGTCGAACACGCCTTGGCGATCGTGATGGCGGGGTAGGTCGATTCGATTGTCTTGATGATGTCAGCGACGATCTGCACGGCGTTTCCATTATTCGGTCCATAGTGGCTGTACAACAGGCACCCCTCTGTGTCGATGAGGGTAGCCTTCACTGTCGTCGAGCCTGCATCGACGCCCAAGAATGCCTCTCCTTGATACGATGTTGGATCCTTTACCCTGATGGTTTCGGTTCGGTGCCTCTCAAAGAAGGCATGCTTCTCCTCCTCTGAGCCAAAGAGCGGACCTATCGAGGTAAAGGCCTTGGCATGGTTGGTGCCGGCAAGCGATTCCAAGAGTTCTGAGAGCGTTGTAGTCTGCTCGCTTGGGTAGAGGGCTGAGCCAAGGGCGACATAGTAGAGTGAGTGCTCCGGGCAGGTCCCCTCAAGGTGTAGGGCCTGGTCGAAGACACTCCTCAAGGTAGGCAAGAAGGTCAATGGCCCGCCGAGGTAGACCACTTGGCCGACGATGGGCCGGCCTTGGGCGAGGCCAGCGATGGTCTGGTTGGCTACCGAAGCCAAAATAGAGAGGGCGATGTCCTCCTTGGCCGCTCCTTGGTTGAGCAGTGGCTGTACGTCGCTTTTGGCAAAGACCCCACAGCGACTTGCGATGCTGTAGCGTTGGGTAGCCTTCTGTGCCAATGCATCGATGTCGCTGCTCTGTACGTTGAGCAGGCTCGCCATCTGGTCGATGAAGGAGCCAGTGCCTCCGGCACACGTTCCATTCATCCGCACTTCCATGTGGGTGCCAAGAAAGAGGATCTTGGCATCCTCGCCGCCCAGTTCGATGACCACATCGGTGGACGGCAGGTAGGTGGTCACGGCGATGCGGGTCGCATACACCTCCTGGATGAACGATAGATTGTGTTTTTGTGAAAGGCCCATGCCTGCCGATCCGCTGAGGGTGATGCGCACCTCTTGTGACCCGACCTGGGCAGAGAGTTCACCGAGCATGGCGATGGCGGTCTCGGCGATCTCGGAGTAGTGGCGGCGGTAGGCGTGGTGTAGCAAAGTCCCTTTGTCATCAAGGGCGACGACCTTCATGGTAGTGGAGCCTACATCCAAACCGATGCTAACCATATGTCTCCTCTTATTCGATGAGCTGCCCTGAGGCGGAGAAGTCATAGGTGGTCGTGTTGGCAACGGCCTCAAGCAAAAAGGGCTCCATGATCAAGGCGTCATAGTTGGCGCGCGTCTGCTCCTTGTCAGGGCGGGTAACCGGATGTTTTGGACTGAAGATCGTACAGCAATCCTCATAGGGCAAGATTGAGGTCTCATAGGTGCCGATGGCGCGCGCCGTTTCAATGATCTGGGCCTTGTCCAGGCCTACCAGTGGCCTGAGCACCAACCGCTCACTGTAGCTGTCACTGAAGGAGAGGCCCTCGACGGTTTGGCTGGCCACCTGGCTCAAGGCTTCACCGGTGACCAGGCACAGCGCCTCACTCTTGTCGGCCAACATGTTGGCCACCTCCATCATCGCGGCGCGGAACATCAGCGTCGTCTCATCGCTCTTTGCTTTGGCCTTGATATGCAGCTGTGCGTCGGTGAAGGGTACGACATGCAGCCGTGTCCCCTGTAGGTATGGTGCGATGAGGCGGGCGAGGGTGATGACCTTCTTTAGCGCTTCGTCGCTGGTGTATGGGTAGGCGTGAAAGTAGATGCACTCCATCCTCAGTCCCCGCTGTGCCATCTGAAAGCCAGCCACCGGGCTGTCGATGCCACCGCTGAGCAGCAGCATGCCCTTACCGGCGGTGGAGACCGGCAGTCCTCCAAGCCCAGCCCTAGGTGAGGTGTACAGGTAGGCCCGGTCGCGGATCTCGCAGTAGATGGTCATCTCAGGCTCGCGTACATTGACAACAAGGTCGGGGTGGATGCGATGCACCTCCTCGGCCAAGATGCAATCGAGCTGATAACTCGTAAAGCCAAAGTGTTTATCAGCTCTTCGGCTCTCGGCTTTGTAACTGCCAACCCCGCCCTTGAACGGCTCTTCACCCATCAAGGTTCGCGCCGCCTCCCTGATCGCCTCTTCGCTCTTTGCAACGCGCAGGCACTTGGCATAGCCGACCAAGCCAAAGGTGGTGGACAGGGCATGTTCGACAACCTCTTGGGGACAGGATGCATCGATCTCAAGAAAGAGGCGCCCCTTTTGGGTGATGATGTGGCTGTGGTAGCCACGGATCTTGGCCTTGATATTGTTCTTCAGCCTTTTTTCAAAGAAATCTCGGTTCAATCCCTTCAGTGAGATCTCCCCGACCTTGATCAAGTAGAGGTGGTTCGTATTCATCGGTGGTTCCTATAGATGGCAAGGATCGCTGCAGCCAGCGCCTCACAGCTTGCGTGCGTGGTATCGTGGGCGAACGAGATGCGGATCGAGCTTTCAGCAATGTCAGGGGAGAGGCGCATCGCACCCTGGGCTTTCGCACCCTTTTGCCGTTCATTGTGCGAGCAGGCAGAGCCTGCTGAGACACAGAAGCCTGCATCGCTGAGTATCCGCTCACTGACCTGGCTCGGTACATTCGGGATGCTGATCGTCAAGATGTAGGGAGAGCTTCCCTCTTTTGGTGTGATGATTGGCACGCTGGCAAGATGGGTACGCATGAGGTTGTTGAGATCGGTGACGTGGGCGAGGTTGGCTGCGAGGTTGGCAGAGACTTCCTCCAAGGCAGTGACCATCGCAGCGATGGAGGCGAGGTTCTCGGTGCCGGCTCTGAGGCCACGCTCCTGGCCACCGCCACGGCTGAGGCTTGCGATATTGGCCTTCGTGTTGTAGAGAAACCCCACACCCTTCGGTCCGTGGAACTTATGGGCGCTGAAGGAAGCGCTATCGACGCCAAGGGATGTGAGGTCGACAGCGATCTTGCCCAATGCCTGGGTGGCATCACAGTGGATGTGGATCGGAGGCATGCTGCCTTGCCGTTCAACATCACGGATGGCCTTGGTGATCGACGCAATATCGGCGACGGTGCCGACGGTGTTGTTCACCAGCATCGTGCAGACCAGGCGGCTCTTGTCAGTGAGGGCGGAGGCGATTGAGCTTGCATCGATCACACCGCCGGGGGCATCGACTGCGGTGACGGTCCAGCCAAGGTGGGTCAGCAGTTGGCTCCAGTTGAGAATCGAGGAGTGCTCAATGCCGCTGAAGACAGCCTGTGCTCTCTGTGGCCGCCAGATCAGGGAGGAGAGGATGATGTTGTTCGCCTCAGTGGCCCCTGAGGTGAAGGTGATGTACTGGGCCTGGGTCTTCAACAGAGCTGCGGTTCGCTCACGTAGTTCATCGAGCAGGGCTTTGGCCCGCTTGCCTTCCCGGTGGGATGATGATGGATTGGCCGGATACATTTGGGCAACCTCTCGATAGGTATCAAGGGCCGCCTGTGACGGTACAGTCGTCGCTGCATTGTCAAAATAACCGGTCATCTGCATGGTCCATATTGTGCGCCAATGCGCTTTTTTATGCAAGCACGCCAAGGCCGATCCTCCTTGTGCAAGCGCTCGCTGTGGGGTATAACAAGGGTATGAGAACCCTGCTGACAGCTCGCCTTGCCAACAACACCGAAAGTGTTGTCCTCATCGCCGATAACCTGAAGGATCTATCGACACACCTGGGCAACTACGGCCGCTCGGTACTGTGGGTCTTTGACACCAATACCGCAAAGCTCTTCAAACAGCTGCCACCTGCACACGTGGTCATCGAAAGCGGAGAGAGCAGCAAAAACTTCGCCTCCCTTGAACGGATCGTCGCCACCGCCCTTGAGGAGGGGTTGGCCCGCGATGGGCGGATCATCGGTTTTGGTGGAGGGGTTGTCTGTGACCTTGCCGGCTTTGCCGCGTCGGTGTACATGCGTGGGTGCAAGCTTACCTTGGTTCCGACGACACTGCTGGCCATGGTCGACGCCTCGCTCGGGGGCAAGACTGCCATCGACTATCGGGGCATGAAGAACATGGTCGGATCCTTCTATCCAGCAAGCGAGATCCTCATCAGCATCGATGTGCTGCGCACCCTGAGCGAACGCGAGTACCTCAATGGCCTCGGTGAGGTGCTCAAGCACGCACTGCTCAGTAGCGACGAAGCGCTCTATCGTTTTCTGGTCACCCAAAAAAACGAGATCCTCAGCCGTGATGCTCAGAGCCTTGCAACCATCGTCGAGCTCTCCCTACGCGTGAAGCAACACTACATTGAGCAAGACCCCACCGAATCGTTGGGTATCAGGCAGATGCTCAACCTCGGCCACACCTTCGGCCATGCGCTCGAGTCGACCTTCCACTTCGGCCTCTTCAGCCACGGCGCTGCGGTGGCGTGGGGTACGTGCCGTGCGCTTGAGGCGGGAGTGAGCTTGGGGATCACTGACCGATCCTGGGCCGATGGGGCCATCAAGCTCTTTCGCTCCTATGGCTATGACATCGACTATCGGATCGGGCGCGGTGATTGGATCAGCTTTCGCGACCACCTCTTCAAGGATAAGAAGCGCGTCGACGGCAAGCTGCTCTTTGTCCTGCTCGAAGCTCAGGGCACAGGCGTATTGAAGGTTCTGGATACCGCTTTGGTGCAGCATCTGGTCATCGCCAAGCCGACCTTCTGATCACTCCACCAGCTTCAAGAGCCGTGAGTGGATCGTTCCCACTCGTTTTGCCAACGTGGTGTTGCCCCGCATCTGTAGCAGGTCGATGAGCACCATCAGCGTGTACAGCGAGGTGTCGAGGGCATCGAAGCAGTCTCGGTTTGCCGCAAAGCGGAAGGTCCCGCCGCCGCTCTCTGCCAGTTCGACGAAGAAGAGCTGCCTCCGCTCGCGCTTGTTCTTGGTGAAGGCGAGGATCCACTCCAAGTTGTCAAAGAGCTGCCCTGCCTCATCGATGGTGTACGTCCCCATAGGAGGGTTGTCCAAGATTCCACGCTCTGGACGAAGCTTTCCGTTGAGTTGGAGGATCGAGGAGAAGGTGTCGCCACGGTGGATGTAGAAGCCGCGCCACAACAGGCTTGCAGGAAAATTCTTTGGCCGGCGTGGAGCTTTCTCATTGATGGCAAACAGCGTTGGCAGATCCTCCAAAGGGATGATGGCGATTGGCTTGGCCTTCTTCTTCTTGCCGCTCTCCTCGGTGGGGTAGGCGCGGTCGTAGACAACGATCGAACCCTTTTGGGCAGTGGGTATCGCTCGTCCGCGCTCTCGCGTGGCCTCGATCTCCCCCTCCTTCCCCTTGACGCCCTCGCCTTTTGAGAGGGAGGTCAATTGAGCATACAGGCCCGGGGAGATGTCATCGAGCCATTCTCGCTCAAGGGGGCTTACGCTACGTGCATAGAGGCGGCTGGTCTGCACGATCTCACCGGCGATGATGAACCTGGGCAGGGTCTTGAAGTATGAGGAGCCGGGATGGATGTAGACTTGGTCTGCAGTATGGCTCTTGTACATGTTGGCTTTTGTGCGGATACAGACAAATTGCAAGAGGCCACTGGCGACGCAGGAGAGGTATTCTCGGATCGAACCGCCGCTGGAGAGCGGAAAGCCGATGTCTCCGCAGATCTCACCGAGCTGCTCATTGACGTGGACGATCTCCTGCATCCCTTGGTAGTCGAGGTAGTTGCGACTGCAGAACTTTTGCCGGTTCTCTTTGGTAGTATTGGCCGTATACTGCTCAAAGATGTTCAGGTAGCTGACAAAATCGCCGTACTCGCTGGTATTGAAACGCCGTTGGGCAGCCCGGCTGGCCTCCTCTTCACCGGGGATGAGGAGAAAGGGGGTCTTCGTTGAGAGAAATGAGATGGCGATAAGCACCTCAGAGAGGACATCGGGGTGGCGCATCATCGCCTCGACGATGACCCGCGCATGGCGCGGCAACAGCGGGAAGCGACTCATCATCGTCCCGACGGTGGTCAGGCGCCGATACTCATCGATGGCGCCGATGAAGCGCAGCGTCTCTTCAGCGCTCTTGATGGCGCTGCTGCGTGGGCGGGTGATGAAGGGGAAGTGCTCATAGTCGTAGATGCCCAGATCACTCATGCGCATGACGACCTCGCTGAGGTCGGTACGCAAGATCTCCTCAGTGCCATAGGCGCTACGGCTTTTGTAGTCCTCTTCGCTATAGAGGCGATAGCACTGCCCAGGGCCGGTTCGCCCGGCTCGGCCCTTACGCTGTTCACAGCTTGAGCGGCTGATGGGCAGGGGCACCAGGCTTGAGGTGAAGTCCTTTTGGTTGTAGAAGTTGACCTTCGCGATCCCGCAGTCGATGACCGTGGCGATCCCATCGATCGTAACCGATGTCTCGGCGATATTGGTTGCTACGACGACCTTGGTCTTGCCGGCGCCCGTCTCGTTGAAGACCGACTCCTGCTCCTCCTTGCTCAGTCTGCCAAAGAGCGGATAGATCTCAAGACGATTCTCCGGATCGCTGGCGATCAGGGCGGAGACGGTTACGGTGATGTCGTACTCTCCACTCATGAAGATCAGGATATCGCCGCTTTGGCGCTTGCTTTCGCGCTTCACGATCGAGGTAATCGCCTCTACCTGGTATTCTAGGCTCTCTCGCTCAAGACGGCGGTAGTACACGTCCACCGGATAGATTCGAGCATCGATGCTGATGATCGGCGCTCCATCGAAGAAGCGGGAGAAGACCTTGGTGTTGATCGTCGCACTGGAGATGATGACCTTGAACTCAGGGCGCTGGGCGATGATGCCCTTGAGGAGGCCGAGGATGAAATCGATGTTCAGTGACCGCTCATGGGCTTCGTCGATCAGCATCACCGAGTAGGAGCGTAGCAGTGGATCCGCCTTCAGCTCCATCAGCAGGATGCCGTCGGTCATGACTTTGATCCGTGTTGAGGGGGTAGTGGTGTCCTCAAAGCGCATCTTATAGCCGACAAGGCCGCTTTGGTCCTTGATCTGGCGCTTGATGAAGTCGCTCACCGAGAGGGTGGCGATCCGCCTGGGTTGGGTTACCCCGATGAGGCGGTCGGCGGCATACCCTGCCTCATGGAGAATCAGCGGGATTTGTGTCGTTTTGCCGCTACCGGTAGGGCTTTCTACGATGATGACCTGGTGCTGGGCCAGGGCATCGAGGATATCCTGTCTATGTTGGTAGACAGGCAATTGGGTGTAATCTTTCAATGGTATTCCTTTTTTATGATCAGCGCTGCCTCATCGACGCTCACGCTCTCCCAGCTCTCTTTGGTATCGAGGCGCTTGAGGGTGAAGGAGCCATCATCCTGGGAGAGCAGTGCAAACTTGATGGATTGCTCTTCGGCCCATTTGTACTGGGCAGCGATTTTTTTATCGGCAGTATAGACGGTGGTCGATATGCCGGCGCTACGGAGGGCGCGGGCGGCTCGGTCACACCGCTCAAAGGTGGCTTTGGCATTGAGGATCGCCACATCGGCGCTGGAGCCTGGGCGGGCGATGGGACTGCCGAGCTCGCTGAGGGCGCTCATCAGCCGGTCCAGGCCTATGGAGGAGCCGACACCGGGCAGGTGTTCCTTGGTGTACAGGCTTGCCAAATCGTTATAGCGTCCGCCGCTACAGACCGACCCATAGTGGGGCAGATCGATGAGGAAGGTCTCGTAGACGAGGCCGGTGTAGTAGTCCAAGCCCCTGGTGATGGACGGGTCGAGGATGAAGTGATTTTCGATGCCGGCCCCTACGAGATAGTCGTAGATGGTACGCATCCGTCTGCTGTGCTCGCTTTGCCCGCCTCCAAGCTCTTCCAGGCGCGCTAGCGTTGCCAAAAGCGGCTCATCATCATCCTCTTTGTTGATGTATGAGAGAATTTGATTGGCTTGGGCCTCTGAACCGAGCAAGGCGATCAGCTGGCTCTTCACGTCATCAGAGCCGATTTTGCGCAGCTTGTCGACGATGCGCAGGATCTCGGTGTTGTGCTCTGCGATGCCAAGGTGGGCGAGCATCTGGTTGAAGAGGCCGCGGTGGGCGAGATGGAAGCGAACCCGCTGCACATCCATGGCAGCAAAGGAGTCGTACATCAGGCTGAGAATCTCGTAGTCGCTTTCGGCGTTGTCCAAGCCGACGATGTCGAAGTCACACTGGATGAACTCGCGGTAACGTCCCTTCTGTGGGTTTTCACCGCGCC
>LVBE01000126.1 GCA_001603105.1 Spirochaetales bacterium Spiro_03
ATAATACTTATAGTTAAAGAAAAAAAACCTACGTATAATTACACAACTATCAATTTTGTAGAAATATTCTCTCACCGGTTACGCCACAATATTCTATAATTGTATTTGAATTCCAACGTTCGTGATATCGTTGCAGATCACTTATACCAACACCATCCCCCATATGGGAATTGAGAGCAAGCTCAAGGCGGTGGAGATGATCACCAACTTGGATGCATAGACCGTATCGCCCCCATACTTAGCGGCGAGGATCACTGTCGTCGATCCTGCCGGCATCGCCGAAAGGAGGACAGAGACAGAACTGACCATCCGGTCAACCGCCAGCAGACGACAGACTGCCAAGGCAGCAGTCGGGATGAGGGCAAGGCGTACGAGATTGAAGAGAAAGAGCTTGCCATCAAGGCGCGCATGCTCTCTGTCCATCTCGGCAAAGAGACTGCCGATGAGCAGCATGGACAGTGGCGTGGTCGCCGCCCCTAGCGATGAGAGGCTCATTGACAAAACCGGCGGAAGTGGAAGGGCGAAGCCCATGAGCAATAGTCCGATATAGACGGCGACCATACACGGGTGCAAAAGGACCTTGCGCGCTTTTTGGCGTGTGCTGAGGTGCTCGGCATTGAAGATCGACAGCCCTGCACTCCACATCATCACCCGCTGGGGGATGAGGTAGATCGAGGCGTACATATAGCCGAGGCTGCCAAAGAGCTCGCCGGCGATCGGCAGGCCGATGAAGCCTGCATTGGAGATAAGGATGCCGTAGCGCAGGACCTTGCGCTTAGCCTCCTCGCTCTTGGCAAAGAGCAGGCGCGACAAAAGAAGGCTGAAGAGCTGGATCGCCAGCGAGACGGCGAGGACCAAAAAGAGGGTGCGCACCAGGTGAGCATGCACCTCAAGCTGGAACGAGAGGATGATCGAACACGGCAAGGTGACGTAGAGCACCAAGTCGGTGAGCATCGTCTTTGAGTGCTCACCGAGGATCTTGAAATATCGGAGGGCGGCCCCTACAGCGAGCAGCACAAAGAGCTGTCCCTGTAGGTTCCAGAGGTTCGATACGTCCATCTACCGCACCAGAGCCGGCCGCTTGGGATCGAAGATCCATCCATCGATGAGGTACTGCATCCCGATCGAGTCGTCCCGGGCCCCAAGGCAGTGGTCGGTGTAGAGTTTGTTCGCCGCCAGAATCTGCGACCGATCGACCTTGATGCCAAGACCCGGCTCATCGGTGACCGTCAGATGCCCATCCTCGATGAGCGGAGGGGCGACGGTGAGGCGCTCAATCCCCTCCTGCCAGATCCAGTGGGTGTCGACAGCTGTTGGATTGCCGGGAACCGCAGCGCCCACGTGGGCCATCATCGCCAGTGAGATATCAAAGTGGTTATTGGAGTGAGAGCCCCAGGTCAAGCCAAACTCGTCACACATCTGCCCTACCCTGACAGCTCCCCTCATTGTCCAGAAGTGGCAATCAGCGAGCGGAATATCGACGCTCTGCAGGCTCAGCGAGTGGCCAAACTGACGCCAATCGGTGGCGATCATATTGGTGGCCGTAGGCAGTCCGGTCGCTTTGCGGAACTCGCTGAGGATCTCCCGGCCGCTGTAGCCACGCTCAGCGCCACAGGGGTCCTCGCAGTAGCTGAGGATCCCGTGCATGTCCTTACAGAGGGCGATGGCATCCTTGAGCAGCCACCCGCCATTGGGATCAAGGGTCATGCGGGCCTCAGGGAAGGCCTGCTTGAGCGCCTTGATGACCTTGATCTCCTCCGCTCCTGGCAACACGCCACCTTTGAGCTTGAAATCCTCAAAGCCGTACAGCTCCTTGGTGGCCCGGGCAAGGGCCACGATGGCTTCACTATCCATCGCCTCTTCATGCCGCAGTCGATACCAATCTACCGCATTGGTCGGATCGCTATAATACGGCAGGTCGGTCTTGGTGCGGTCAGCGACGAAGAAGAGGTAGCTGAGCACCTTCACCCGACTGCGCACCTTGCCCTCTCCCAACAGCGAGGCTACCGGCACCTCCAGATACTGACCCAAAAGATCGAGCAGCGGCGACTCAACGGCTGTCACTACGTGGATACCGGTTCGCAGGTCAAAGGTCTGAAGGCCTCGCTCATCGCTCTCATCAGTGCCCAGCGCTTCCTTGACCTTGAGCAAGGTCTGGTTGTACTCGCTGAGCTTGCTGCCTTCGACAACACCTCTGACCTGCTGTAGCGCCCGGGTGATCTTCTCACCCCCAGGGACCTCTCCCAGACCAGTGTTGCCCTGGCTATCGGTCAGGATGACGACGTTACGGGTAAAGTATGGAGCATGGGCTCCACTGAGGTTCAGCAGCATGCTGTCTTTTCCAGCAACTGGGAACACTTCCATCTTTTCAATGATCGGTATCATGTGATCTCCTCCATAGTGGGGTATTGTTCATAGGCTATACACCAACAGGCTATATCGGTTTTCCCAATCTGTCAATTTAAAGTATAGATT
>LVBE01000127.1 GCA_001603105.1 Spirochaetales bacterium Spiro_03
CAGCGGGAGAGTGCTACCTTCACACGGTAGAAGTCGTTGGTTCAAACCCAATCGCGCCCAAAAGGCAACTGATTCTAACACAAAGAATTGGTTGCCTTCTGCTTTTCTTGGTTTTCCATAAGAGTGCTGCGGGATGTGCAAAAGGGTATGCATAGCCACACCTAACATAAAGTGCAGCTAACTGCTTCGCAAGCTAGTAAAAATCTCTTGTACAGCAACCACGCATTTCCCTCACTTAAAATCGTTCATATAGCCGGCGTTCTTCAACACCTGCTCCCCAATGGAAGTCATGCGGTATTTTTGATTAGGACTTGTGCGTTTGTCAGGGTCTGTTCTCTCTATCACCTTAAGAGCAAGAGCTGATTGTATATATGATTTACGGAAGTGCTCCGCATTCTCCAACCCCATTGATGCCTGTAACTCTGCTCTGCTCATCTCCCCTTTCAGGTGATGCAGTAACCGTATGACTTCCGTGGTAGCTTCCGTGGTAGCTTCCGTGGTAGCTTCCGTGGTGAAGAAAGTAACTGTTACACCAAGTCTTGGATCAGACTTCCAGGACGGAGCAGGAAGTCCGCTTTCTTTGCATTTTTGTACCATGAGCACGCTTCCACGGCCTGCCTTCTCCATGAGCCCACGTAGGTATAGGACATGGGCTATGTCAGGATTGCGGAGAATTGATATCTGACCAGTCTGTAAGCTCTGTACCGTCACACCATCGGGGAGGGGGCCGGAGTTCGATATCTCAAGACGATGAGGATAGATATGGATGCTGACCCCCCCTGATGGTGAGCTATAATCTCTATGGGCAACGGCATTGACCAACGCCTCACGAACTGCTTCTGCAGGGTAGATGGGGGCGTCATAACGTTTCGTAGTGTCTTTCTTGAACGTCGATACTGTAGCAGTGTTTCGGACAATGAAGGTGTAGGTTTCTTCAAATATCCGACACAACGGGCCTTCAAATGATTTCATATCGATAAACCTATCGCCCGCTTTGTCTGAAGCGTAGGCCATGGCCCTGATACGGGTTTGAGGCAATCGGATAGCGGGGTTGATTGCAAAGAGCACATCGCCGCCATTTGTCAATCTACCGTACCGAGCAACCGAAAAGTCTTCCAGAATCATAGCAACATCACTATCATTGCGAAACAGTGTTCGACGTACCTCTCCTGCATCGAAAATGGCCTTACGTACCTCATGAACATCGACATCTTCTTCTATCTCAGCAAGTGAAAAACGACGCTCCCAGCGTTCAGGCTCTATCTGTTGCCTCATGACAATGTCGCGAATTTTTTGTGCATCAGCTATCTGTGTTGTTGTCCCTACACGCACATATATGACATCCTTGAATGCATATGGACCATCGCTACCGGAAGGGACCTCAATTGATATCAATTGCTGGTTATCCAAATGCTCTACATGCATGGCTATAAAAGCTTTAGGAGAAATATATTCCATTAGAAATCGTTCAAGCTTGCATATTTCAGCCTGGGAGTCTCGAATACCAAGGACTTCTCCTGTTTCGTTCACCCCACATATTAGATAGCCACCTTTATGGCTATTGAGAAATCCACATACGATTTTCCCCAATGCGTCAAGGACTATGGGGGAGGGAACGAGCTCTATACTTTGGCTCATTCCTAAAGAAAGTGCTTCTTGTATTTGTCTATGCGTCATGAGTCCACTCCTTTCGGATAGAATCGTTCTATGTCACTAAAATTTTCCTTGATAAATTCTTCTACCTCCTGGTATCGAAAAAATTGGGCACTCACAAACAGCACCCCATCGCTATCTGATTGAAATTTCTGAACCCAATTCCCTTTTCTTTCGTCTAGCGGAACGGCCTCAGGAAAACCAGCATCCATCACAGCATCTTCATAGAGGTCGATGATACGCAGATCAGTGAATACTTGATTTTTCCTTAAACTTAGCTCAACCCTCCTTTCCCTGCCTCTAAATCCAAGGTTGTTAAGAAGCGAGCGCGCAAACACTACATTCTCATGGGCCAATAGCCAACGGGGTTTGTTTAGTTCAATAGCCTTGAGAATTTCCTTGTGTGTTATGGAGAGGTCGGATGGGTCATCTGGATTCTGGCCACTTCCGTAGTTGGGTGTGATGATACCGAGAAAAAGATCACACCGTGTTACCGCATGCAAGCAATTTTCAAAAGCCGTTCGGTTTGAAAACACAGGAACTGTTCCTTTGTGAGACATCCATACTTCATAGCCGAAGGCCGTCAGGAGTGCATAAATACGATCGAGTAGTTCTTCAATGCCATACACCGTTGATGACACCATCACCTTCAACTTTTCATTCTCTACCGTCACCTTTCACTCCTAAATCGATACTGACATGATTTAAGCATATGATGGGTTCACCATTGCCCATTGATAATCTAGTACTACCTGTTCGATAAACCCAAGGACAGTACACATACGAAGCAATCTCTGTTCTCGTTTAAATCGTACCAGCTACAAGAGACAATATACATCATATTCCAATGCGTTGCAGTTTTATTTGCATGCATCATGTCGGCTGTTATTTGAGGAAAACGCATCCCGCAATCGAGCGCCACTAACCGCACCCTAACCAATTAATAGCGTATTCGTAGCCACCTTTAATGCAGTTTGCTTTTGGTAATCATTCTTTCGATAAAACTGTAAAATCAAAGAACTGTGAGTTCATTGATCTTTTAAATGTACTTTTTCCCTCCTGTGTTTCTGTATTTGGATGCGTTTTGGAGCGCTTCCATCACAAGGGCACAGGAGGTTTGTATTAGCTACTAATTCCGGATAAAGCCAGTTATCGACCATAGGCTCAGCCTGTGGGTTTCTTACACGATTGATTTTACAGGCCGCTATGCACCATGAAGTGAATTTGTTTGCAGAAATACTGCATCAAAGTCAGTAGACCTCTCCGATGAACTCATACCCCTTCTTCTCTTTGGCCTTACCGCCCGCACGAAAATGAAATGGTTTTCCAAAGTGATCACACGCCACGGCATAGTGGCACAGAGCGATTCCCATATCCACATGTGTGAGCTTGTAGGCAAAGGACATCGGTGGTTTCAGGATCTTGCGATAGAGCTTCACCGTATCCTCTCTCTTCTCCAGATACCAGGGCTGTATGTTCATACCTGATGGTGCAAGATGGACCGCCTTGATGCACTCATCTTCTACTGCATTGGTGATATCGGAAATTGGCTTGCGCCTGAATTCAGAGATCTCTCGGTGAGGGGAGCCTTCAGGCTCACCGAATGCAAGCATGATAATATCCTCTCTGGTACGCTGCTCTGTCGCATCCTTCGATGCGCCGAGCCACACACCACCAAGGTCATGTGCATCGAGCCATAACATGAGCTGTTGGCCGATAAACCCTGCATTCTCCTGCTCACCCTCCTCCCCTTTCCTGCTAAAGACCAGATAGTGAGGAGCCTTGACTTGAAACATCCCTTTTGTCTCGCTTGTAAGACGATATTCAATGGGAGCATTGAGATAGAGCGGCTCAAATGAATCGAGCGCCTTCTTCATCTCAGCCAATTGACTTGGAGCCAACGGCTCCTGCCTATATGCTCTGCAAGATTTTCGTCTGTTGATTGAATGATAAAAGTCCATGTTGTTGATCCTATCCCGATCGCGCCCATAAGGCAACTAGTTCTTTGTACCAGAACTGGTTGCCTTCGTTCTATCCTGATTTTTAAGTGAGGGTGAAATCCAGTCAGGTAAACAACCGCTCGCCGATGGAGGTCGTGCGGTATTTTAATCAGTGTTTTTACGCTTGTTGGGTTCTGTTACCACGGTTCATGCATCTTCAAAAAATCTCTTTTGGCATACACTATTCGAGAAATAACAACCGTGCGCTTTGGTTCTTCAATCCAATAGAAAACTGCATGATTGCTCACATTCATTCGTCGTATTTCATGTTTGGATTCTGGAATCCTGCCTGAATAAAGAGGATGAGTGTAAGGATTGTCTTGCAAACTTGAGATTGCTGAGTAAAAATCCCGCGCTAGAACTACGGCGGCTCGCTGGTTATCCAATACATCCTTGATATAGGCAACTATGTCAGCCAAATCCTTTAGAGCTGACGGTAAGATCTCAACTTCATACATCCAAGCTTTCTCCGACACTCTCTTGAAGGCTCTTTTTAAGATCCTTAAGTGAATATCGTTTTCCTGTGGCTTTTGCTTCCAGTTCCGCTTCTAAAAGCTTTTCAAATATTTCAGATTCATACTGATGCCTTTCAAATGCATCGAAACTCATGACAACCATGTCACCGTATCCGTTTTTAGTAAGAATCACTGGTTGCTGGGTTTCATGGACTGTCTTTGAAATCTCTGCAAACTTGTTTCGCATATCGGACACTGGGCGTATAAACTTGCTCATACTATTCTTCTCTTGGAATATCTTATCATGATTATGATAAAACAACAATTCATTGACCATACAAAACCTCCTGAGCCTCTTTTAGATAATCCGAGAGGACACGACATAAACCATTAAGGT
>LVBE01000128.1 GCA_001603105.1 Spirochaetales bacterium Spiro_03
CTATAGGAGCATCCTTGGCCTGTTGCTGAGGAAAATATCGGATATGGGCCCTGCGGGGCATCATGCATACATACCCCTATAGGGGAAAACATTTCCGTAAGGAGAACGTACATGAAAAAGTTGTTGATTCTTGCTCTCTGTTTGATGATGGCAGCTTCAGTGGTCTTCGCCGCTGGTGGCGCCGAAGCCGGCCCTGCCACATTCAAGGGAAAGAACGTGCGGGTAGTGATTGGATCGACTGCCACCGCCGGTGACTCCTACCTGATCGCCGAGACGGTCAGCCGCTACCTCGGCAAGGAGCTGGGTGCAAACCTGAAGGTCGACGCTGTCGGCGCTGCCAAGGCCCTCGATGCGATGCAGACCTCCAAGGCAGATGGGCAGACCATCATGATGTTTCACGACATGACCTACCTGGGCATCTCCTTTGGTGCCTATGAGGATATGTATAGCCTTGAGAACATGACCGTCGGTCCACGGATCGCCCAGAACCCCGGCTCTGCTTGGGGTGCCCGCGCCGATGCGCCGTACAAGAACATGGCTGAGATTCCTGCCTACCTGAAGGCCAACCCCAATGCAATCGTGCGGATGGCTTGTGAGGCCGGTGGTGTCTCCCACGTCGGATTCATCGTCTACTGGCAGTGGGTAGCGGATACCTACGGCAAGGATATCGCCAACCGCATCAAGGTGGTCATCGGCGGATCGACCGACGCCAAGCTGCAGATGCTCTGGGATGGCAATGCCGATGTGATCTTCGCTGACTACACCAGCCTTCTGCAGTACACCCAGATCACTGACAAGAAGCTTGCCATGAAGTTCGTTGGCCTTCTTGACAACATCGAGGGCGTGAAGGCAGAGAGCTATGCCGACCAGGGCATCACCCTTGACGGCAAGGAGTTCCGCTTCTCCAAGGACTTCGTCATCTACCTGCCGAAGAACTTCCCTGCCGAGTTGATCGCTGAGCTCGATGCTGCCATGGCCCGTGTGAACAAGGACAGTGGCCTGATCGCCGACCTGGCAAAGATGACCTACCGCCCCGGCACCTACCTCAACAGCGCCGATACCAAGAAGTTCATCTATGCCAAGCGCGACAGCTTGCAGGGTCTCATCGACCGTGCCCCCTCGTTGGACGATCTTGTCCTCTAGGATAGAGTCGAACCGACTATCGCATGGACGGCTGCAGACCACTTGGTCTGCAGCCACCCTATGAGGAGATTCGCATGTTGCGTGTAAACTACAAGCCCTCTACCTCCCACTGGCTTTTCCCCCCGATGATTATGTGGATTCTGGCCATCATGCTGGTAATCATGGCAATCGAGCGGGCTGTCAAGTGCAAGAAGAGTGGCAAGCCGTTTTTCAATCTGAAGGGGTATCGCTTCTTCATCGAGAATTGGGACAAAGTAAAGCTAGTGGGCACCATAGTGCTCATGGTCCTCTACTTTCCCTCAATGAATCTCATTGGATTCCTTCCTGCTTCCATTATCTTCATCTTCCTTTTCAACGTCCTCTTTGTCGGAGTGTCGCAGTTGGCGTCCATTGCCGTGGCATTCAAGACAAAGAAGTTCTGGTCCAATCCTGACTTCAGGTCCCTGGTGATCTCCTTGATCATCTCCGTAGTCTCATCGACGATCATCTGGTTCCTCTTCGGCCAGGTTTTCAAGATCACCCTGCCATAGGAGGTATAGCATGGACGCATTGGCATTTGGACTTCCACAACTCTTCATGGCTCTCAGCGGTGTGGTGATCGGTATCGTCTTTGGAGCACTTCCGGGGATGACGGCGACGATGGCCATTGCCATCTTCTTGCCGTTGACCTACGCATATGATATGAACATGAGCCTGTATCTGCTGCTCGGCCTCTATGTCGGCGGTATCTCCGGTGGGCTCATTCCTGCCATTTTGATCAATATACCAGGTACTCCCTCATCGATCTGTACCGGCTTTGATGGCTATCCGATGGCGAAGCGGGGAGAGGGCCTGCGTGCACTGAGAGTCGGGATCACGGCGAGCCTGTTCGGGGGCTTGATCAGCTTGGCCTGTCTTTGGTTCTTTACTCCGCCATTGGCGAAAGTTGCCATCAACTTCTCGGCGATCGAGAAGTTCTTGATCATCCTCTTTGCCCTGACGATCATCGCCGCCCTCTCAAAGGGTGCGATGACCAAAGGAATCTTCGCCGGTTTCTTGGGTGTCCTCGTCTCCCTGATCGGCCAATTCAACGATAACAACAAACTGCGCATGGTGCCAAAGCTCTTTCGGGTTGACCTGAGGATGGGCTTTCAGCTGCTGCCGGTGCTCATCGGTCTCTTTGCCCTCGTACAGATCTTCCAGGAGGCGGAGAGCGGGATGGTCGAGGAGCATCAGCGGATGGACCTCGACCACGAGACGATGGGCTTCAACTTCCGTCGTGATTTCAAGGGACAGTGGTTCAACGTACTGCGCTCGGGAATCATCGGCACCTTTGTCGGGGTTCTTCCCGGTGTCGGTGGGTCAGCGGCAAGCCTGCTCTCCTACTCGCAGGCAAAGAGCATGAGCAAGCACCCCGAGAAGTTCGGCACCGGACTCGTCGATGGCCTGATCGCCAGCGAAGGCTCCAACAATGGACTGACCGGCGGGGCGCTCATCCCCCTGCTCTCACTGGGAATCCCGGGCGACTCGACCACCGCTGTGCTCATCGGAGCCTTCATGCTGCAGGGCATCCAGGTCGGTCCGCTCTTCATCACCAACAACCCACAGATCTGGCAGACGATCTTGATGGCCTTGCTGGTCAGCAACATCCTGATGTTCATCGTCATGTTCTACCCGATCAAGCACGTGGTGAAGATCATCAACTTCCCCAAGACCCGGATCTATCCGGTGATCATCCTGCTCTGTACCGTCGGCGCCTATGCCACGCAGAATGGGAACATGTTCGATGTCTGGGCGATGTTCGCCTTCGGTCTCTTTGGCTTTGTATTGGCTAAGTTTGGCATCAGCATTCCATCTTTCCTCATCGGATTCATCCTCGGCGGAGATCTTGAGCAGTACTTTGTCGACTCCATCAAGGGAAGCGGCGGATCGTTGAGTGTCTTCTTCGCCAGGCCGATCGGAAACGTCATCTGGGTCCTGATCCTCATCTCCCTTGGCTATGCGTTCTGGGATGAGTGGAGAAGTAGCCGGAAGGTGAAGCGAGGTGACCGGTGAAGGCACGCCTGATCAAACTTGAAGAGATCGATACGGTGGCCATCGTCACCGAGGCTGCCCAAAGCGGTGATGTCATCGATGGCATCACCCTCCTCTCTGATGTCCCGCAGGGGCATAAGGTCGCCCTGAAGGCGATGAAACAGGGCGATGAGGTAATCCGTTACGGGGTAGTGCTCGGCTATGTGAACAGGAATGTGGAGAGAGGGGAATGGATCAACGAACACACCCTCATCCTGCCTACTCAGCCGCCTCTGTCAGAGTTGAAGTTTGTCAAATCCCCGTCGGTCGTTCTCCCCACTCCAAAGCGAACGACTTTTGAGGGCTATGAGGTAGCCGGTCACCGCTATGCGGGGACACGCAACCTCTTGGCCATCACGACGACGGTGCAGTGTGTCAGCGGGGTAGTCGACCAGCTGATGGTCCGCATCAAGGGTGAACTGTTGCCTAAATACCCCCATGTCGATGGGGTGGTCGCCATAAACCACGCCTACGGCTGTGGGGTTGCCATCGATGCACCTGATGCAGTAGTGCCGATCCGCTCGATCCGCAATACCATCAAGAACCCGAACTTCGGCGGCCAGATCATGGTCGTAGGGCTCGGTTGTGAGAAGCTGACCGTGGAGCGACTCTTAAGCGAAGCGGAGAATACCAAAGAGAACGTCATCATCCTGCAGGACTATGAAGGCTACGGTGCCATGATGGATGCCTTGATGCAGATGGCAGAGGCGAAGCTGAAGGTCCTCAATGAGAGGAGGCGTACTACGCTGCCTCTTAGCAAGCTCTGCGTCGGCATGCAGTGTGGCGGCTCTGACGCGTTCAGTGGCGTCAGTGCCAACCCTGCTGCCGGCTGGGCGAGCGACCTGTTGGTCTCTGGTGGGGCTACGGTGATGTTCAGCGAGGTGACCGAGGTCCGTGACGGGGTGCACCTACTTGCCGAGCGCTGCGTCGACGAGCGTGCAGTTGAGAAGCTCAAAGCGGAGATCGGCTGGTATGATGAGTACCTTGCCAAGGGTTCGGTTGACCGATCGGCCAATCCTACGCCAGGCAACAAGGCCGGAGGGCTCTCCAATATCGTGGAGAAAGCGATGGGTTCGATCGCAAAGAGCGGCAAGGCCCCGATCGTCGAGGTCATCGGGCCGGGAGAGCTGCCGACCAAGCGCGGTCTGATCTTCGCAGCCACACCGGCTAGCGACATCGTCTGCGGCCCGAGCCAGCTGGCTAGCGGGATTACGCTGCAGGTCTTCATGACCGGGCGCGGCACTCCCTACGGTCTGGCCGAAGCTCCGGTCATCAAGGTGTCGACCCGTAATGCGATGAAGGAGATGTGGACCGACCTCATCGACTTCAATGCCGGGTCGATCATCACCGGCGTTCAGAGTGTCCAAGAGGCAGGAGAAGAGCTCTTTGACCTCATCATCGATGTAGCCAGTGGCAAGAAGCCTGCAGCAGAGGCTCTTGGGCTGAACAACTTCCTCTGCTACTTCAACCCAGCTCCCATAACATAATCGTTACACAACCAACTTCACCCCCTTGGCAAGAGTGCTGAGGGGGTGTTTTTGATCAACACTTTGTCAAATCATGATTTGACAAATCATAATTTGAGTAGTACTCTTCCAGTAGGAGTCACTATGTTTGTAGGACGAGAAGCTGAATATGAACAACTGCAGCGTGCCTGGGAGAGTGAACGCTTTGAATTGGCTGTCCTCTGGGGACGACGGCGTGTGGGCAAGACCGTTCTGGTCAACAAGTTTTGTAGGGGTAAACGCGCTATTCAGATCACCGCATACCTGACCGGTATAGCCGGAAGCCTCGAGCACCTCTCACGTCAGGTATCGGCAGCGCTGTTTCCCCATACACCCATCACCTTCACCTCGCTCGAAGAGCTCTTGGCGGTCGTTGCTGACTATGGCCGAGATGAGCGGCTCATCCTCAGCATCGATGAGTTTCCCTACCTGGCTCAATCCATCACAGAGACGATGAGCATCCTGCAGATGATGGTGGACAATCGCTTCAAGGACACGAAGCTGATGATTATCCTCACCGGCTCCTCGATGGGCTTCATGGAGCGCCAAGTCCTCGGCCATGAGAGCCCGCTCTACGGCAGAAGGACCGCACAGATCCATCTCCTTCCCTTCTCGCTCAAGGAGACGGCAGAGCTGCTCCCCACCAGGAGGGTCGAAGAGATAATCATCATCCACAGCATTACCGGCGGCATCCCCCAATATATCCAATACTTTGCACCACATGAGGGTCTTGATGATCTCATCGAACGCCTCTTCTTCACCAAGGACGGACTGCTCTTCAACGAGCCGACCCTTCTTTTGATGATGGAGGTACGAGATACCCGTACCTACAACCAGATTCTTGAGGTATTGGCCAGAGGGAACAACCAGATATCAATCATCGCTGACAAGACCCATATCTCGATGGCGACGGTAAGTGCAGCGATGGCAAACCTTAAGGATCTGGGCATCGTCACCAACCGATACCCGGTGGGGCGCAAGAGCCGACGGGCGATCTGGGAGTTCAGCGACCAGCTCTTTGCCTTCTGGTATCGCTTCGTCTTCCCCTTCACCTCTTTGATCCTCAGTGGGCAGACGGCAGGGGTCTTGGCAAAGACAGAAAAGGAGCTTCCCCAATTCTTGGGAAGGAGCCTTGAGGCAATTGCGCAAGCGTATGTACTGTCATCAACAGAGCTCCTCATAACGGAGATTGGAAGATGGTGGGGACCGGACCCCAGAGCCAAAACAGAAGAGGAGATCGACCTGGTTGCCTGCGATAGGGAGGGGGCGTGGATCTTCGGTGAGTGCAAGTGGACCAACACACCAGCGGGCGAAACAACCTTGAATACCCTCATGTATCGATCAACACTTGTCACCACAAGTAGTGCCGTTTCTTTCTATCTTTTCAGCAAGAGTGGATTCACCGACTCGCTCAAAACCATTGCAGAGAAGGATGAGAGGGTGAGGCTGGTGGAATTGGAGGATTTGATCAGCGGCCCATGAATCAATGCTGTATGGCCCTTTGTCCTCGGGTTACGAGAGTAACCCTGCTCACCATGTAGCTCAAAATGATCGAATTGATAACCGCTTGACTCTCAAGTATCTTCGTCCTTGGTTCAGGTAGCAAATAATCCACATCGATATCCACCGATTCGTTCAACACCTAGGTGATCAGCTATTTGTAATACGTCATCCACACAGGGTCGGCTTCTGCTGTGTCTGCAGAGCCTTTGACAAAGTAATGGTCATACCCGGTTATGGCCCCCGGTTTCAAGAGAGTCGATCCGTTGTCGCTGTTGGTTATCCGTCCGGCGATACCGCTATTTTTTTCCACGATAATCCCCCCCAAATTAAGAACCTCAGCCTTGCTATCCGCGGTATGAAGCGGTTGGATAGGCGCAGCGCGATAGTAGTCTGTAAAGGTCTTGTTGGGGTAGCTGTTGTACCCATCTCGATACGGTACATCACTGAAGATGGTCAGCTCGTTTCTGCTCTCTGTGTTCTCTCGAATCTTCAGTACAGCGCCGCTTCTGATGGTGAGCGAGCTGCCTGGTAGCAATGCTATCTTTGCATCCACAGTCACCGTCTTGCCGCTTGCTATGACAAAATGCCAGGTCCCATCGAAGGGGATGGCTCGTCCTGCAGTGCTCGCAGACATCGATCCTACTTTCACACTGCTGTTGCTTAAAGATCCATTGCCGTCGATTGTGAGGGTGACGTGCCCGTTGGATGGATCGAAGGTTTTTCTGAGTGTTCCGTCGTTGAGCCTGATAAGGCCAGAAGGGCTGGCAATGGGGAAGTCGCCACTGCGGTAGGTCGAAGAGGCCCATATGAGTGCCTTGGCAATGTAGTTGGCTCCAGATTTGATGAGCAGCGGAGATTCGATCTGCATGAGAGTGAACTGGTCGAAGGGGAAGACCTTCTCCTCGATTCTTGAGGAGGCGGTCCCTCCTCTGAACGAGGAGATGAAGAGGCCCTCATATACATATCCTCCTTCTTCGACCTCGGTGATGCCCGCTCCTTCGACAAAGCCGAGGGCATGGAGCTCTCCACGGTTCTTGATGGTGATCTTGCTGCCCTCTTCAAGGTTCAGAACTGAATAGTTCTTGCCGGTGACGTGCCCTTGGAACTTCGTCTCATTGGCAGCTCGCTTGGCATTGACCACCAGGCGACCTTTGAGGTCGATGGTGATGCCGCTGGGCACATTGAGGCGAACATATGCGCTCCAACGAGTTATAGCTCCTGCTGTGTCATTGCCTGGGGTATCGGTGACACCTGAGCTCAGCAAATTATCGTAGGGAAGAACAATTGTGGTAGGACTGCCGATGCGGTACTGAGCTGTTCCGTATACCTTCATAGCCACACCGGCCGAGGCGAAGGAGGTGTTGTGGCGGACAAAGATCTCGTCGTGACCAGCCTTCGCAATGGCGTCCTCGATGGTGTAGAGCACATTCGATGTTGCCCCGATCGATACTGATCCAATTTTTACAACAACATCCCCTGCTATGGGAGGGAGGTTGGGATAGGCGCTCTTTGGTGTAGCATCCATATGCACGATGATGGTAGTGGCACCGCTAGAGAGGTCGAGTAGGGTGCTACTCCCATCTAGTGAGGAAAATGAGGGGGTGTAGTATTGTGTTAAGCCTCCGATATCGGATGAGAGGAGGGCGTCGTCTCCGTGCTCCTTGACTGCATCCCAAGTCAGGTTGACGGTAAAGGATGCGTTGGTTGCTGTCAGTGATGATATGAGGCGCCATTGGTCGCTGTCAGTCTTCTCTTGCAGGGTTGTAAGAAACCCTTCCAGGGTAGGGCGAACGGTAGGAAGCGAATCCTGAACCCAACTAGGGAGCAGAGCATACCCCTGCAGGGCAGAGAAGATGGGAATGAGGTCGTCGATGGTCAATTCAGTAGGTAATTTGTCCAAGATAGGGCGATGAAGGCGATTGAAGGCTTGGATATATTGGGCGCCTATCGTCTCGTTCTTCAGTTTGTAGTGGATGTCCTGAAAGACGATCTCTCCACTGAAAGTGAAGGGGGTGTCTTTGTACCTGATCTGCATACCATAGGAGACCTCCTCTTCTTCGATTGAGGAGAAGGAGTGTACACGGTTGGCGATAGCGGTAATAGCGCCACTTTGAGAGTACGCAGACGTACCCACATGGATACTCCATGAGTCTGCTACCGCACTGATGCCTGTGAAGATAGCCCCAAGAACTTCGGTGATGGCACGCTCTTCAATGGTCTCATCAAGGAAATAGATGGTGATGTCATCATGTGTGAAACCGACGTGTGCACTATGTATCTTTGAGAACTGGGCTTCGATGTCACCAATCAAATTCTCTTTGGTCGCAGCGGTATTCCAGAAAGGAAAAGAGGGCATCTTGATCTTGATGTCACAGCTAGTGAAAACCAGAAGAGCCAAAACAACACAACATACCAGCAGGCGAAGAGGTGGTGGCTTTACATTGCTTGGAGCCTGCATGGTCATGGATGAGTCCTCACGCAAAGTCTACCCTGAAAGAATACTCCCGTGTAGTGGGGTACACGGGAGTATTCTTAAGCAAGAATGAGAA
>LVBE01000012.1 GCA_001603105.1 Spirochaetales bacterium Spiro_03
CCATCGCCGGCAGCGCAGCCCACTCATAGACGGAGTGGAGGTTGTATCCACCGGTGAAGATGTTGGGGCAGGGAATGTCCTGCTCGTTGGCCATCCGCGCCCCGTCGGTTCCTCCTCTGATCAACTGCTCGGTCAACTCAAAGCCGAGTTCACACCCAGCGAGTTTGAGATTCTCCATGGCAAACGGTTTCTTCTGTGCGATCAGGGCCATGTTGTAGTAGACGTGCTTCGCTTCTACGGTCACCCGACCACCGCGATAGAGCGCTTCGGTGGCACTGCCCAAAACCTTGATCGCATCGATGCGTCCGTTGAGGACAGAAAGGTCAAAGTCGCGCAGATAGATCGTCAGGTCGACCGCGGTGGCTGTGCCCTCGATCGTCTGGGCGCAGTAGTAGCCATAGCGACCGTCGGTCGCCTCCGGACTCTCTGCCTGAGGCAGTGCGTTGACGAAGAAGGCGGCCATCGTCAGGGCATTGACGAGTCGGCCACGGGCCATGCCCAAATGGTAGCTGATCCCTTCGAAGCGAACCTTCACCGTCGCAGCGTTGAAGCACTCGCTCTCGATCTCATGGCGCCCGCCGCCGTCGATGGTATAGCAGTACTGGGCCCGGATACGCTCGTAGGGGAAGTTGTCCATCCCCGCACCAGTCTCCTCGTCGGTGGTGAAAATCACCTCGATCGGACCGTGCTCAATATGCGGATGTTCGACCAGGTATTGCACCGCACTCATGATCTCGGCCACGCCGGCCTTGTCATCACTGCCCAACAGCGTAGTGCCGTCGGTGACGATCAACGTTTCGCCCACGTACTCAGTAAGGGCTGGATTGTCGGCTACCGTCAGCACCACGTCCCCGCCGAGGGGGATATCCGCTCCATCGTAGGATTCAATGACCCGTGCCTTCACACCGTTGCCCGGCACATCATCGGCGGTGTCCACGTGCGCCATAAAGGCGACGGTGGGCACCTCTTTGGTCGTGGTAGCTGCGAGGCGTGCTATGACAACCCCCTCCTCTCCGACATAGATATCCTCGATCCCCAGCCCCTTCAGCTCCTGGGCCAAGAGGTGCAAGAGGTCCCACTGACCGTCGGTGGAGGGAGTGCGGCTCTGCACGGCACGCTCGTCACTCATCGTATCGATTTTGGTATAGCGCAGAAAGCGCTCAAGAAGGTCGCGTTCAAATGGTGTGGACATGGTATTGGTTGCTCCTTTCCCTGTAGGGTACTGCAAGTATTTCACAAAGTGAGGTCAGGAGCAACCTCGCCGATCAGACACTGAAGTTGTACTTCTTGAGCATCGGCTTGATCATATCGATGACATTGTAGAGGGCGAAGACACAGATGACGATGCCGGTGACCACCGGCCCGCGCTTCATCGTCGTCCCCACGGCGATCATGCTCGCCGCAAGCGCGTACGAGGTCTCAGGCTCGCTGGTCACAGTGGCGATCCACTCGGCGAAGCTCTCATCGAGCGAACCACCGAACTGATAGTAGCGCCAAATTGACATCACGGTCGTCGAGACGACACCGGTGGCTACCGCAATCGATGCCGCCGCAGCCACCTTGCCCCAGAGGACAACCGTAGGGATGCAGGCATAGACCACCCCAGCGGTGAAGAGGACCAGAGTTCGAGTGACCAGCTTCTGCATGTCCTTCCAGAATGCAGGACGCTGGCTCGGCGCCAGGGCACGGGCGAGGTGCTCACCCTTCTCCATCAAGATCGCCCGAGTCTGGGCAAGCTGTTCATCGAGCTCGACTCTCGCCTGTTCATCCAAGAGCGAGTGGGCATAGGCTATGACCTGTTCATACTGGTCATCGACCGCATCGCTGTAGCCGACGGTGTACATGAACTCCAAATACTCGCGTCCGCGCTCCTCGGCGAGGGTGTTGGCCACAATGGCGGCGCTGGAGACCTCCCCTCTGCCCAGGGAATTCGAAAGCTCCTCGTCCAGGTAGGGCAAGACCGTCTTGCGCTGCTCCTCTATGATCTGTGTCGCCCGGGGTATCAGATCCCGGTCATCCACCCGCCCCTTGCTCTTCGCCTCCCATCCCATCGAACAGCCACTGAGGGGGATGATGAGGGCGATGACCAAGGCCCACGTGCCGATACGTCGTGTCATTTCACGTCTCCTGCCCTGTTGTCACAGCGCTACGCACCCGCTTTGCCTTCGGCTGGCCAACAGGGAAGGTCCAGCCGAACAGAAGCGAGAGGCGAACCACTGCAAAATGCGAAAAAAGGTCGGCCAACTCAGCATATTCATCCTCGAAGAGCCGGTTGGGGTCACGAAGGATCACCATCGGCGTCAGCCTGAAAGCCGGAGGAATGGCAATCGTCCACCCAAAGGCCATCTCGTTGAGAAAGAGCGTTGACAGGCCATCCTTGAACCGGTGATTTCCACACACCCCAACCTGGGCAAGGGACAAAGAGATGAAAAATGGCCAGCCAAGGGGGTGGTAATCAAGATACACCCCCGCCTCGATCCAGTACGGGGCGTTGCGAATCCGCTCGGCAACGACGGTGAGCGGCAGACGCAAGCCAAACTCATCACTCAAATCGAGCGTCGCATCAAGGCGAAGATGGGCGGTGTCGTAGAAAAAACTCTCCAGTGCGGCAAGGTCGACGGCAACGGTGATTCCTTCGCGCGCACCGAGGGGCAACAAGGCCGCCACTGCCAAGAGAACGATCAGACCAAGTTTCATGCCCACACCTCCGCTTCAGAGGCTAGCACGGGCAGATGAAAGCGGATATTCTCCGAAATGAGTACTCAAATATGGGGATATGATGAAGTAGCATACTTATTGTATAGAAATAGGTGCTCAGCTGTTATACTAAGAGCAAGGAGTATAGTGTGAGTAGAAGTGGCTTGATAGCATTGATCATCATCGCCGTGTTGACGGTTGCTGGCGGTGTCTACTGGTATGTGGAGTTCATGCCTCTCGCTGATTTCGGTTCCAAGAAGAGCGCCGAGGCCCCAAAGAACGTTGAAGATCCAATACCTGTCGAGGTCCCGACAAGCGTCGAGGCGCCCAAAGAGCGTGGTGAAGGAGGACGCAGAGCCGGTCTTGCTGCGCCGCCTCCGCCTGCTCCCGTAGAGGCAGTGACCACAGAGGTCGCACCCGAAGCTACGGAGGTGGTGACCGAGCCCATCATCGAACCGCAGATCGTCACCGAGACGGTTCAAGCCCTGCCAGTGGCCAAGGCGAGCGATGATGAGAGCGAAGTCGAGGTGACGATCATCCCCTTCCCCGAGCTTGAGCACATCCTCTCCTCCTCCCTCTTCGCCCTCTCTGAGCCTTTCCCTGTCGACCTCTCCTTGTTGAAGGAGCCAAAGGCCCCATCTGAGCCTGAACACATCGAAGCCGATCCGATCATGGCCGAGGAGGAGCAGGTGGCAGTAGTCGAAGCGCCTATCGAGCTTGTACACAGTACACCGATCGCCCAGAGCGAGCCTGCTGCCGAAGCGTTGAAAGTTGAGATTCCCACCGCTCGCATCGAAGAGGTGGCCTATACTCCCGCCTGGCTTGTGGGCACACACCTGTCGGTTGCACACCTAAGTCTCTCTCCCACCAAGGCTCCCGGATTCGATATAGCATTCGATGTCATGCGTCGGTACAACGACCTCTTCAGCTGGGGTGGAATGGTGGCGGTGGGCAAGAGCGCAGCCGATTGGCACCTCGATCTCTTGGCAAGTGCCCGATGGACCTGGACAGTCGGCGAGAAGCTCAGTATCCCGCTGACCATCGCCGCCGGCCCGTCGCTTCGTTTCGCCTCACCGGTTCAATTCGGCGGTGTAGCTCGAGCAGCTGCTGCGATCCGATACGAGCTTTTTGACCGCTTTGCCCTCTTCTATGAGATCGGTCTTTCAGCGCGCTTTGACAGCGGTGGCTTCACCGCTATCGTGGAGCCTGCGACCATTGGCTTCTCCTACTCGTTTTGAAAAGAGGCGTTAAGCGTCGCTAACAGCTTCGTCGTACAACCATAGACATAGCGCCCCTCCTTCTCGTCTTGAAGAAGGAGGGCTCTTTTTCGCCCTGCCATGACAGACTGGATAGAGACAAGTTCGGCCAGATCGATGCGCCACGCGCACTCGACAGTCGACTGATTGCGAGTCAGAAAGAGCACCTCGCAGGCGGTGATCACCACACTGCCCCATACCGCCTTCTGCCCGATCGCAACTGTCCATGCGCCATCACAGCGGACACGGATCGGCTGCTGTACAAAGCGCTCTGCCTCCCGGCGGCTAATGCGCCAGGTGGTGACCCAGTAGAGGAGGCCGAATACAAAGAAGAGGGCGATGAGTGAGCCATAGCCAAGCCACCCGATATAGTGGGGATTGATGAAGATAACCAGAGCACAGGTTGCCAGCAAGGCGATACGAACAAACAGGCGCATGGACCAATGCTACACAGTTACCTCTGAAATAGAAAGAGGCTGAAGCGGCGGACTACTCGTTGTGCCTTTGGGGGTGGAGGATAAGATGAAGAGACATGTTACCAAACTGATCGTCTTCGCCCTAGCTCTCGTTAGTTTGAGCATCATTGCATGCGCCGATGAGGAAGCTGCTGCTCGATCATCGCTACGCTTGAACATGGAGAGTGCCAAGGCATTGGGGCGAACACTGCTTCCGGATGACACACCCCTGTCTGTGTCGCGCTATATCGTCGAAGGTGATGGGCCCCAAGGCTCCACCTTCAGTGTCGTCAGTACCAATGCATCGGTGGAGGTACAGGGCCTGCTGATCGGAAATTGGAGCTTGACCGCCGTCGGCCAGAATGCCGTTGGCGTCGACCTGGTCAGGGGGACCAAGACCGTCAACCTGACCAAAGAGCCCACCGAGACGGTCATTGAGCTCGATACACTTGCAGGCACCGGGGTCATGGACATCGAGTTCTACTGGGATAGCACCCAGATTAGCGAAGCGGCTCTCACTCTCTATCTGAAGGATAAGGATGGGGAACAGCGGCTATTGAACCCGACGACCAACAACAGCTCAAACGGATCGGTACGCTACACCACGACGCTGAGCGCCGGCTCCTACCTCCTGCAGGCATACCTGGACAGTGGGTCCATCCGTGTCGCCGGCTGTGTTGAGGTGGTGCGCATTGTCGGAGCAAGGACCACTGAGGCGCGGATCGAGCTGCGGCTGGACAAGTACAGCGATGTGCCCAACACCGTCCGTTTGCTTGACCACCTAGGTCAGCCGATCGAGTGCACGATCGGCGGGGTCAGCGAGACGATGGTCGCCCAAAAGAGCGCCACAGCGACGGTGACGACTGGCGGTGAACAGCCGGTGAACGTGGACTGGTACCTGGATGGGGAATTGGTTGCTCAAGGCCCTAGCTGTACCTTCACTCCCACAAGCGGTACCCACCGCCTCGATGTCATCGCACAGGGGGTCCTGCTCGCCAGTTCCGGTTCGGCCAGCATCTCTTTCGTTGCCACTGTTGATGCACAGAGCGGGGTACCCGCACTCATCAACAGGGTCGGGGACAATACCAACGGCATCAGCATCGCAGGAGGGTCGCAGGTGGCCTTCCTTCCCGATGGAAAGTTTTTGCTGGCCAATCCCACACTCCAGACGCTCCAAGTCTGTCGAATTGTCCGAGACTCGGTTGAGGTCGTCCACACCTATACCTCTTCCGACTCCTTCAACCTCGCAGGTGAACTCAGGATTTTTGTCGACCAGTTGACGTACCGGGTAGTGATCTCCAACTCCACCAACCCCAAGGTCGCACTCTACCAGTATGATCTGTCGACCAGCACGCTGACCAAGCTCTTTGAGAAGGGGAACAACTATGGCAACAGTGAATGGGGCAGCGGAACCTTCCCCTACCTCGACCACTTTGCCGTCGATCGTACCCTCGGGGCACTGTATGGCCTGCACCCGAGCGATGAGATCGCGGTGCAGATGAACATCTACGCACTCGGAGCCAGTGACTTCCATAACCCGTACTACTGGGCCCCCTTCCCTCCCGGTGATGGCAAGCGCTATACCGGGCTGGACATCAGCCCATCGGGCGAGTACACGGCCCTCACCAAGGCCAGTGACTCGCTTCTGATGATCTTCCGCCGAACCTTGGACTTCGGTGGGATGAACTTCGCAAGTTTCATCCGCATCAAGGCAGAGACCACCCCCTACATCAATGCGATCAGGGAGGTGCTCTTCCTCGATGACAGCAACCTAGTCTATGCGACGAGCAAGGATCTGGGGCGCTTCAATCGCACCGGGTCAAATGCCTGGGAGCAGGAAGAGGTCTTCACCAACGGCGTCTATGGAACGCCGGCGATGGATGGGATCATCGCCTTGAAGGGATACAAGAAGGCCGGACGTCTCTACGCACTGTGCACAAACAGCCGGAACGTGGTCGCCTTCTCCTTCGCCGGCGGCACTAGCCTTACGTTGCTCGACTGTGCCCCGCTAGGCATCTTCGATCCATCGGGGATGGATATCTCGCCCAAAGGCGATCACTTGGTGGTCACCTCGGCATCCAGTGCTGAGATCTTGCTGTTCAGGATCCTCGACTGACCAAAGAGAGGCCCGGAAATCCGGGCCTCCATAGTGTGTTGACGGGGTGTATCAAGCCTTGTAGGAAGGACGCTTGGCGTACGTGGTGTGCAGCAGGTGGTGCGCCTTGTCGCTGAGCGGCTTCTCCAAAAACTGGTCGTAAAGCTTGATGATCGACTCATTGTGGTGGGAGCAGCGGGTCTCGCTGTTCTTGTCATCGGCGTAGAGACCGGCAGCGCGCTCCTTGCGCAGGATGTCGGTTGCCCCATAGGGCTGTCCGCCTCCGGCGATACAGCCACCGCGGCACGCCATTACCTCGATGAAGTCGTAGGGGGCTTGCTCGCCCTTCGCCTTTGCCTCCCGAACCTCGTCCAGCAGCTCGGCGATATGGCTGAGGCCATGGACGACGGCGACACGGACCGGGGTGCCGTCGAAGTCAACAACGCCCTTCTTCACCTCATCCAGTCCCCGTACCGTCTCGATGTCCACATTCTCCAGCTCCTTGCCGGTGACCACATGGTAGGCGGTACGGACAGCGGCCTCCATGACACCTCCGGTGGCTCCGAAGATTGTGCCGGCCCCACTGTACTCGCCCAGTGGGTTGTCCGCTTCCTCCTCCTCAAGGGAGAGGAAGTCAATGCCCGAACTCTTGATCAGGCGGGCGAACTCACGGGTGGTGAGGACCAGATCGACATCCTGGAACCCACTTGAATACATGCTCTCATCCCTGACAGTCTCATACTTCTTGGCGGTGCAGGGCATGATGGCCACAGTGAACATCTTCGCCGGATCGATCTTCATCTGCTCGGCGTAGAAGGTCTTTTGGACCGCGCCGACCATCTGCATCGGGCTCTTGGCGCTGGAGACGTACTCCAGCAGGTCCGGATAGTACTTTTCGATGTAGTCAACCCACGCCGGACAGCAGGAGGTGAGCTGAGGAAGCGCTCCTCCGTTTGTGAGGCGGCCGACCAACTCACTGCCCTCCTCCATGATTGTCAGGTCGGCGCCGAAGTTGGTGTCGTGAATCGCCACAGCGCCGAGTTTGCGTAGTGCAGTGTAGATCTTCTTGGTCGTCACCGTCCCAGCTGGCAAGCCGAAGGACTCGGACAGGCCGACACGGATCGATGGGGCGATCTGGACGACGACCTGCTTGTCTGGGTCGTTGATCGCCTCTCGGAAGGCTGCGATCTCATCTTTCTCGTAGATTGCACCGACCGGGCAGTGCACTACGCACTGGCCACAGCGCACACAGGGGCTATCCTCCAGCTTGAGCATCGCAGCCGGTGCCATGATCGTCTCGTCGCCGCGGCCGATGAACTCAAGGGCAAAGACACCCTGCAGGTCCTGACAGACTTGGACACAGCGCCCGCACTTGATGCACTTCTCCGGATCGAGGACGATCGAAGCCGAGGAGGTATCCTTGGGTCGATCGCTGAGGCGGACCTCAAAGGGCTGTTCGCGGATGCCGAACTCAGCGGCTAGATCCTGCAGTTCACACTCGCCGTTACGGATACAGGTCAGACAGCTCGACGGGTGGGTGGAGAGGATCATCTCCAAGATCGTCTTGCGCACCTCAAAGAGCTCAGGGTCGTGGGTGATGATGCTCATCCCCTCAAAGGCGGCTGCCGCACAGGCGCGGATGATCTTGCTGCTACCTTCTTGCTTGACGATGCACAGACCGCAAGAGCCGAAGGGCACCAAATCATCATGGTAGCAGAGGGTCGGGATCTTATAGCCGGCCTGCCTGGCAGCATGCAAGATGGTCGTCCCCTCACTGACCTCAACCGGATTTCCATTTATTTTGATGTTCACGGTACTCAATTCACTATCCTCCAATTCGCCTAGCGGATTTCGATGGCGTCGAACCGACACACTTCGTAGCAGACGCCACACTGGGTACAGGCATTCTGGTCAATGACGTGGACTTCCTTGCGGGCCCCGGTGATCGCTCCGACCGGGCACTTGCGCCCACAGACGGTACAGCCGGTGCACTTGTCCTCAAGGATCCAGTAGGAGATCAGGTCCTTACATTTCCCTGCCGGACACTTCTTGTCCACGATATGGGCCAGGTACTCATCCCTGAAGTGATCAAGGGTGGAGAGGATCGGATTGGGAGTTGTCTGCCCAAGGGCACAGAGGCTGCCCTTCTTCATCGCCTCCCCGATTGCCTCCATCGTCGTGATGTCCTGCAAGGTGCCGTTGCCCTTGGTGATCTTCTCAAGGATCCGAGCCAGGCTCTTGCCACCGATCCTGCAGGGGGCGCACTTGCCGCACGACTCGTCGACGGAGAAGTCGAGGTAGAACTTCGCCACGTCGACGATACAGTCATCCTCGTCCATGACGATCATGCCCCCGCTACCCATCATCGAGCCGGCCTTGACCAGTGAACCAAAATCGATCGGGGTGTCCAGGTACTCTTCGGTGAGCACGCCACCGCTCGGCCCTCCGGTCTGCACTGCCTTGAACTTCTTGTTGCCGGCAATGCCTCCGCCGATATCGAAGATGATGTCGCGCAGTGTCGTTCCCATCGGGACCTCGACCAAGCCGGAGTTGCGGATCTTGCCGGTGAGGGCGAAGACCTTCGTCCCCTTGGAGTCGGAGGTGCCGATCTTGCTGAACCACGACGCCCCACGGCTGATGATGACCGGGATATTTGCCCATGTCTCGACGTTGTTGATGACCGTCGGCTTGCCCCACAGACCCTTGATAGCCGGGAACGGAGGACGGGGCTGGGGCATGCCGCGCTTGCCCTCGATCGACTGCAGCAAGGCAGTCTCCTCACCACAGACGAAGGCACCGGCGCCGAGGCGAATCTCGATGTCAAAGTCAAAGCCGCTGCCTAGGATATCCGTACCCAAGAGGCCATATTCACGGGCCTGCTTCATTGCGATCTCCAAGCGGTTGATCGCCAGCGGATACTCAGCGCGGATATAGATGTAGCCCTTGTGGGCTCCGATGGTCTTTCCGCAGATCGTCATCGCCTCGAGCACCGAGTGGGGGTCGCCTTCCAAGGTCGAGCGGTCCATGTAGGCACCCGGATCACCCTCATCGGCGTTACAGACCACGTACTTGATGTCGTTCTTGGCTTGGCGGGTGAAGTTCCACTTCATCCAGGTGGGGAAGCCCGCTCCACCACGGCCACGCAGGCCGGAGTTGCGCAGCTCCTCGATGATCTCTTCGCTGGTCATCTCAAAGAGGGCGCGCTCAAGGGCCTGGTACCCCTCACGGGCGATGTACTCATCGATCGACTCGGGATCGATGAATCCACAGTTGCGCAACACGATGCGGAACTGCTTTTGGTAGAACTGGATATCCTCGACGCGGGCGTGGCGGGTGCTGCTCTTCTTATCGTAGAGCAGGCGCTCGACCTGACGGCCCTTGACCACGTGCTCGGCGATGATGTCAGCGGCATCCTCGGGTTTGACCTTGACGTAGAAGGCGTCCTCGGGGAGGACCTTGACGATCGGGCCCTGCTCACAGAAGCCGAAGCAGCCGGTCTTTACGATCTGCACCTCATCGGCGATGCCATGCTCCTTGCACGCAGTGATCAAATTCTGGTAGATCTGCTCGCTCTTGATCGACTCACACGCCGTTCCCCCGCAGACCAGGATGTAGTTTCGAAATGCCATTATTTACCCCCATCCTTCTTGATGATGTCAGCCGCCGGACGATCGAAGATATGGTCGGTGACCAGACGGCGGGCGATCAGGTGCTCCTCAACGATCTTCTTGGCGGTCTTCGCATCGACCTTGCCATAGATGACGGTTGGCATGTCAGGGACGATGACCTCGACAGTCGGCTCGACGTAGCACAGACCCATGCATCCGCTCTGGGTCACCGATGTGCTGGAAATCTTATGCTCATCAAGGGCGGTGAGGAAGGCATCAAGGGTCTCCTTGGCGCCTGCTGCGATTCCGCATGTTCCCATGCCGATGATGATCCGGCTATCTTTGCCTTCGATATCTCGCTTCTGCAAATCCCCTTGCACGCGATTGCGCAGTGAACGCAACTCCTCCAATGTCATCTTTGCCATATCAGACTCTCCTCTGTCTTACTCTTCATACTCATCATGCAGGCCAGCTTCCTGACTAGCCACATACTGCCTGAGCAGGTTCAGGCTCCCACTTGTCTTAAGCTCTCCGAGCACCTCGAGCAGGACCCGACGGTCGAGGCTGTATGACCGTCCCTGTCCCGCCGTCCTATGGACGACGAAGTGGTCGGCCATTGGGTGGGCGACCAGGGTGCTCAGTGCCAAGGCGAGGTCTCCGGGCGGGGGGCTGTCGATATGCTGACGATCGAAGGAGAAGCGGACAGTCGTCCCCTCCCCAGGTATCGACTGCACTGAAAACTCCCCATTGGCCGCCTCCACCGCCTGGCTCAAAAATGGCAGGCCCAGGCCCACTTTGCGGCCTCGATGCTTGCCCTCTTCGCTGTAGAAGGGGTCAAGGACCCGCTTCAGCGTCCGCTCATCCATCCCCTTGCCGTTGTCGACCACCGTACAGACAACCATCCGTTGCCCCTCATCGATAGTGAGGGTGACACTCGATGCGCCTGACTCAAAGGAGTTTTGCACTATGTCCATCAGGTAGTCGGAGAGCGAGAGGTGCATGGGCGCCTATGCGTTCTTAAGCGGAGCCAAGATCTTGGCGACCTCTGCCTTGGTCACCTTCCCATAGACTTCACCGCCGATGGTCATCACCGGAGCAAGACCACAGCATCCGATGCAGCGCACCCCCTCAAGGGAGAAGAGCCCATCGTCGCTGACCGATCCTTCGGGCAGGTTCAGTTGGCTGCTCAGCTCATCGATCAAGGCTTGGCCACCTTTGAGGTAGCAGGCAGTGCCCATGCATACCTGGATATTGTATTTGCCTGGTCGGGTCAGCTTGAAGAAGTGGTAGAACGAGACTACGCCCCAGATTGTTGCAAGAGGGACATCAAGCATCTGTGAGACCAAATCGGCTGCCTCGCGGCTGATATACTTGAACTCTTCCTGAACCTTGTGCAAGACCATGATGAGGTTGCCTGGCTTTGATTTCCATGTCTCGATGAACGAGACCAGTTCGGGTGAAAACACTACGTCGTTGGTTTGTGGCATGTACCCTCCAATACAATAATTCAATCACCAGCACCTTATCATTTTTTCAATAATCGTGTACATATGTT
>LVBE01000129.1 GCA_001603105.1 Spirochaetales bacterium Spiro_03
GTATTTAGATACTTTCTTTTATTTGGTTTCATTTGAATAATTTTTAAAATATTTCAATTCTCTCTCCTTCTCTATTGACATAAGTCCGCTCTCTTTGTATAGTACAGATGTGCTTTGGGAAGAGCACAAACTTGCGCCAGGGAGTTACCCTGAAAGGAAGAACGATATGAAGAGCAAGAACCTGATAGTTTTCACCTTGATCCTCACCACTCTTGCTGCCGCACTCTTTGCGGCCAACCCCACCGAGTCGTTTGTCGTCGAAACGGAAGTTTTGGGAAAGCATGGTCTCAAGCTTGCTGCAGTGACTGGATTCAATGCTCCTACTACGGTATCAGCATTCAATGCCATCACCGCTGACAACACCAAGTTCACGGTCACTGACAATAACTACAATGCCCAGCAGACGGTGCGTAAGCTCGTTGCCTATTGCAATAGCGTGTCTGGATACGACATTGCACTCTCTGCTCTGGCGATGAAGAGCGCCGCTGCCACCCCGACCTATATCAAGTTCACCGTCACTGCAGGGGGAGCGACTGTCACCACCACCGGCAATGGCGTAGAGACATTCGCTGCCAACAAAGTCATCGATAAGACGTCATTGAGCAATATTGACTTCTATGATACTGACGTCAAGATCACAGTGAACGCAACCGATTACGAGAATGCAGTCACTGGCACCTACAGCGGAACCATCAAGTTTGAGCTGACCAGCCACTGATCGATATCGCGCAAGATTGTCTGTCCGTCGGGCCACCTGCTAAGGTGGCCTGTTCTTTAATTGCACCATGGACGTTGCACCTGCTTCGGCAGCATACTTTTGACATGTCCACTTCTGATTAGGATAAGCGATCGAACCGCTGGTCACGTACATACACAGCACCGCATTGGTAAGAGCCATACCAATTTGCAATCCTCAGCAAACTCAGATCTTTGTCACCTGTTACGACATTCACTCTTCTTTGTTCCAAAGGTTGGGGCAATGCGGTACAATGGCCTCATGATTGAAATGAACCCCATCCTGGTAACCGGAAGCGCCGGTTTCATCGGCTACCACACTAGCCGAGCCTTGCTCGACCAAGGCCAGAGCGTCATTGGCATCGATAACCTCAATGACTACTATAGCGTCAGCCTCAAGCAGAGCCGCCTTGCTCAGCTTACACATCCGCACTTTACGTTCCACCAGATGGACCTGGCAGACAGTGAAGCGATCGACGACCTCTTTGCCCGCTACCCATTCAAGACCGTGGTACACCTTGCAGCCCAGGCCGGGGTGCGCTACTCCATCACCCACCCGATGGCGTATGCGAGTAGCAACCTCACCGGTTATCTGAACATCCTTGAGGCGTGCCGACACCACGGGGTCGAACACCTGATCTACGCCTCATCATCATCGGTCTACGGACTCAATGCCCACGTGCCGTACACAACAGCCGACCGGGTCGACAACCCCGTCAGTCTCTATGCTGCCACCAAGAAATCCAATGAGTTGATGGCCCACGCCTATACCCACCTCTACGGCTTTGCCACCACCGGCCTCCGCTTCTTCACCGTCTATGGACCGTGGGGAAGGCCGGACATGGCCTACTACTCCTTCACCCAAGCAATCGTCGAGCACAAACCCATCAAGGTGTTCAACGGTGGGGACATGTGGCGTGATTTTACCTACATCGACGACATCATCGCGGCCTTGATGAGAATCATCAAAGCCCCGCCTTCGATCAATGATCACGGTGACCGGTATTGGATCTACAATATCGGCAACAACCGGCCGGTTCTCCTCTCTGAGTTCATCGCGACACTTGAAGCGTGTCTGGGTATCGAGGCGGTCAAAGAGTACCTACCGATGCAGGCAGGCGATGTCTATCAGACCTACGCCGATGTCGATGACCTGGCCCGAGACTTTGACTTCAGACCCGACACCCCACTGAAAGAGGGCCTGTCAGCCTTCGTAGCGTGGTATCGCTCCTACCACGCCTGAAAGCCCACCCCGATTGACACTGCGAGGCCTGTGGCCTCGTAGATGTACTTCTCGATCTCGACTTCGCTGCCACGGCGGTCGATAAGCCGCCCCCACAGCGGCCGGGAGTACTCAAAACCGAGGGAGAACAAGAAGCCTTCGCTTGTGAAGCTCAACAGTCGTAGCCCTAATCGAAGGGTATCAAGGCTGAGCTCCGCCCGGTCCAAAAAGGTCCAGGCAGTCTCGTAGGAGAGGCTGAACTCGCCTAAGAACACCGGGCTGAGATCAAAGAGGACTGCACTGCCAGCTCCGTAGTACCACGCAACCTTCTCATTGCCCACATCCTGTACCTGTCCATCGAAGGTCAGCGAGAGCGCCTTCTGAGCCCCACCGAAGAGGGTCAATGCAATGGCTCCGTCCCAACTGCTCGAGCTGGTGAGGCGCACATCGAGCTCAGTACCTGCGTACGTGTTGGTCACGCCCTTGGACGACGTAAGCTGCCCCGATGCCGAGCGCCAAAAGAGCTCGGTGCGTAGCTCGTTGTAGGCAAGAAGAGGCCACAAGGCTGAGACAATCAACAAAGCGATGGTCACAAGGCGTTTCATCTCTTCCCCCTAGTCGTTATACTGACGGTATACTATGAACACACGCTATAAGCAAGCGAACCACTAGGGATTATGGAACACTTTGACGTCATCATCATCGGAGGCGGCGCCGCTGGCCTCTTCGCCCGTGCCAATCTCGCCTCTGAGAACGCATTGTTGCTGGAATCAGGGAACGAATGCGGCCGTAAGCTCTTGATCACCGCCGGTGGAATGTGCAACCTCACCAACAGCCTTGAGCCTGGAGAGTTTCTTACCCATTACGGTTCCAAAAGCCAGCGAAACTTTCTTCTTGTCGCAATCCAAAACTTTCCGCCTATGCAACTGCGCTCCTGGTTTGCAAAGCGCAACCTGCCTACAGTCGTGCGTAGCGACGGCAAGGTCTTTCCAGCGAGCCTTGACGCCCGCGATGTGCGCTCCTGTCTCATTGCCTCCTCGACAATCCCGATCCGCTACCACCACAGGGTCACCTCAATCGAAGCCGATGCCGGTGATTTCATCATTACCACAGAGCGTGGGTGCCTACATTGTCACTCACTCATCGTGGCAACCGGCGGCATGAGCTACCCCCGCACCGGCAGTGACGGCTCGCTATACCCGCTCTTACGGCGCCTCGGACACACGATCGTCAAGCCAAAGCCCGCCTTGGTGGGCCTTGTCATCCGCAATTGGCACTACAGCAGTCTCAGCGGCTCATCGATGACGGATGTGAAGGTGACTGCAACCCATATGGGCGCTTCCAAGCCGTACTATAGCGGCCGCGGCAGCGTCCTCTTCACCCACCGTGGGCTCAGTGGCCCCCCAATCCTGACCCTCAGCGGAGAATCGGAGAGCGGCGATACCATCACCATCAGATTCTGTGATGATGCTGCACAAAAGATTGCACGCCTATTTGACCAATCTCCTGCAATGCAGGTCACCACGGCCCTCAGAGACCTTGGCCTGACCAAGGCCCTTGCCCTGACCTTGGCACAGCAGGCAGCTATCGAGGGAGGTGAGCGATACAGGGAGGTCGATGCGGCGCGCAGAAAGCGCCTGTTCTCCCTCTTGGATGCGCACCCATTTGTCGTTGAGTCGACGATGGGTTTTGCAAGCGCGATGGCTACTCGCGGTGGCGTCGCCCTTGACGAAGTCAACCGCAAGACGATGGAGTCGAAGGTACTGCCAGGACTCTTCTTCTGTGGAGAGGTTCTCGATTATGATGGAGAGAGTGGGGGCTTTAACCTGCAGGGTGCTTTCAGCACTGCCCTGCTGGCAGCCCAACACACAAGGAGTGCAATATGAAATTTCTCTGGACTACGATTGATGTGAACGATCTTGAAGAGAGCGTCCGATTCTACGAGTCGGTCATCGGCCTTCCTGTCGCATGGCGGACGGAAGGCGGGCCGACAAGGATCGCCTTCATGGGAGAAGGGCAGACGAAAGTAGAACTGATCAACCATGCAGGGGCGACTGCCAAGGGCGTCGGAGGCGGCATCAGCATCGGCTTTGAGGTCGAGGACCTGGACGCCAAGATCGCCGCACTCGCCGACGCTGGCATTCCGATCCACGAAGGGCCCTTTGCTCCCAACCCAACGATCCGATTCTGCTACATCCTCGATCCCAACGGGGTACGCATCCAGTTCGTCGAACAGCGCTGATGAACCCAAAAGTGGGGCCAGAATTTCCACTTCTGACCCCACAGTACTGATTGTATTACTACGCTATCGGCTTACCTGATGCGCTCAGCCTCTGTATCCAAGAGCTGCTGTAGCTTAGCTGCAGGGTTCTTGAACTTGGCAAGGAAGATCATCGCCGCAATGACATAGGGCTTGTAGCTCGCCTCTTTGTAGAGAGGAACCAGATAGCGGTCAAAGACCGATGCCTCGACCTCGCCCTCCTTGCAGGAGACACCAGTGATATCGGCAGGCAGGCAGTGCATGTACAGTGCCTTGCCATCCTTGGTCAGACTCATCAACTCCTCGGTGCAGGTCCACTCCTTGAACTTGGCATTGTTGGCCAAGCATGTCTGCTCAAGGGCGCGCAGAGCGGCCTCATCGCCATGTTCGACGATCTTGGTGCGCTCCTCCATCACGGCAAAGGGAGCCCAGCTCTTTGGGTAGACGATGTCCGCATCCTTGAATGCCTCGGCCATCGAGTCAACGCGCTTGTAGGAGCCACCACCCTTCTTTGCATTCTTTTTGGCAACTTCTTCGACCTCAGCCATGACGTTGTACCCCTCGGGGTGAGCGAGTACGACATCCATACCAAAGCGGGTGAACAGTCCGATGATGCCTTGCGGGACCGACAGTGGCTTGCCGTATGAGGGGCTGTACGCCCACGTCATGGCAACCTTCTTGCCCTTGAGGTTCTCCACTCCACCGAAGTGGTTGATGACGTGGAGCATGTCGGCCATCGACTGGGTCGGGTGGTCGATATCGCACTGCAGGTTGACCAAGGTCGGCCTCTGCTCCAGCACTCCATCGTCATAGCCGCTCTGCACCGCTTCGGCGACCGTCTTCATGTACGTGTGGCCCTTGCCAATGTACATGTCGTCCCGAATTCCAATGACATCGGCCATGAAGCTGACCATGTTGGCAGTCTCACGGACCGTCTCACCATGGGCGATCTGGCTCTTGCCCTCATCGAGGTCCTGGATTGCCAAGCCCAGCATGTTGCATGCGCTGGCGAAGCTGAATCGGGTGCGGGTAGAGTTGTCACGGAAGATGGAGATTCCCAGCCCGCTGTCAAAGACTTTGGCAGAGATATTGTTCTCCCGCATTGCCCTGAGGATCTCAGCTACCTGAAAAACCGCGGCAATTTCATCGTCACTCTGATCCCAGGTGAGGAAAAAATCATTGAGATACATGTCGTCAGTCTTGAGGGTCTTGAGCTCTTCAACCATCTTCTTGATAGCAGCCTTGTCCTTCATACAGGGAAACCTCCAATGTGTTTGATTTAAAAAAATTCCAGACAATGGCACTATATCATGAGGGGGTGCCATTGTCTAGAAAATTGTTGCGCTTTGTTGCATTCGACCCTTAGATCTTGCCCAACTCCTTCAGGATCTTTTCCGGTGTGAACGGCCAGGAGCGCATCCATATGCCAACGGCATCATGGATTGCGGTCGCGATCGCCGGGGCAGCCCCGTTGGTCGCGATCTCACTGATCGACTTCGCCCCATAGGGGCCGACCTCATCGTTGACATCGATCAAGATGGCCTTGAAATCCTCAGGTACTTCGCTGATCATCGGAACCTGGTAGCCAGTGAAGTTCGGATTCAGGCACCGTCCCTCCTCATCGAGAATCATATTCTCGTAGAGGGTGTGACCGATCGATTTCAATGCAGCCCCATAGAGCTGGCCGAGGGCCAACTCGGGATTGATCGGAGTCCCGGCATCCTGCAAGGCGTAGAACTTCTGCACCTTGATCTCCCCGGTACGGGTGTTGACCGCTACCTGGGCAAAGTGCGCCCCGTAGGGAATTGAGTTATGCAACGTCGTAAAGGAGCCGGTGCCCATCACCTGCCCACGCCCAGTGCCCGAGAGGGCGGTATGGGAGAGGTCGGCGTAGCTGAGGACCGCCCCGGTCTTGGTCGAGTAGACCTCACCGGGCTCCCTGAGGCTCAGGTCATCGACATCCTCGCCCATCTGCAGTGCCGCCTCGCTAAGCAAGTTCTTCCTCAGATCCTCCGCTGCCTTATAGGAAGCTCCTCCGGCGAAGTAGGTGCCGCTTGATGCGAATGCACCGGTGTCGAAGGTACAGCTGTCGGTATCGCCGCTGGTGACGGTGACTCGATCAAGGGGAACGCAGAACGCCTCGCTGATCATCTTGGCGGTGACGGTGTCCAAGCCGGTGCCGATGTCGGCCCCTCCACTGAAGATCTGGAAGGTCCCGTCGGTCAGAAGTTTGGCCCACGCGTTTCCGTGGTCAAGGCCCGGAAGGCCACTGCCCTGCTGGATCATCGCAAAGCCCTTGCCGACCTTCCACTCTGGGCTCGGCCCTTCGACCTTCTTGCCCCACTCAATCATCTCGGCACCGCGGACAAGCGACTCCTCAAGGCCACAGGAGCCGACGGGAACCACATTCCCTTCACGCCCTTCACCAAGGCCACGCAGGATCTCAAGCATGTAGCCGCGCTCGACCTTGTTCTTCATCGCCATCTGCCAGTAGTCGACTCCGATCTCCTTGGCGAGCTCAGCCATGCACGTCATCAGCGCGTAGCTGCCCTTCGGAGCTCCATAGCCTTGGTAGGCTCCGGTCGGTGCGATGTTGGAGTAGTAGGTGATCACCTGGAACTTCATGTTGTCGACAGCCAACAGCGGCAAGGTCTTCGAGCACGCGTTCATCGGGACGGTGAGGCAGTGGTTGCCATAGGGGCCGGTGTTGGCCCGCACGTCCATCTCGACAGCGGTGATGGTCCCATCCTTCTTCGCCCCCATCTTCACCGTCACCCGCATCGGGTGACGCGTTGAGTTGGCGATGAACTCCTCTTCACGGGTATTGCGGTAGAAAACCGGCTTGCCGGTGATCCAGGTGGCGTAGCCGACCAGATCCTCGACCAGCACGTCCTGCTTCGATCCGTAGCCGCCGCCGACACGCTCCTTGATGACACGGATCTTGTTCTCTGGAATCTGACAGACCCAACCGACGATCCGCCTCACGTGGAACGGGACCTGCGTCGAAGCATTGAGTACCAGTCGTCCTCCCTCGATACGGGCATAGCAGATATGTGGCTCAAGGGGAGTGCACTGGATCTGGGTCGTCTGGTAGGTGCGCTCGATGACCGTATCGGCTTCGGCAAACCCCTTCTCCACATCCCCGATCTTGCCGTAGGCGGCACTGGCGATATTGCGCCTGATGTCACCGTGTAGTGGGAACATGTAGACGACCTTGCCGTCGCGTGGGTCGGCGTCCTTGTTGTATGCATCGAGGTCACTGGGCGCACCGCTACGATACTCCACAACCCCGTTGTGGACCCTTGGCGCTCCTTCCGCCATCGCCTCCTCTACTGTGAAGATCGGCTTGAGGACCTCGTACTCCACTCGGATCTTGTCCCGTGCCTCAAGGGCCTGCTGCTCGGTCTCGGCGACAATCGCCGCGACGCGGTCACCGACGTGGCGGACCTTCTGGTTGAGGAGCTTGCGGTCATGGGGACTGGGCTCAGGGTTGGATTGTCCGGCCTGCATGTAATAGACATCGGGGCAGTTTTCGTGGGTGATGATCGTCTCCACCCCCTCCACCTTCAGCGCCTCACTGATGTCGATCTTCTTGATGTAGGCGTGGGCATGGGGACTGCGAAGGACTACCAGCGAGTAGTACCCCGGCTGGACTCGGTCTTCGACGAACGCGGGCTCCCCGCTGACCAGCACCGGACCGTCGACCTTGCCCTTTGCCTTGCCAACGTACGTGAGGTGGTCGCGAAACGACGGGGCGATTTCGCTCTGGTAGGAGCCGCTTGCGCTGCGTTCGACGGCGAGCTGCACTGCCGTATAGAACTGCTCGTAGCCGCTGTCACGGATGAAGAGGCCGCTGAGCACCTCCTTGACTTGCTCCCTGGTCGGCTGGGGGTGGTGTTCCAAAAGCCACGTCAACAGCAACGCCGCCGCAGGTGCGTTGTAGGCACTCTGCACGACCCCACTGTCGATCATCGCCTGTTGGACGATGTTGAGGTTGCGGCTCGTTCCCAGGCTCTCGGCGGTCCTGATCTGACAGCCATCGACCTGGACGGCGAGCGTCAGGTTGGCATAGACAGGGATATCGTCGACAATGACCGTGTCGCTGCCGACAAAGCCTTCGCCATCATCACTGTCACGCACGCTGCGGTAGCCGAGCTCAACGAGAACCGAACGAAGGGTTCTCCCATCCTCGACCTCCACGGTATGTTTCTTTTTGTTTACAAAGAGCGTAATCCTACTCATCGTGCGCCTCCTTTGAGAAATTCACCGAAGAGCTGGGCGATGCCTTCGGAAGCAATGTAGCGCTTGTACTGGCTGCTGCCAACAAAGTCGTCAACCGCCTCGAGCTCTTGCCTGACGGCAAGTTGCACATCCTCACGGCTTGAGAGCTCCCCGCTCTCAATGGCGTTCTCCACCGTCGTCAGGCGCTGGATCCCACTGCCGTGCAGAGCTGCGACAACCCGGACGTGGCTGATGACCAATCCCTCACCCATCATCGCCCCGAAGGCGACGGCAGCACTGCTGTGCCCTTGTGCTGTGGTTGCATATCGCCTGCTGCCTACGTAGCGCTTGTCCTTGGGTAGTGAGATGGCCAGCAGCAGTGTCGTGGCATGTTGCTTGTAGTAGGTGTAGTACTCACGTACCGGCACCTCATCCTCACTGTACGCTCCACCTTCGGTGAGGTTGGCCGTCACCAGTGAGCAGCGCGAAGCGATGAGGGCTGGGGCGAGGAACGAGTGGTCACTCATCAGGGCGAGGTTGCCACCGATGGTAGCCATGTGGCGCCGGGTGAAGGAAGCGCAATAGCGAGCGCCATCCTTCAGCCAGGCGGGGATGAGTGGGCTGTCGATGAGCTGCTGCAGCGTCACCATCGCCCCGATCCGGATCGAAGGCCCCTCATCGATGATCGTATCAAGGCCCAGGCCCTTGAGGCTGATGCCGACCTTCGCATCGAGGGTGGAGCCCAGGCGGTTAATCTCTGTCCCGCCGGCAAACCACAGACTTTTGGCATTGTTGCGTTTGAGTGTCAACGCATCCGCTATGTTTGATGCCACAAGATATTGCTGTATCATACGACCTCCTTGCGGGCTGCCTTGTCCAGCATGCCCCGGCTTATCTCATTCGCCTTTTGGGCGAGTTCATCCTCATCGACGCCGATCAAGACCCCATCATGGACGACGAGCTTGCCGTCGATGATGGTATGGGTGGTGTTGTGGTCGGTCCCACAGAAGATCAGGCTGGCAACCGGATCGCTCTGTGATCCGGCATATGGGATGGTAGAAACATCCCAGACAGCCAAGTCTGCGGCCCACCCCTCTTCGAGGCGGCCTACCGAGCCGAAGTCGAGGAGCTTGGCCCCTCCCTCGGTGGCTAGGGTGAACGCCTCGGTTGCCGTCAGACCTGAAGAGCCGTACTTGACGCGCTGCAATAAGAGCGCTTGGCGCACCTCGGCGAGCATGTCCGAACTGTCGTTGGATGCCGATCCATCGACGGCGAGGGCGACGTTGATGCCCATATCGATCATCTCCCGTACCCGGCAGATGCCGCTGGCAAGGCGCATATTGGATGACGGGCAATGGGCGATGTGGCTGCCGGTCTCCTTGAGCAAGGCAAGCTCGTCATCGTTGAAGTGGATGCCGTGGGCATACCACACATCGCTGCCGATCAACTCACACTCCTCCATCAGGGCTACCGGGCGCTTGCCGTACATCTCAAGGCAGAAGTCATTCTCATCGGCAGTCTCGCAGAGGTGGGTGTGTAGCCGCACCCCATGCTTGCGTGCCAGGCGGGCAGTGTCGCGCATGATCGCCTTGGTCACGCTGAATGGGCTACAGGGGGCGAGAGCGATCTTGTGCATCGCATCAGGGGCCGGGTCATGGTAGAGGCCGATGACCCGCTCGCTGTCGGCGAGAATCTGATCATCGGTCTGCACGACGCTGTCCGGAGGCAGGCCCCCATCCTTCTTGGAGAGGCTCATCGAGCCCCGGGTCGGGGAGAAGCGCATGCCGATGGCATCGGCGGCCTTGAATTGTAATCCCATCAGGTCCCCGCCAAAGGATCGGGGATAGAGGTAGTGGTGGTCGGTGGTAAGGGTGCAGCCAGTCTTTGCCAACTCCGCCATCGCCAACAGCGACGAGTAGTACACGGCTTCCTCATCGACGTACTTCCACACATCGTAGAGGAAGGTCAGCCAATCAAAGAGCTTTGCGTTCTGGACGGCAGGGTGGTTTCGAGTAAGGGTCTGATAGAAGTGGTGGTGGGTATTGACCAGACCAGGCAATACCACATGGTGGGAGCAGTCCAACACTTGGGCGCCAGAGGGCACCTTCAGCGTGCCGGTCGGGCCGATGGCGCTGACTTTATTGCCCACCACCAAGAGGTCGACACCGCGCTGCTGCGCAGTATCAAATGAAGTCTGCAGACAGTAGATATTTTTCAAAAGAAGCGAGGAACTCATGCCTTCGGATCTCCTTATTCGTACAAGGCCGACATCAGCGTCTCCATAAGCCGGTCTTGCACCAAGTCGGCTTCGGCATGCGGGCTAGTTCCGCAAGGAAGGAGCAGGAGGCGAGGGGGCCGCCTGACTCCTTGGTTCATCCATCCAACCTGTCTTCAAGAGCCCCTCTAGGAGACAGGTTTCGTTTTGTCCATTATCCATTAGATTGGATAACGGTACACTCATCGTCCAATGAGCCACGGAGCACTGCCCCGTGGCCCAAGTATACCATACCAAAGGTGTCGATGACACCCGAGGCTCTACTGCTCCAACGAGTAGGGCAGCATTGCGTAGAACGCAGCACAGATCTCCAGGTCATCGATCCTGTTGATCTCGTTGGGGGCATGGGCCTGCGCCTCATCGCCAGGGCCAAAGCCAATGGCCGGGATCTTGTGACGACCGGTGGTCGCTACCAGGTTGGTCGAGAAGGTCCACTTGTCCACAACCGGCTTCTTGCCAAAGAGCGCTTCGTGTCCTGCAACGCCAGCCTGTACCAGGTGGTGGCTCTCATCGATCTTCCAGGTCGGGAAGTAGAGCTCCTGTGAGTACTCCTTCTTCGTCCAGCCGATCTTCTCGTAGTTGGGCATCTCAACGACGAACGAATCTGGATCGTCACCGGTTGCCTTGCTGATGTACTCGCGCACCTGGCTGATGGCCAGATCAGCGTCCTCGCCCCAGGTCAGGCGGCGGTCGAGGTAGAGCATCGCGTAGTCAGCGACTGCGCACTGGCTCGGTCCCTTGACATCCATCTGGCTGACGGTGATGGTGCCCTTGCCGAGGAACTTCTCCTCATCGGGTAAAAGGTCCTTGTTGAGCTGCTCGATGGCCAACGCTGCCTTCGCAGCCTTGTAGGCGGCACTGACACCACGCTCGGGAGCGCTGCCGTGTGCCGAGATGCCGCGTAGGATCACGCGGATCTCCATGCGACCGCGGTGGCCTCGATAGAGCTGGCAGCTGGTGGGCTCGGTCGAAACGACCAGATCCGGCTTGAGGTTCTCCTCTTCGATGAGGTACTTCCAGCACATGCCATCGCAGTCCTCTTCCATGACAGTGAAGGTAAAGTAGACAGTATACTCACCACCATAGCCCAAATCCTTGAGGATCCGCCCAGCGGTGATCATCGAGGCAGCCCCACCCTTCTGGTCACTGGCGCCACGGCCCCATACCTTCCCATCCTTGATGTCCCCACAGAAGGGATCGAACTTCCAGTTGGCGAGGTTTCCCACCTCAACGGTGTCGATGTGTGCATCGAAGGCAAGCTGCTTAGGCCCGTTGCCGACGCGGGCGATGACCGATCCAAGCCCGTCGATGTAGATCTCGTCGAATCCTGCTTCCTCACAGAGGGTGACGATCAGGCGACATACATCCTCCTCCTGGGAGCTGTAACTCTTGACCTTCACCATCTTGGAGAGGTTCTGTGCCGTGTAGTCACGATACTCGGCGGCCTTCTGTCTGATCTGTTCTGCAATTGTCTTCATGCAAATCCCCTTAACATTATGATATTCGCCCCCTAAGGAGCGATGGTGTCAACCCGCTTCCACACCGCTTTGGCAACCTTGGCGGCCTCGGCGTAGATCGCATCCACATCGAGATGGGCGATCTTGCGATCCTCCATCACCAGGGCCCCGTCGACCATGACACTCTCAACGCAGTTGGAGCTCATGCCCCAGACGAAGTGGCTCGCTGCATTGGCATCGACAAGCGGAGTCGGGCTATGGTAGTCACAGATGACCAGGTCGGCCGTATATCCTTCCGCTATACGGCCGAACTTGCCGCCAAAGTACCGCTCCACAAGGCGGTTGCCACGGTTCAGGGCTGCCACATAGTCGCTGGGCCACCATGAACCGCCCTGGTCTTTGTGCTTGAAGAAGGCAAGTTTGAGCTCCTCGAACATGTTGCCGCCACAGCCGTCGGTACCGATGACCAGGTTCTTGACCTTTTGGATGTGGCGGGCATAGCCGACGTTGTTGTTCATGTTGCTGCGCCCATTGTGGGCGAAGAAGCAGCCGTAGCTGTTCAGCTTCTCGATCTCAGCGCTGTTGAGCCACAGCCCGTGCACTAAAAGGGCATTGTCGGTCAAGAGGTCAAATGACTCAAGCCGGTCGATGATGTCCATATTGTAGTGATGGTGGCTGTGTACCACGTCGTACTTGTCTTCGGCGACGTGGAGGTGGATGCCGCAGCCGGTCTCCTTCACCGCTGCTGCCATCATCGCTAGCCCCTCGTCGCTGATGGTGAACGGAGCATGGCCGCCGATCATCGCCTTGACAAGACGACGGTCGGCTGCGCTCTTGGCAAAGCGGACATTCTCGGCCACCCCGCGCTCGAGTTCGGCCATCCCCCCATTTCGGTCGGTGACCTCGTAGCACGTCGAGCCGCGGATACCTACCTCCTCCATCCCGCGTGCGATGGTGTCAAGGCTTCCTTCGATGTAGGAGGGGCTGGCATGGTGGTCGATCGCACACGTGGTGCCAGCAAGGATCGCATCAATTGAGCAGATCAGCGAGCTGTAGTAGCACGCCTCTTCATCAAGGCCCCGATCCAGGCGCCACCACCACTCTTTGAGCACCTGGATGAAGTCGTTCTGAGGGCCGGCGCTGATCAGCATGCCCCGGGACAGTCCGCTGTAGTAGTGGTGATGGGAGCAGACGTTTCCTGGAATGACGACCTTGTGTAGCCCATCGATGGTCTTGTCAGCTACTATGCCGAGTGCGGCATCCTTTGCGACCGCGACGATCAGAGAGCCATCGATGACGATATCCACCCCGCTGGTGACCGCAAACGGAGCCTCGGTCTGCATGACCGTTGTATTACGAATTACCGTGATAGCCATCTCTCTACTCCTCCACATACCCAAGCAGGTAGCTGTACGACTCATAGACCGTCTCGATCATTGCGGCGACCTCACTACTGATCTCAGCATCTGCGACCAACAATCCATCACCGTCGATCGAGCACGCTACCTGCCGGCCATCGAGGCGGACGAGGATATCAGGACCATCGGCATAGAAGCCGCTATTCTCGGAGGTATCGTAATCCTCCTTGGTGTTGAACAAGGTGAACTTCTTGCGATACGGACCGCCATCGTAGGGGCAGAAGGTCTCACAGTTGCCACACTCGTTGCAGAACGCATCGAGGTGCAGAATCTGGAACGGATCGTCAAAGAGACCGGTATTGCGCACATCAATGGCGACATTGGCCCGGTTTGGACACACATCGACGCACTTGTTGCAGATGTAGGAACACTCCATGCACCGCGCAGCTTCAGTCTCGGCGAACCCCTGCTGTCCAAACTTCTTTGAGACGAGGATCCGGCTCTTCTTGTCGGCGAGCAGGTCAAAGTATTCGTTCTCCTCTGCTATCTCGCCCTCCAACTCCTCGAAGTCGAATTCATCGTCGAACTCATCTTCATCATGATCGTGGTAGTGGTACGCTTCATCCTCTGCCCCGAGAACCTTGTCGATCGCCGCTTCCACTGCCTTACGCCCACTGGCGATGCAGCGAACCACCGTCGACGGGCCGGTTTGCACATCCCCGATGATAAACACATCCGCTACCTGGCTCTCAAGCGTCTCTTCATCGACGATCGGCCACCCCTGCTCATTGGTGGGGACCCCATACCATGTCAGCCGGTCTGTATCAGCTTTTTCACCGATGGCGGTGATCATCGTGTCGCACTCGATGGTAAACGTCTCATCGGTGACCACCGGCCTGCGACGTCCACTCTCATCCTCTTCACCGAGGGCCATCCGGCGCACGGTCAAAATGTTCTCATCAAAGCGCTCAGGGTTGGCAAGGAAGATGAAGTCGATGCCATCATCGATGGCGTTGGCATACTCCTCATGGTCGGCGGGCATCTCGCGCTCGGTGCGGCGGTAGATGACGGTCACCTGCTCAACGCCATCGACCCGTAGTGCAGCTCGTGCTCCATCCATGGCAGTATTGCCGCCACCGACGACGACCACGTGCCTACCCAAGGAGAGCGTCTTCGGATCCTTTCTGAACTGAGAAAGGAACGAGAGCGAGGGCCGTACCCTGCTGCGGTCGCCCTGCAGCGGGATCTCGTTGTCGATCTCACTGCCGATGGCGTAGAAGATGTATCCATACCCCGCTGCCTTCAGCGATGCAATGTCAAGGCTTTGTACGTCGGCTCCGAATCGGAAGTCGACCCCATGGGCCTTGATGAACTCAACGTCACTCTCGATCGCCTCAACCGGTAGGCGGAAGCCTGGGATGACGTGGCGCACGATTCCACCGCCACTATGCTCGCGCTCATAGACGGTGGTATCGAAGCCGGCACGGGCCAAAAAGTACGCTGCAGACAAGCCTGCAGGCCCCGCTCCAATGACCGCAGCCTTAACGTCGGTCTTCTCGGTCGGCCCTTCCCAATGCTCCTTCTTGTAGGCCGCAAACCCCTCCTCGACGGCGATGCGCTTCATGTCGCGGATCTTGACTGCTCCTTCGTAATCCATGCGTGTGCAGTGCAGCTGGCACTGGTGGTCACAGATATGGCCGGTGATCGCCGGCAGTGCGTTGGTATCGTAGATCAACTCCAACGCCTCGGCATATCGCCCTTGGCCGACAAGCTGGACATATTCGGGCACCGCCTGGTGGATCGGGCAGGCAACCACGCAGGGGGCTACATAGCAATCCCACATAGGCAGCTTCTCGTCGATCTTGATGGTATCAATCCCACGGAACTGCTTTTCAAGCTCAGCATAACGGCCCGATCGGGCGTCGTGGGCAAGGGTTTCCAAGCGCCCGACATCGATGCCCTCCATCGCAGCAGCTTCGCTTGAGCCGAGGATCTCCACGATCTGCTTGAGACGGGTATAGCCGCCGGGTTTGAGCAGATCGGTTGCCAACGTGATCGGCCTGATGCCGCTCTCAAAGAGCGCCTTGACGGTAAAGGCCGTTGCCCCTCCGCTATAGGAGATCGGCAGCGTGCCGCCAAACTCCTTGGACAGGCGTTCACCAACGGTCGTTGAAATCGGCAAGAGCGCCCGCCCGCTCATGTACATCTCATCGCCGGGGAGCATGCCCTGGTCATTGACTGAGCCGAGGGTATTGGTCAGCTTGACCCCAAAGCCCCTGCCCACGCTCTTGGAGAGGGTGACCAGGCGCTTGAGCATCACGATCGCATCACTGAACTGTAGGTCGTTGTCAAAGCTCTCGCGCTTGAGGGTAATGTAGTCGTAGCCAAGGCCATCCAAGATCTCACGTACCGTGTCAAAGCCCAGCAAGGTCGGATTGAGCTTGACGAAAGTGTTGAGTTTCTTTTCGGTGAGCATGTACGAGCAGATCGCCTCGATCTCCTCAGGCGGACAGCCATGCATCGTCGACAGCGTCGTCGATGGGCTTATATTGGCGCTGATCTTCGCAGTCAGGCCCTGCAGGTTCTTCTCTCGCCCCTGCCAGGCTGTACCCTCCAGAAGGCCCTCATCGATCAGGGCATCGAGCTCTGCGAGGTATTGCAAGAAGCGTTCGTCCTTGGAAGCATCGATCATTGAGTCGATGAAGTTCTGCATCTTCTCTGTCTTGATCCCCTCCAGGTTATAGCCCACTGACATATTGAAGATGAAGGAGGGCTTCTCAAAGGGCTTGTCGCTCATCACCGCCTCCAAGAGGTGGAGGATGATCCACGCCTTGGCGTACTCATCCCACGCCTTTGGCAGGGTGAACTCACTGGACCATTCGGTATTGTATCCCTCGTCGCGCACATCGATGCACGGTTTCTCGATCTCCAACTCATCGAGAACCTGGACGGTTTTCAGTTCGATGAACCGTCCACCGACCAGATAGCTGGCGATGATGTTCTGGGCAAGCTGGGTATGTGGCCCAGCCGCAGGCCCCACCGGGGTACTGCACGTCTGGCCAAAGACCGAGGTGCTCAGCTTGGGGTTCGAATCGAGGTAGAACTGCTCTTCCCCGATGCCAAAGATAGAACGGTGAATGCGATACTCACCGATGATGCGTTCGATCAGTTCCGAGAAGGGAACAGGGCGCATGATGTCTCCCATACTCACTCCTAAGACAAGGTTTGGACCGTACCTATCGGCCCATTGCCATTCTAATGCAGATTGGCGAGAAGTCAATCTTTTTTGCAACAACTCGCAACAAACTACCCTTTCCGTCCCCGCAGGGACCCATTGCCCACCACATGATTGCCTCGTACAGAAACCATGCGATACCATAAAATTATATACCTAATTTTGCTCT
>LVBE01000130.1 GCA_001603105.1 Spirochaetales bacterium Spiro_03
CTATTACCTGAGCCTTGAGGCAGGGAGGGAGATCTCTGTGTGGACGGCGATGCTGGACTATAGTCTCACATACGGACGCCCGTTTGGTAGGATGCTGGCAAAGATCCAGGGCCTGCGGGTAGCATAGAACAAGCGAGGTGCAAACCTCGCTTGTCCCATCTGTAAGGAATTGTGCAAAACGCCTATGCTTGGCGTTTTTTTCTGACCATGTCACCGACGATTGGACCGAGAAGGGTGAAGAGCGTCAGGACGACGAAGGTCCAGGCGATTGGGGAGGAGAGGAAGATTGTGTAGCTTCCTTCGCTCATCAAGAGCGCCCTGCGGAAGTTTGACTCCGCCATAGGACCGAGGATCAAGCCTAGGACAGCAGGGGAGACGGAGATATCCGCTTTTTGCATGAAGTAGCCGATGATTCCAAAGACCAGCATGACCCCGACATCGAAGAAGTTTGTGTTGATGGCATAGGAGCCGACGACACAGAGCACGAAGATCATAGGCGTCAGAATCGCCTTGGGTACTGAGAGCACCTTGACAAAGAGCTTGAGACTTGAGAGGCCCAAGACCAGCATGGCCACGTTGGCGACAAACATGCCTAGGAAGATCGAATAGACGAGCATGGTGTGCTCGGTGAAAAGCAGGGGACCAGGTTGAAGACCCTGGACGGTGAGTGCTCCGATGAGGATTGCAGCGACTGCGTCTCCGGGTACTCCCATGGTGAGCATCGGGATGAGGGCTCCGCCGGTTACTCCATTGTTACCTGCCTCGGGCGCTGCAATCCCATCGGGAATACCGGTTCCGAAAAGCTCGGGGTGGCCACTGGTGCGTTTGGCTTGTCCGTAGGAGACGAAGGCGCCAATCTCGGCGCCGGCCCCGGGGACAATGCCAATGATGGTTCCGATGACCCCGCTGATTGGCGCTTGGCGCCAAATTACCTTCCAGTCACTCTTGGTAGGCCAGACCTTGGTGATCTTTTGGGTCACTTGATCGGGTGTGAAGATGGTCTCAATGGTCGTAAATGCCTGACTCATCGCGAAGAGACCAATCATCACCGGGATAAAGGACATACCAGAGAGCAAGTTGATATTATTGAAGACAAAGCGGGGGTAGCCGGTGATGCTGTCGATGCCGATGAAGGAGAGTGTGATGCCCAACGCTCCACAGAGCACCCCTTTGGCAAGGCTGTTGCCGCTGATCGAGGCGATGATGGATAGACCGAATACCGCCAACAGGAAGAACTCAGGGGCACTGAAGCGCAAAGCGAGCTTGGCTAGTTGGGGGCTGATGAGCCAAAGGGCGATGACGCTGACTACTCCACCGACGAAGGAGGAGACTGTCGAGATTCCCATGGCACGGCCACTCTCTCCGCGTTTGCTGAACTCATACCCATCGAGGACCGTGGCTGCTGCAGCCGGGGTACCGGGGGTTCTGAGCAAGATCGCTGAGATCGAGCCGCCATAAATAGCCCCGACATAGACACCGATAAGCAGCAGAATGCCAGGGATCGCATCCATGCCAAAGGTCAACGGCAGTACCAGCGCCACACCCATCGTGGCCGTCAGGCCGGGGAGGGCACCGATGCAGATGCCGGTGAAGACACCTAGGATGATGAAAAATACAATCTGCAGGTTGAAGACTGCGGTCAATACTTCCACTAACATGATGCTCTCCCCCTTATAGGATCAGGCCGAAACGCATCGGTACATTCAGGACGGTACCGAAGAGCACAAAGATGCCAACGGTGAAGAGTAGCGCGATGAGGATGCACTTCCACCAGGGTCGACGGCTGAACCACCTGATGTAGAGGGTCAACATCACAGCGGTGGTGGTGACAAAGCCGATGAGGGGAAGTATGGCGATATAGAGGATGAGGCCACCCATCGTGACATAGACATTGAGGATTGCCCGGCTCTTGAGGTCGATGGTGACATCGCTAGCCGCTGGCATGCGTAGTGTCTTGACAAAAAGGACAATGGCACTGAGTAGCGTCAAGAGCGCGATGATGATAGGAAACATACCCGGTCCCGGCACGCCATGGTTGCTCGGTGGATAGCCTTTGGCAATGAAGATCACCACCAAGGAAAAGGTAGAGAAGACTCCACTGACGATAAAGTTTGCTTTTTTCATGCAGGCGATTCCTTACAGGAAGGCAGGTTGCAGAGCCCTGCAACCTGCCTGTTGGATTACTGTTGCTTCAGACCAAGCTCGTCGATCAATGCTTTGAACATGGCGTTGTCTACAGCTAGCTTCTTGCCATACTCAGCACCGTCAAGAACGTCGATGATGTTGTTGGTATTGGCCATGTACTGGACAAAGGTCGGGTTCTTGACCGCTTCGTTGAAGATTGAGTAGATCTTGTCGACAATCGGCTGGGGTGTGTTCTTCGGAACTCCGAAACCTCTCCATGTACCGATGGCGACATCGTAGCCAAGCTCCTTGGCGGTGGGGATGTTCGGGGTGGCGCTGATGCGCTCTGGAGCGAGCACCGCAAGGACTTTGAGATTGCCGGCGCGGACCTGGCTGTCTACCTCAGCGTAGCTGACGGTGATCGCATCGATATGACCGCCAAGCAAGCTGGTGATAGCCGGGGCAGCCCCGTCAAACGGAATGTGATTGAAGTTCACACCGGCGGTCTTGGCAAGCCCTGCTGCTGCCAGGTGCCAGATCGCACCGACACCGGAGTTTCCAACACGCATATTCTTGGTCTTGGCAGCGTTGATGAATTCGGTAAGGGTGTTGTACGGTGAATCAGCCTTGACGGTGATTGCACTGTAGGCACTGTTGAGCATCATGATCGGCTTGAATTGATCGTAGTACAGGCCGGCGCCGGTGCCGGTGTGTGGCAGAGTGACCAGCTCAACGGTGATCATAGTAATGACGCTTCCGTCGGCCTTCGCATTAGCACCGTAGGACATGCCCACTGCACCGCCGCCGCCAGTGCGGTTCTCAACGGTGATGTTCTTGGGGAAGTTCGACTTCGCCACATCGACCAAGGCACGGGCGATCAAATCGGTACCGCCTCCTGCCGCATAGGGGACGATTACGCTTACTGGCCCGGTGGGGTAGGTGTCAGCGGACGCCTCACTTGCGCCTTGGGCAACGACTGCACCAAGCACGAGAGTCAAGAGCAACAAAGCTACGAGGATTTTTTTCATACTATACCTCTCTCCTTGATTATTGTAACGCAACACGTGCGTTGAACCCTAGCTAATGGCTGCCTCCACGAACGCCCTGGCACGGGCGGTGATGCTCTTCCAATCCCCGCTTGCAGCCAAGGCAGGGTTGGCCAGATACGATCCGACCCCTACAGCGTAGGAGCCGGCCTTGATGAAGGCGGCGGTATTCTCAACCGATACCCCGCCTACAGGCAAAAGCTTCATCCCATCAAGGGGACCGAGTAGATCCTTGACATAGGAAGGGCCGACCGACGCTGCGGGAAAGACCTTGATCAACGGGGCTCCCGCCTTATGAGCCGTATACAGTTCAGTGGGTGTGAAGATGCCGGGAACCGGCAAGATGTCACGTGTCAGGCAGTAGGCGATCATCTGCACATCCAGTGTCGGTGCCAAGGCGAATTGAGCTCCGCTTTCGATCGCTTGACGTGCCATCTCCTCGTCAAGGACGGTGCCCGCCCCGACTATGATCCCGTCAAGGGTCTGCGCCGCTTCAATGATCGACAGTGCTCCGGGGGTGTTCATTGTCACCTCCACGACATCGATGCCTCCATCGGCGAGCGCCTTGATGGTGTCGAGGGCATAAGGCTGCTCGATGCCGCGCATGATGGAGATGACCTTGTGCTGTGCAATGCGTTGCAAGACTGATTCGATCCTGCTCATCGGAGTACCCCTTGTATATTGTTCATCACTGAATCCAAGCCTCTGCGGTCAGGAAGCCCCTCGGTATCACCGTAGCTAGCAACAGCCAGCGCTCCCATAACCGCTCCCATGTGCCCACACTCCGCAATTGACCGTTTTTCGAGTAGGCCGGCAAGGAAGCCGGCGTTGAAAGCATCCCCGGCCCCGATGGTATCAACGACCCGAACCGGATGGGCGGGGATGGACAGCGCAGTCTCTCCATCGCTGACATAGGCCCCATGTGATCCTCGTTTTACGCCAACCCATCGAGCCCCGCTGCTATGGAGGGCTTGTACAATCACTTGTGGCTCTTCAAGGCCAAGGAGCACGTTGGCTTCCTCATCGCCAAGGAGGACGATATCAGCACTCTTGAGCAGCGGCAGTAGGGCTTTCGTAGCCTCGCTCAGGCTCCAGAGTTTGCGCCTGATATTCGGATCGAAGCTGAAGAGAATGCCATGCTCTTTGGCAAAGGCGGCAATTGTGGCCACCATCTCCCGAGCCGAAGCGGAAATGGCGGCGGTGATACCGGAGATATGGATGATCTTGGCTTTGGCCAGATATGCCCAGTCGATATCGTCGCCTGAGAGCGTCGAGGCTGCCGACCCTGCTCGATAGTAGTGTACCGAGCTCTCAAGCGAGGGAGAGAACTCTTTGATCATCAAGCCGGTAGGGTGGTCGGGGTCAAAGAGTACCGCACTGGTATCCACGCCTTCGGCCCGAAGCTCACGGACGACGTAATGGCCTAGCTCATCGTCGCCGACCTTGCTGAGCCAACTTGCGCGATGACCGAGCTTCGCAAGCCCAACTGCTACATTGCTCTCAGCTCCCGCAACAGTCTTGGTGAAAGATTGCACATAGCGAAGCTTGGTATGGCGATCAGGGATCAGGGCTACCAGACTTTCTCCGATGGTCACGATGTCACTCACTCATCTATCCTCATGAGCTGAAAATCCACTGGGGCCTTTGTTCAGCGATTATGGTTTCAATCTTCATTTTTGCTTCGGTAATGAGGCGCTTGAAGAGCGTTTCTCGTTCGGCAGTATAGCGAAACGTCGGCACAGCAATGGAAATGCCTGCAAGAATCTTTCCCTCAACCTCGATAGCGCATCCGACACACCGGATGCCGATGGTCGACTCCTCACGCTCATAGGCGAATCCACTTTGGCGCACCAGATCAAGCTGGTCATTGAGCTCTTTGACGGTTGCAAGTGTGTTGGCCGTTATTGGCTTGAGGCTCCCGGTGGGGTAGAAGGCCTCAATCTCGCTACGCGAGTATTGTGAGAGCAGTGCTTTGCCATATCCGGTGGAGTACGCCGGTAACGTATTGCCTGGGTTGGACACAACGCGGAACTGGGAGTGGAGATCCATCTTGACAAGATAGAGGACATCGAGGCCCAAGAGCACACCAAAATACAAAGTCTCACCGGTTCGTTGGTTGACGTCGAGCATCACCGATCGTATCTGCTCAAGGATGTCGGCATTGTTGATGTGTTTGTTGCCGTAGACAAAGAGACTCTCACCGGAGTAAAACCGCTCTTCTTTGCTGTTATAGAAG
>LVBE01000131.1 GCA_001603105.1 Spirochaetales bacterium Spiro_03
CATATCTTCTATACCGCCAGAGAAATTGGAGACCAGCAGCAACTGGAGGCATTCAGTGGTGCCCTTCTCTCCTCCGGTATGGAGGCCGCACACTATCTCCACACCTTCGGAAACTGGCATTCTGCGTTCTCTGCCATATCATCAATACCCGGCGAGTACAAGAAATTGATCGTTCTCGACGAATTCCCCTATATGGCCCAGAACAATCGATCGATTCTCTCCACGTTGCAACAGCTCTGGGACTCTGTCCTCAAAGACGAGAACGTCATGATCATCCTCTGTGGCTCCTTGATGAGCTTTATGGAAGAACACGTGCTCGGCCCCACAACCCCACTCTTCGGTCGCACCAATGCAATCATCAAACTCCTGCCGCTCTCCTTCAAGGATTCCTCCCGCTTCTTCGCCCCCTATTCACTCTCTGATACCATTGCCGCGTATGCAATCCTTGGAGGGGTTCCCCACTACCTCAAGCAGTTTGATAGCAGCCAACCACTGAGAATGAACATCGAACAGAAGATCCTCCAGCGCTTCTCCCCTCTCTACAACGAAGCTGAGTTCATGCTCAAGCAGAGCCTGCGGGAGGTGGCGACATACAACTCCATCATAGAGGCAATTGCTCTCGGCAGAACAAAGCTCAGTGAAATCCACGATGCCACGCAGCTGGAGAAATCAAAAATCTCGGCCTATCTGCACAATCTCAACGAACTTGGGGTGATATATCGACAAGTCCCTATCACCGAAGAGATATCCCAACGGGGTATCTATCGTCTACAGGATGAGTTCTTCCGGTTTTACTACGCCTTTGTCTTCCCCTATATCAGTGAGCTCGAGCACGGCAGTGGATCGGTCATATACGAAACCATCATCCTCCCTCAGCTGAGCAGCTTCATCGCCCCCATCTTTGAGAAGATTTGCATCGAGTACCTTCGATCCCTGAACAGAAGCGGAGCACTCCCCTTTGCACTGACCAAGATCGGCAGATGGTGGGACGCACAACACGAAATCGACATCCTCGGCTTTGATGCACAAAGCACACACTACATCGTCGGTGAATGCAGGTACCAAACCACAGCGATGAATACTCATAATATCCAGCACACCGTCGCCTCATTCTCCCCAAAGGAGAAGGGAGCACGACTTCACTACTGGTTCTTCTCCCTGTCGGGGTTCACCACAGAGGCGATCGAGATGGCCGAGACCCACGGTTATACCCTCGTCGACAGCAAGGTCATCAACACCTGGCTACAGCGCTGATCTATCCAATCTTCGCTACCTGCTGGAGGAACACCGCGCTGCTCCATACCTGAAAGAACAGAACCTACACACATAGCCGAGCCTTCCCAACAATCTCTTCGACCAATTGGTATAGGGTAGTGCAGCAGAGCAGAGCAGAGCAGAAGGGGTAGTCTTCTCTCTGTTTTTCATTGAAGTATCAAATCTTTTCTTTGCTCGTGTGATTGCAAGCTGTTCATCACCATACTTGCATAAAAGACGATAGATCTTCTCATCCGCCTTGTCATATTCAATCTTTGCCTTCTTGGACAACAGCTCTTTTACCCGAGAACAACATTGCCCAGAGTCTTGCCCCATCGCAGGATTTTCAAAATAGCATTGGAACCACAACTCAATGCAAGGATTGGACCATCCTGCATTGATCTGCCGTCTCTTGACGTTGGCGATCAATGCATCAAAATCCTTTACCTCATCCCTATCGATGATCAACCAAGGAATCGCATACTGAGGATGTTTGGCAATAGCCTCTTCACATCAATCAATAAGATCTCCGACGTCCGATTTTGCGATAACCTTAATGACCAGCCTCTGTTGAAGATCTTTAGCAAGAGAATCTCGTAGCCCAATAAAATAATACTTCTCTGTCGCTTCAGCATCAGTTATGAGTATGTAATACCCCAAATCAGGAGTTCGAAACGGGTGCTTCGCCCGTTCCTTTCTCTTCCCTGCCCGATCTTTTTTCGCCACCGTGTCACCCTCTCTGATAATCCGGGAATATTGTCTTGATCTGTTCTATACTAGGAATGGCTCCATACTTGCCCAGCAGATAGTTCTTCTCATAGTCCTCATCCTTGCGAATCTTGTCCCCTTCCTCATCCTTGAAGTCAGCAAGTGAGTAGAGCACACTCGCTCCCAAGTCGCTTTTTGCCGTGAACCAAATCTCATCACGCCTGAAACTTTTGTTCGACAAGTGCCACGTGTCGTGGCTGGTGAAGATCAATTGGGCATGGTGGGGGTTCAACGACTGGTCGGTGAAGAGCAATACAAGATTTCGTACCAGCAAGGGGTGAAGCCGTGCGTTCATCTCATCGATGAACAACGGTGTTCCATTCTTCAAGGCCGGTAGGACCGACCAGTAGAGCGAGAATAGCTTGATCGTGCCTGCTGACTCCTCTTGTAATGGGATGGGGATCAGATCGTCACTCTCAAGGCCCTGATGGAGCGCATCGATACGAAATGCCTTTCTCCTTCCTTCTCCTTCGCCGGGAATTTCCTCAACGTTGAACCCCTTGATGGATTTGTCAAATATCGAGAGAAAGCTGAGGACATGGTTCTGTGCCTCTACAGTCATGAACTGGGAAGAGACACTGGTGCACCGCTCAAGATTTTCGGTAGGATCACCATAATCAACGGTGAGGCAACGGGAAAACCATCCCACGACGTTGCTGCATTTTGGGATCTGTAGCTTGTTTGCCAGCGATACGATCAATACTTTTGGATCGAGTGCACTCAGTACGTTTCGAGTTTGGACGGCAGAAAATCCGCTGAACTCATTCTCTTCTGCATTTCGACTGCGGTAGAACACCCTCCGTGCGGTACGCATGCTCTTCGCCTTCTCATTAAGCCACTCTTCAGCGATGCCATCATCATCAAGGGTGAAGCCGTAGTTGATGGTCTTCAGTGTGGCATGATCGACGAAATACACTTCAAAGAGAGCGGGTTCCTTGTTCTCCTTGCTCCAAGCAAATCTCAAAGGAGGAGGATACCCTTCCCCCTCTGCCATTTCGCCACCATAGGCAAAGGAGGTGACGACCAAGTCCTTCATATAGGCAAACGCCTTGAATACATTCGATTTTCCACTTGCATTGGCACCAAAGAGAACCGCGACAGGCAGTACCCTATCTCTGCCCATCTCTACGATATGGCCACTGAGTTCAGAGATACCCGTCGCGGTCAGATCAAGAGACGCTTGACTCTTGAACGATCGATAGTTGGAGAAATTGAATTGTAACAACATGGCGTACCTCCTGCATATACGATACACCTATATGTGAGGATATAGCAACATAATTTGGAGAATATATCTCATTTTTATGTTAATATAACGCATATAT
>LVBE01000132.1 GCA_001603105.1 Spirochaetales bacterium Spiro_03
GCCTGTGGATAACTTGTTGATAACTCGTTGAAAGACTGTGAATATGTTATGTGGAAAACACTCGATAAATCTATAAAAACCTATATGAGTCTTGCATCGAACCAATTCACTAAGAATAATATTAAATTATTACTGGACAACAACTTGTCATCATAGGTAAAAGTGTAATCGCTGTCAGCCTACCTCCTGCTGACTTCTTACATCCATAGACAGTATGAAACCCCTGTACAAGGGGTTGTGGAAATCCTGTGGATAACTTTTTGACACCTGTAGGATTGCCCGTATTTATTGTCGTTGTACGGCGATACCCAGGCTCCTGAGCTTGGTGCATAGTGCCTCATAGCCACGCTCGATCTGATAGATGTTCTGGATGGTCGATTCGCCTTTGGCACACGAGGCGGCGATGACCAGCGCCATGCCTGCCCGGACATCGGGGCTGGTCACCGTAGCGCCATAGAGCTGGGCCGGACCATTGACCACCGCCCGGTGCGGGTCACAGAGAATGATGTCTGCGCCCATGCGTATCAGGTAGTCGACAAAGTACATCCGTGACTCGAACATCTTTTCGTGGATGAGGATCGAGCCGCTCATTTGCGTTGCGGTGACCGTCAGGATCGAGAGCAGGTCAGCGGGGAAGGCAGGCCACGGGCCGTCGGAGATCTTGGCGGTGTGGCCTGCGACCTCCTTGCTCAAGAGACGCGACTGCGCCTTGGGCACCCAGATCGAGTCCGGTCCATCCTGGACGAAGGTGACGCCGATACGCTCAAAGCCCAGCTTGATCATCCTCAGGTGGTGGACATCGACACCGCTAAGGAGAGCCTCTCCGCCGGTGGCGGCGGCCAGGCCAATGAAGGAGCCGGTCTCCATATAGTCACTGCCGAGCGTGAAGGAACAACCGCCGAGGCGTTTTTGTCCCTTGATGCGCAGGCGATTGGAGCCGATACCATCGATCGGGCAGCCCATCAGCGTCAGCATCGTACAAAGATCCTGTACATGCGGTTCACAGGCTGCATTGGTGATGATCGACTCACCACGAGCAAGGGAGGCTGCCATGATGACGTTCTCGGTCGCGGTCACCGACGCCTCATCGAGGAAGATATCGCCTCCCACGAGCGGCAGGCGCTCGGTGGTGAGGGTGATGGCATGCTCGTCGATGGCAAAGCTTGAGCCGAGTGCGGATAGACCCCAAAGGTGGGTGTCCAGGCGCCTCAGGCCGATGACATCCCCCCCCGGAGGCGACAGCCGTACGCTTCCGACGGTCGCCACCAGCGGACCGAGCAGCAGGATGCTGCCCCGGATCGCCTCCACAAGCTCACGGTCGAGCTCACCGCTTCGGTCTCCGCTCTGGATCGAGTAGGTGTGTTGATCGACCCGAGTTACCGTCGAGCCCAGACGTTTTAGCAGGGCGATCATGACCTGGACATCCTCGATGTCAGGGACATTGGAGAGGTGGACGACCTGGTCGGTGAGCAGTGTGGCGGCGAGGCACGGTAGGGCGGCGTTCTTGTTGCCGCTGATCCGTACCTCTCCGCTGGTCGCTTTTCCGCCGATGATCCGGTAGTGTGCCATAGCTGTATCTTAGACGTGGGCCACTGGCTGTGCAAGCTGTTGTTGAACTGTCGGCAAAGACCCGCTAGAATGATCGCATGGAGCAGAGAACGAGATGATCTATGGCATCGGAAACCCCCTCATCGACATCATCGTCAACGTTGAGGAAGAGGACCTCGTCGAGCTAGGGATCCACAAGGGGACGATGGCGCTGATCAATAGCGAGCGGATGGAGGAGCTGCTGCTCTTCAGCAAGAGCCGGACCGTCAGCCACAGCTGCGGCGGCTCCTGCCCCAACACCATCATCGCCCTCGCCTCCTTAGCTGTACCGGTGACGCTCGCCGGCAAGATCGGCCGCGATGAGAGCGGTCAGATCTACCGTAGGCGCCTGGCTGAACTTGGCGTCGGCGATGAGCTGGTCGAGTGCGACAGAGACCACACCGGCTCCACGGTCATCCTCATCACCCCTGACAGCGAGCGGAGCATGAACACCTACCTCGGCGCCAATCGTCTCTATGCCAAGGAGGACGTGAACGTCGACACAGTAGCCGGAGCACGCTTCTTCCACTTCACCGGCTACATGTGGGACACTGACAGCCAGCAAGAGGCCATCGGGCATGCCCTACAGGTCGCCAAGGCACACAACACCACCGTCAGCTTCGACGTTGCCGATCCCTTCGCCGTCGGACGATACCGCCACGCGTTCCTCTCCCTCATCAGAGAGCACTGCGACATCGTCTTCGCCAACCGCGAGGAGGCACGGATCCTCTTTGACAACTACGACCCCTATGAGTGCTGCCGCTCGATGGGAAAGCTCTGCAAGATCGCCATCGTCAAAAATGGCAAGAAGGGATCGTTCATCAGCTACAACGGCACCGTCGTCTCTGTCCCGGTCATGGGACCGGTCATCGCCACCGATACCACCGGAGCCGGTGATGTCTACGCAGCAGGCTTCCTCTACGGCCAATACCACAACTATACCGTCAGAGAAAGCGGCTTGGTCGCAAGTATCCTCGCCGGTGAGATCATCACCCAGCGTGGGGCCCAGTTCTCCAGTGAAAAGAGTGCACAGCTGCGCTCATACTTGGAATCGGGGTCGTGGCGTACACGCCAGCGCTAACGGCGGCGCCACACCCACAGAAGCGCCAGCGTCGCCGCCACTCCCACCGATGCGATGATACGCCAATACCCGCCGACCGCCCATCGCCCGATGACCATACTTGCCACGCCATTTGCCCCGAGCGCTCCTACCTGGATGGTCAGGGATACCACGCCAATGAACGTTGCGCGCCTCTGGTTGTCAACCTCGACGTTGAGCATCGTTGACATGGTCAACGACAGAGAGCCAAGAACAAGGTAGATCACCAGCAATATCGTGGCGAACACTACCGCCGTCGTAGCATATGAGAGGGCGATCTGCAGCACAAAGAGGGTGAAAAAACAGAGCGAGGCCGTAGCTCTGGCCCCAATTGACCGCACCACCGAGCGAGCGAGCAGCGATCCCACGATCCCTATGACAAAGATCGCCGAAGCCAATGGTCCGATGAGATAGAGCTTCGTTGTTGCCAAATCTTTGAAGAAAAGCTGCCAATACCCTTCAAGCGATGAGAGAGCAAACCCTTGTACCACAGTCAGCAGCACAATCGTCTTCAGTGTCCTTGAGGCGATGATCGCCGACCCCATCTGCTTCAGTTGTGAGCTGATCGAGACGGGGACGGATGGGCCATGATCGCCCTTCACTGCTGCCACTGCGACCAGAAGGGCGAGGCCATAGAGGCCGAGGCGGACCACAAGCACGTACCCAAGGCCCTCGGATGCCAGCAACAAGAGCCCAGCGGCCAGTGAGCCTAAGGCGAGAGAGAGGGTGGTGGTGGCCTCCAAGGCGAACACCAGATCCTCCACAGGCCTGCTTCCCTGCTCGATGATGGCCGCATCGAGGCTGCCGCTGCCGTACGCCCGCCCGATACCCGAGAGGGCGAAGCCAAGGTAGACCAGGATCTTTGACGAGAAAAAGAGGAGGCCTGTACCACAGATGCAGAACACCATCGAGCGGATATAGCTTCTTCGACGACCCCTTCGGTCGGCGTACATGCCGCTAGGAACCTCAAAAACGATGACTGAGGCAGCGTAGATGAAGAGTGCACGTGCCAGGTGGACGAGCGAGAGGCCTCGTTCACTGACTACCAGAGCGAGGGTTGGCAGCGCCAGGCCCTGGGCAAGGGAGGAGAGGGCAAGGGCGATGAGGGCCATCGCGCTACAGCCGACTTGCCACCACGCCCAAGTGGTACGGCTCACTATCCAAGGTCGGGCTTTGGTGCTCATCGATGAAGGTTCGCAGCATCCGATACGCCGCTTCCGCTTCGGCTCTGGACAGGTGGATCGTCGCACTCAGATGCTCATGGACCAAAGCCCCATCATCGTCGATGGGACTCTGCTGCGCAGCATAGAGCAGGTGTGCACTGCGGGCGAGGAGAAACTCCCCTACCAGACGCCGCTTATGTTCTTCCAGTGGCAAAAAGGTGATCGTCACCGGAACATGGCGGTAGTAGGTGGCGATGATGTTGCGGATGCGCTCGCTGCGATCCTCTTCCACCAAGCCGATCTCGATGAGGCGGTTGATGTGGTGCTTGGCACTCGATGGATTCATGCCTAGTGCATCGCTGATCATCTTTGCTGTATGGGGACCCTTGGACTCAAGCAACAGCAGGATGTCCTGGCGCTTGGGGTGCATGAAGATCTCCAACTGGCGGTCTGTCTCCAAACATAGCTGTTTCATAACAATTATTAATACGTTATATTTAATAATATGTAAAGAGCCTTGCCCCCCTCACTGCCCCCCTTGTCACCATGGCCGCTTGGTGGTAGCA
>LVBE01000133.1 GCA_001603105.1 Spirochaetales bacterium Spiro_03
CTTTGGGGCTTTCCACGTACCCCTGTTTCAACTCTCCTCAGGAAGTGGGGGACGGTATGCTCGACGCCGGTTTCAGCCTCGTCTCGCTGGCGAATAATCACACGCTCGACCGGGGGGAGAAGGCGATACTCGCGTCGCACGAATACTGGGCCGGGCAGGACGGAGTGCTGACGGCCGGAAGCTATGCGTCGCAGGAGGACCGGGAGACGCCGAGGCTCGTCGAGGTCAACGGGATCACCTGCGCATTCCTCGCGTACACCACGCTGACGAACGGCCTTCGAGCCCCCAAAGGAAAGGAATACTACCTTTCCGTCTACGACAAGGATGCCGTGGAGGAGGACGTAAAGCGCGCCAGGAAAGAAAAAGCCGATGTCGTCATCGTTTCCATGCACTGGGGGAGCGAATACGTCTTCACCCCCGGAGCGCAGCAAAAGGAGATCGCCGGGCATCTGGCCTCGCTCGGAGTCAACCTCGTCGTCGGGCATCACCCGCATGTGGTGCAGCCTGTCCAGATGGTGAAGGATACGCTGGTGATCTACTCGTTGGGGAACTTCATCTCCGCGCAGAAGGAGCTCTTCAAGCTGATCGGACTGATGGTGTCGCTCGACGTGGTGAAGAAAGAGCGAGGAAAAGAGAAGACCATCTCCTTCGAGAACGTAACGGGGACGCTGCTCTACAACCCCAGACGTTCGCCGCTCGGCAGGTACGTCGTTGTTCCGTTCGATCTGATGAAGCCCGATATCCTGAAGGATTTCGACAAGGTGCATAAAAAATACTCGGCGTACGTGAAAGTGGACGAGACGATTTCTATCCGGCCGCCCGCGAGAATGCCGCCGAAGCCTCCGGCGAAACGGAGAAAATAGTATTTCAGGTTTGCTTAATTTGAAGGAAGCTCTCGGAAGAGGCGCTTTCGCCGAGATAGGGAGGGTTCTGTGTGTCGATACGACTTGAAGAAGTGATAGGGAAACGCTTTGCCGGGGACAAAACGCAGCGGGTGATCTGGTGGAAGGGAATGTGGTGGAACGCGGAGGATGTCGAAAAAAAAACCGACGAATGCGCGTCCATTCTCCGTGAAGCAGGGTTCCAACCGGGAAGCCGGCTTGCGGCGTTTCTTCCCAACAGCCCGCTGGTGCTTCTCCTCTCCATGGCTGCCTGGCGCCTTGGAGGGACTTTCGTGCCCCTGAACCCGCGCGGCGGCGTCGAGTGGATTCTTCGTATCCTTGATCACCTGGATCCGTTCGCGGTCGTCGTCGGAGAGGATATGGCGCCTCTTGAAGACGCCATCAGGGGCGCGGGCATACCCGTTGTCGCGGCTGCGGCGGACGGGATTCCCCCCGCGTTTTCCGGCAAGCGAGACCGGATCGGACAGGATCCCGATGTCGCCGTGATCTTCGCCACATCGGGGACGACCGGCGCGCCCAAGGCGGTGCCGCTCACTCACGAAAATCTGTATGACAACACGAAAGGCGTCCACGAAACAATAGAAGGTTTCGACAAAGGGCGCGTTTTGATGAACGTCCTCCCGAACTTCCACTCCTTCGGCTACACGG
>LVBE01000134.1 GCA_001603105.1 Spirochaetales bacterium Spiro_03
CTTTATTGCATTATTTGATGTTTGATGCGCTCCAAGACCCCCTCCATTCTCCCTTTGTCAGAATTTTGCTATGGTGGTCCTATATGTACACCTATACCCTGATAGATAGCGACGACCGCTTCTTTGCCATGATCGATGCGTGGAAGCGTACGGGCGTCGATACCGTTGCCATGGACTTTGAAGGGGAGTTCAACCTCCACATCTATGGCGAACACCTCTGCCTCATCCAGCTCAATGATGGAGAGAGCTTCTACCTCGTCGATCCGCTACTGGTGTCGATGAAGGCCATCAAGATGTTCTTGGAAGATCAGACGATCACCAAGATCATGTTCGACTGCGCAAGTGATTCGGCTCTGATGCGCAAACAATACAGCGTGCAGATCGAGGCGATCTGTGACTTGCGTGTCCATGCCCTTGCCCTCGGCTTCAGCGGTGGTCTGACTCCGCTCATCGACCGCTATCTCGGCTATGTCCCCAGGCCTGACAGCGGCAGCAAGAAGAAGAACCAACGCACAAACTGGCTGACAAGGCCGCTGAAGCGAGAGCAGATCCAATACGCCCTCGATGATGTGGCTCACCTCTTTAGCCTGAGGACGATCTTGGAAGCTGAGGTAGCCAAGGCTGGCCTTGCAGCCGAGGTCGCCACCAAGATGGAGAGCGCCGGGCGCAAGACCAGGGGTGAGGAGAGGCCTGCATGGTCAAAGTTCTCCTCATGGAAGTTTCTCTCAAAGTCTGAGAAGGTCTATCTGAAGCACTTCTTCCTCGCCCGTGATCGGTTGGCGGCCAAGTACAATATTCCGGCAGTCAGGATCTTGGAGAAACACCACCTGCTGAGGATGGCCAAGGATGTGCCATCTACTGAGGCGGAGTTCTATATCTACTGTGGCAAGAAGGATCCGCGTCGGGTCGAAGAGCTGGTCGCTGCCTTGATGGAGGCAAAGGACAAGGCAGGCGAGGAGCTCAATTCTGGTGCGCCTCGATTAGAGAACTGAGGGTCTCGGCCACCGGGGTCGGAATGGAGTACTGGGTGCCGAGCTTGATGACGGTGCCACAGAACCACGCGTTCTCGGTGATCCTCCCTGCCTCCATGTCCTGGGCCATCGAGGTCTTGCCAGAGCCCAGTGAGGTGACGATCCGGTGGTTCTCCGCTACCAGCGAGTCGGCGAGGACGACCCCCTGGGCCTTGGCCACTGCCTGCACCTCAGAGCTCACCGCCTTGGCGAGGCGCCACACCGCATCGTTGTCAAGCTCGTCGTAGGTAGCTCCCAAGAGGGCACTGATGGTGTTGTAGGCGGTATTGAGCATGAACTTGTTGTAGAGGGAGACAAGGATGTCGTCAGGGACCTGGTAGGCGATCGAAGCGCGTTCAAAGAGAGAGGCGAGGGCCTCGATACGCTCGGTTCGATCATTGGAGCGCTCACCGAAGACAATCCTGCCTTCGGCGGTGTAGGTGATGGCATTGTCGATATGGGTGGAGTTGAGCCCGACGCAAAAGCCGTAGAGCACGTGCGATGGGCCGAAGGCCCGGCCTAGCTCCTCTTCGCTTTCGATGCCGTTGAGTAGCGAGAGGATCGTGGTATGTTCACCCACCAATGGCGCCATCATGGCGATGGCCTCTTTGAGGTGGTGGTTCTTGGTAGCCACGATAACCAGGTCCTGCACTTCGGTCTCGGACGGCATGGCAAAGCGAAATGGGGCACGCTCTCCGTTTATGAAGATTCCGTCACGCTCATAGCGTCCCTTACGCGCCTGGTCGACGAGGAAGACGAGCCCAGTTCTTCCCAGTACATCAAACAGGCGTCGTCCGTAGAGGGCTCCGACCGCCCCGCATCCGATGATCGCTACACGCTTCATAGGCTCATCAAGTGTAGCGTCAGGCGCGCTAGCCGTTCAAGTTCTTCGACCGCGATCGCCTCGCTCACTGAGTGGGCGCCGCTGTAGCCACTGGTTATGGCCAGGGTAGGGATACCCAGCGCATTGAGGACGTTCGCATCACTGCCGCCCAGGGTGGTCTTGGTGTACATCGTAAGGCCGAGTGTGGAGCATGCCATCTCAAAGCGATCGAGATGGGCGCTGTGGCGGTGGTGATAGCCGTCATAGAGGCGAGTGTGGGTGATGCTGACCGCCCCGCCGTAGTGGGAGGCTGCCTCCTCTAGCAGGCGCTTCATATCATCGCTTTGGGCATTCAGTTTTGCCTCCTCGAGGCTGCGCGCTTCAAACACGAGGTGCGCGCTCTCACTGACGATGTTCTTCGCCCCCTCGGCGATGAAGGAGCCGACATTTGCCGTCGTCTCCTCATCGATGCGTAAAAGTTTCATCCGATCGATGGCGCGGGCGCCCATCATGATGGCGCTAGCCCCCTTCTCTGGCTCAAAGCCTGCGTGGGCGGCCCTTCCGTCAAAGTGTGCCTCGATCATGTCGTGGTAGGCTGCGCGCGTCACTACCCCACCTACACGGCCTGTGACATCGAGCGTGTAGCCATAGCGCACATCGCCAAGGAGCGAACGGTCGAGCTGGGAAGACCCGACAAGACCCTCTTCTTCGCTGACGGTGAAGAGCAGCAACAGAGGCGGGTGGGCGATCGCCTCATCCTTGATGGTGGAAAGGGCCCACAGGATGGCGGCGATGGCGGCCTTGTCATCGGCGCCGAGGGCGGTGGTGCCATCGCTTGCGATGATGCCATCGACGATGATGGGTTTGGCCCCAACGGCGAGGGCGACGGTATCGAGGTGGGCGTTGAAGAGGATCGGCTCGCCTTCGCCCGGCAATGACGCATAGAGGTTGCCCGCTTCATCATAGGTGGTGACAAACCCCAGCGAGAGCAGGTGCTGCTCCACAAAGAGAGCGATCCGGTCTTCCTCTCCTGAGGGGGAGTCGATGGCTACCAAGGCCAAGAATAGGTCTATGAGCGTGTTCATTGGTTGACTATACCATACGACAAAACCCTTTTGCCACACCCTGTAACGGGTGTACACTCTCTCTATGAACTATACAGCACACCCTGCACGCTATGGGACAATGGAGTATCGGAGAGCCGGCCAAAGTGGCCTGAAGCTCAGCGCCCTCTCACTGGGCCTGTGGCATAATTTTGGCCATGGCTCTGACATCGATGAGGCCAAGGCGATGGTCGAGGGCGCCTTTGACGGGGGCATCACCCACTTTGATCTGGCCAATAATTACGGCCCGCCTCCGGGCAGCGCCGAAGAGCGCTTTGGCAAGATTCTCAAGGAGAGCCTCTGCTCCTACCGCGATGAGTTGATTATCTCCACCAAGGCAGGCTACACGATGTGGCCGGGTCCCTATGGGGACTGGGGCAGCCGTAAATACCTGATCGCCAGTCTCGAGCAGAGCCTCAAGCGCCTGGGCTTGGAGTATGTGGACATCTTCTACCACCACCGCCCCGATCCCAATACCCCGCTTGAGGAGACAGTACAGGCGCTCAGCCACGTGGTGCGACAGGGCAAGGCCCTCTATGTGGGTATCTCCAATTACAAGGCAAAAGAGGCGAAGCGGGCGATAGAACTGCTGAAGGAGGCAGGAACTCCTTGCATCCTCAACCAAGTGCGCTACTCAATCCTTGATCGATCGATCGAGAAGGATGGTCTGTTGGATGCCATGGGCAACCAAGCCGGAACGATCTGCTTCAGTCCGCTTGCCCAAGGCCTACTCTCCTCCAAGTACCTCGATGGAAGTATCGCTGACGACAGCCGGGCAGCGGAGGGACAATTTTTGAAGAAGAGCGCCATCACAAACGAGCGGGTGGGCCTGCTCAATGAGCTCAATGCCGTCGCCCAGCGCAGAGCTCAGAGTCTTGCGCAGATGGCCATCAGCTGGCTGCTACGCGATGAGCGCGTCAGCAGCGTCCTCATCGGTGCACGCACGACCGCCCAACTGAACGAGAACATCGATGCACTGCGATCTAGAAGCTCCTTTACCAATGATGAGCTGAAGGCTATCGACGACATTGTCGGACGCTGGAGGTAGACAGCACGAACGTGATGGGCTAGCATCTCTATGCGACCCCCCGCTTGTTTGTGGTAGCCGTACGGTGAATCCACGGATCAACATCCCGGGGGGTCGTTCCTTTGCCCTCTAGTACGGAAAAAGGGAGTACCCTACAAAAATCCGTAATAGGAGGTTCGATGAAGGAAATCGCACGCACCATCTATGTGCAACGCCTCATCGATCGACGAGAGAATGGCTTGATCAAAATCATCACTGGACTGAGGCGGGCTGGCAAGTCGTATCTGCTCTTCAAGCTCTATTACGATTATTTGATCGGATCTGGTGTTGCAGACGATCATATCATCCGTATCGCCCTCGATGATGAGCAGAACAAGTCTCTCTTGGATACCACACTCCTTCGTTCGTATATCGAGCAACACATGACCGACTCTTTGATGTACTACCTCTTTCTTGATGAGATCCAGCTGGTGGGAAGATTTGAAGGGCTTCTCAATGGCTTGAGTAGAAAGCATAACCTCGATATCTACGTCACTGGGAGCAACTCTCGCTTCCTCTCTGCCGACATCCTCACCGAATTCAGGGGAAGAGGTGATGAAATACAGGTCCATCCGCTCTCCTTCGCTGAGTACCTCAGTGTATTTGAAGGCAATGAAGAAGACGCGTGGCGAGAGTACTACACGTATGGGGGGCTACCCTTGATCCTCTCTCGAGGCAATGATGAGCTTAAGATACACTATCTGAAGACCCTCTTGCAGAAGGTCTATATCAGCGACATCGTAGAGCGGCACAATCTTCGCGGCAGCGAGGTGATGGGATCACTGCTCAATGTATTGGCGTCAGGGGTTGGTTCGCTGACCAATCCGCACAGGCTCGCCAAAAGTTTTGCCAGCAATGGTATGCCGAATGTCTCGGAGAAAACGATCAGCACATACATCGATCACCTCACCGATGCATTCCTCATCACCCGATCAGAGCGGTATGATGTGAAAGGCAAGCGCTACATCGCTTCACCATGCAAGTACTATTTTGAGGATGTGGGACTACGCAATGCTCGGTTGAACTTCCGCCAACAAGAAGAGTGCCACATCATGGAGAACATCATCTACAATGAGCTGCGGATGCGTGGCTTTGCCGTCGACGTTGGGGTGGTGGATATATGGGAGCAACAAGTCAGAAAACGTACAGAGATTGACTTTGTATGCAATCTTGGTAGTCGGCGATACTATATCCAATCGGCATTCGCTATCTCCGACGGTGAGAAGATGCGCCAAGAATCTCGACCGTTGGTCTCTGTCACTGACTCCTTCAAGAAGATTATTGTGGTCAAGGATCCGATCAAACTCTGGCGCACCGAAGAGGGGGTGGTGGTCATGGGCCTGCGTCAATTCCTGCTCGATGCCAACAGCCTCGACCTCTAGTCAGAGTTTTTCTTTCTTTGACGTAGCCCCCATCTCGTCGAAGCGCTGAACATTGAGACGGGAGACACGCAGGTGCTCGACCATCGCATGATGGGCAGCTGCCTGGTCCCGGCTCTTGAGAGCTTCGAAGATCTGGGTGTGGCGGGCAATGCCATCCTCGATACCACCTTCGATGAGCACCCCCTTGCCCATGTAGTCACGCAAAAGGGAGGTCAGTACACCGACGAAGAGACAGAGCAGATCATTGCCCGAGGCTTGGGCAATGAGTTTGTGAAACTCCTCATCGAGTGTTACCCGCTCCTTCAGCGGTAGGCTTCGATCACTGAAACGCTCGATGTTCTTGGCCATCGCCGCGATGTGTTCGTCGGTGAGCTTCTCGACGGCTAGCTCAACCGAGGAGAGTTCAAGGATCTGACGCATTTGCGTAAGTTCCTCGGTGGAGATCTTGTCTACCTGCATGATGCGGTTGATGGCATCCCGGACGGTGGTGGTCTCCGGACGGGTGATGATGGCCCCGATGCCATTCTTCAGTGTGATGAGCCCTCGCTCCTGCAGCAGCTTGAGCGCTTCGCGCACCACCGGGCGACTGACGTTGTACTGCTTGGCGAGTTTGAGCTCGCCAGGCAGCTTCTCATTCATCCGACTCGTCGGCGATGAGAGGATCACCTGCTCGATGTGGTCTGCGATCTGTTGGCTGAGGTTGGTGCGTTCCAAGCTGACGTGTACGATGTTCATTACGCTCTCCACCCCCACTATACAAGGTTATGCCCTAGCATGGCAAAGGTGCGCTTAGCCCCCTCCTGGATGAAGGAGATATCATCGCCAACGCTCAGAAAATCAACACCAAGATCCTGCCACGTCCTGATGGCGACTTCATTGGGTCCAATGGAGACGCCGACAGGCTTACCGGCCCGCTTTGCTGCGTCAATGACGATCTTGCCGGCTTTCAGCACATCAGGGTGGAGGCTCTGGCCCAAGAGGCCGATGGAGGCAGAGAGGTCATTGGGGCCGATGATCAGGGCATCGAGGGCCTCTAGGGCAAGGATCGCTTCGACCTGGCTCACTGCATCGATGTGCTCGATCTGGATGATTCGCACAAAGCTCTCTTCACTCTGCGCAAGGTAGGCCTCGAGGCTTTGATTGTTGTAGGCGATCGCCCGCCGTGGCCCGAAGCCCCGACTACCTTTGGGAGGGTAGAGACAGAGCTCAAGGGCCTCTTTGGCCTCCTGGGCGCTGGTGATCATCGGCAGAATGATGCCGTCGATGCCCATCTCCAGCACCGGCTTGATCACGTCCATTGTCGCGCGCGTGACGCGCACGAACGCTGCACTTCCCCCGTTGTTGGCGGCGATGACGTGCATCAGCAGCTGCTGCTTGTCAAAGGGGCCATGTTCGGCATCGATCCAAATGAAGTCATAGCCACTGCGTGCCATCGCTTCGCTGATCGCCGGGTCGTTTAGGAACACATGGCCCCCGACCACAGTCTGGGAGAGCAGCCGCTTTCTGAACTCAGCGCCTCTGTTCACAGCTTCAGTCCCAACTCTCTTCTCATCTCCCGCTCCATGCGAATCAGACTATGGATCTCATGGCGGGCGTTCTCGTTGAGCAGTGAGACCGGCTTGGAGCGGGTGAGCAGGCTCATCGGGATCTCGGTCTGGTCGAGGTGGTACTTGGCGTTGACCGGATAGGCGCGTGCCTCAGCCACCGCAGTGACGGTGAGGAAGTCACTGACGCGACGGGCGAGAGCGGCATCCTCTGTATAGTGTTCGTAGAGCCACTTGTAGATGTCGATGTGGAAGTTCGCCATCACCCCATTGTAGCCGTGGTAGCCGGCGATCCAAGAGTCGAGCAAGGTGGCGGTGTTGGCGTTGAAGAGGGCGAGCTTCGTCCCCTTCACCAGCTCTACGCGTCGCTTCTCGATCTCAAGGGAGCAGGAGACGTCCTTGAGAAAGACAAGTTTCTCCTCGGCTGCCGCCCAGGCGAGGAATTGGTCATCGAGCAGTCGCAGGTACGGGTACGGACACTCATAGAGGCCGAAGGTGACGGCAGGCAGTTGGTCGAAGATGTCCTGGGCGTTGCGCATGAAGACATCGGAACCCTCATCTTCCTTTGCCAGGCGGTTTGCGACGAGGACCACCGCATCGACGCCGGTCTCAGCCATGGCTGCCAGCTCATCGATCTGCTGGTTGTGGTCGTCGGCGGTGTGTCCGCTTGCGATGACCTTGATCCGCCCCGCTGCCGCGTCGACGACGGCACGGGCGATATCGAGTTTTTCGCTGGCGGAGAGGAAGAACATCTCGCTGGACTGGCAGACGGCAAAAATGCCATCCGATCCTCGGTCGATATACCAGTTCGTCAGCTGCTCAACTGCTTTGAAGTCGACGGTATTTGCATCGGTGAAGGGAGTGATCATGGTCGGCCAACAGCCGTGGTAACGCATATCTTTCATACGAGCTCCTTAGGCAAGTCCTGCCATCCGTGGCAAGAAGAGTGTGACGCTGGGGATGTAGGTGATGATCACCAGGACGGTCAACATGGCGATGATCGGCCAGATGATCTCCTTCATCACCCCCTTCAAAGGTGTGTTGGAGATGCCGCTGGTGATGAAGAGCAGCATCCCAAAGGGTGGGGTGGACAGGCCGACCATCATGTTGAAGGTGACGATCAGGCCGAAGTGGATCATATCGATGCCCATCGCAGCGGCGACCGGGATCATGATGGGTACGAAGACCAGCTGGATGGTCGAGGTGTCCATGAACATGCCCAAGACGAGGATGACGATGTTCACCAAGAGCAGGAACGAGGTTTTGCTGGTGGTGAAGCCGAGGATCCAGTTGCCGATATTGGCAGCGAGCTGTTCGCGGGCGACGATGTAGCTGATGATCGTCGCGGCCCCGATCATGATGCTCGTGGCCCCGACGTCCTTTACGGTAGTCTTGATGACCCCGTACAGGTCGCGCCACCCCATCGCTCGATAGGCGAGCACAGAGATGGCCAGGGCGTAGAGCCCTGCGATGGCTCCGGCTTCGGTTGGGGTCATCACACCGGTGTAGATGCCAACGAGGAGGATGACTGGGGTCAGGAGGGCCGGGATCGCCTTGATGGAGAAGATGAGGAAGGTGCGCCACACAATCTTTTCCCCACGGGGGTACTTGCGCTTGGCGCTGGCGATGGCGACGTAGATCATCAAGAAGATGGCCAACAGGATTGCAGGGATCATGCCACCGAGAAAGAGTGCTCCCACCGACGTGGAGCTGAGCATCGCGTAGATGACCAGCGGAATTGATGGGGGGAAGATCGGGCCGATGGTCGCCGAAGCGGCGGTGATGGCACAGGAGAACTCCATATCGTAGCCAGCGTCGCGCATCGCCTCGATCTCGATCTTGCCAAGGCCTGCGGCATCGGCGATCGCCGACCCGGTCATGCCGGAAAAAAGGAGGCTTGCGATGACGTTGACGTGGCCGAGGGCTCCACGGGTACGGCCAGCGAGCCCACCGGCGAACTTGAAGATCAAATCGGTGACCTTGCCGGTATTCATGATATTGGCGGTGAAGATGAAGAGCGGGACGCTGACGATGACGTAGTTGGTGTAGTAGGTGTTCATCACCTGGTTGACGACCAAGCTCAAATCTCCGCCCTTGACCAAGAGGTAGAAGACCGCACTGGCGAGCATGCCAAAGGCGATAGGCATCCGTAGGAAGAAGATCAAAATGAAGACAAAGAGGGTGACAAAGAGGGGAAAACTCATTTCTTCACCTCCCCGAGCAGTAGATCGTAGCTATGGTCGAAGCTGTCGGCAAGCTTTCCGGTGATGACCTTCCAGTCTTCGATGATCGGGGCGATGGTATAGCCGATGATCGAGAAGAGGAAGTAGGTGAAGGGGAGGAAGAACCAGGTCAGCGAGATCCGTAGCGCTGCCGTCTTCTGAAAACCGACGAAGAATGCATAGTTGAATGAGGGGACGATCATGGCAGCAAAGCTGATGACGATCAGCAGATTTCCGATCAGGCGGGCCCATGCTGCTGTCTTGGGCGAGTATGCATCGTAGAGCATGGTGAACTGAACGTGTCCCTTCTGCCTCATTGTATAGCAGGCGCCGAGGATCACCGACCAACAGAAGCCGAGGACGATGAGGTCCTTGGTCCAGGTAAGGGGGCTACGCAGGACGTAGCGAAAGAAGACCTGGAGGATGAAGGCCAAAAACAACAAGACGAAGGCGGCGATGGGGAGGTATACCTCCATCACTTCCCGAAGGAACAACAGTATTTTTTTCACGGGGTGGTCTCCTGTGGATGGGAACATTGCCCGGGGAGAACCCCGGGCATAGTGCGTTGAAGATCAGTTGCCAGCAGCTTTGACTTTCTCGAAGATAGCCTTGTCCCAGCTTGCGGCATAGGGGCTGGACAGGTACTGGGCAAGTACGTGGTCGGCAAAGGCGTTGAGATCGGCGTTGTACACCTTCAGACCGGCGTCCTTGAAGAACTGGACCAGTTCAGCCTCAGCCTTGAGGTTCACTGAGTCACAGTACTCGATACCTGCCTTGACGCCCTGCATGACCCAATCCTTCTGCTGTGCGGTCAAGGACTGCCACTTCTTCTCGTTGATCGCAGGCCATACCGAGTCAACCAGGTGGTTGGTGATGGTGATGGATTTGGTCACTTCGTAGAACTTGGCGTTCTTGGTCGACGGAAGCGGGTTGTCCTGTCCATCGACGGTGCGGGTCTGCAGTGCCATGTACAGCTCGCTGAAGGAGATCGGGGTGGGGTTGGCGCCCAGTGCGCGGCCGAGGAAAATCCAACTCTCAGTGTCCGGCATCCGCAGATTCACACCCTTGAGGTCAGCAGGGGTCTTGATCCACTTGTCGGCGACGAGGTTCAGCTGGCGGGTGCCCAGGTACTCAGCGCCGAGGGGGCGGATGCCCTGCTCTTTGGCGATGCGTTCGAAGACCTCAGCTCCAATGGGGCCGTTGAGGACCTTGGTCATGTGGTCGTAGCTCTTGAAGATGTAGCCGGCGGTGAACATCGAGACCCAGGGGCTCTTGTCAGTCAGCCAGGCAGCGGCAGTAGCGGTCATGTCAGCTTGCCCACTGACGACTGCCGATACTTCCTGCTCTTGCTTGAAGAGAGAGGCGGAGTCGTAGGCAAGGACCTTGATCTGTCCACCGGAGACCTTCTCAACGGTCTCCTTGAAGACCCGCATGGCACCGGCATGGGCGTCGGTTGGGACGGCAGTCATGGTGTAGACCAACTCAACGGGTTTGGCTTCAGCTGATGCCTGGGCAAAGAGCGCAGGTACCAACAGAGCGGCGAGTAGCAAAACGATCAGTGTTTTTTTCATTCTCTCCTCCTGAGAGGGTGCAGTGCACCCATGTGTATGATCAGCTGTAAAGCTGTCTTACAGGTATGGTCGCACGGGTTTTTCCATCTGTCAATGTTGAAGACGAGCAAACTATGGCAAGTCAGACAATGATCTTGAAGACCACCTTCTTCACAGCACGCTCTTCACTGTCTATGAGATTTGGAGCGTGAGGCTCTCCAGCAAAGAACAGCACGAAATGGGAGGTGTCAGCGTGGTACGAGACAGTCTTGCGCCCTGTACCAAAGAGAGCGTCCTTGCTCTGATCGTACTCGACGGTGGTGACAAAACCCTCGCGATCGGCTACGTCCATGCGCTCACGCCCTGAGAGGAGGATCTGCACGTCAGCATCACGGCGGTGGATCTCATACAGCTCTGGCTCTTCAAGCACCGTCTCATAGCGCATGATGACGTAGCGAAGGCTCGGATCGTCAGTGGTGTAGCTGCCCAAAGGCAGGGTATGAAGCGTCCCGCCTTCAATGAGTGAGATGATGGTGTTCAGTTGGGGAAGCAACAGAGCATAGCGTGAAAGGTTCTCGATGCGGTCGATGATCATGGACTCCTCCTTTTTGGCTCAGCATACTCGAGCAGGGCGGCCAAGGCTAGCCGGCTTACACCCTTTATGAGTATCCTACCTGAGTTCCGCAGTGGATATCCAATAACCAGGTCACAAC